>NZ_JAGINT010000001.1:3476704-3792768 GCF_017876295.1 Kribbella aluminosa | reverse complement strand
TCCTCGGCACGGAGGGTGCCGATCGCCTGGATGACGTATCCCCCGGCGACGACCGCGAGATACAACTGCGTCGCGGCGACGAAGCCGTCCACCGGGCGGCCGCCCTGGATTCCCATGGACTCGGCCAACGCGGGGTTTCCGGCCATGGCGCCGAGCAACTGCTTGACCAGGGAGCCCATCATCGCGGTCAGCAGGATGCCGCCGGCCAGCCAGCCGAGCGCCGCCGGGCGGTGGATCCAGAGCGCGAGGCCGACCGGCCGCCGCTGCAGCCAGGTCGCCCGCGCAGGTCCGACGCGTCCCCGCAGGAGGGCGCTGCCGACGTCGCGGCGGGCAGCCAGCCACACCGCCGCACCACCCAGCACGACTCCGACGGCGAACGGCATCGCGAGCACCCACCACCGCTGGCCCCCGAACGGCGCAGTCTTCTCCGCCCAGCCAAGCGGAGACAGCCACGTCAACCATGTCAATCCAGTCTTGGTCGCGTCACCGATCCCCCGCAGCACATACGCGGCGGCCAGCACGGTCAGGCTCCAGAGATAGACCCCACGCGAGTGCAGCACGAGCTGCGCCACCAACGCGGCGAAGCCGGCGAACACGAACGCCAGCCCGCCGAGGGCCGCGCCGTACAAGATCGCCCCGGACGCCTGCACTCCCACGAGCACAAGCCCGCCCGCGAACAACACCGCAGTCGCGAGGATCGCCGCCGTCGCGACCGCGAGCGCCGCCAGCGTCGGCTGGTAACGCGCGATCCGGCCACCGAGCGTCGTCTCCAGCCGGCCGGACTCCTCCTCGCGCCGCGTCGAGCCGACCACCAGCCCGATGCCCAGCAGCGGCAGCAGGAACGACGCCAGGAACCCGAACTCGTCCTGAACGACCCCGCCCAGGCTGTCGATCCCCTCGACGTGCCCGTTGATCGCCGCCAGCGCACTGCCGGACGTGACCGCCTCGGCATAGGTCTGAATCTTGGCCGGCGTGTTGTACATGCGAGCTACCGCTGCGGCTGTCCCGACCATACCTGCCATGAGCGCGATGACCCACACCAGGATGCCGCGGCGACGCGTACGCCACACGATCCCGGCCATGACGGCCAAGCCGAGTCGCCACCGGACCGCCTGCCGGCCACCCGCGCTCATTGCGCGGCCTCGGCAACCTTCTCGCCGACCTCCAGACCGTCCCCGTAGTTGCGCAGGAACAACGCATCCAGGCTCGGAGGCGTGACCGTCAGCGTGTGAATCCGCGCGGCGTGCAGCAAACCGATCGTCGCATCCAGATGATCCGCGTCGATCGTGAACCGACTGTCCACGTACCCGTCCAGCCGTTCCGACACACAGTCGGCCACCCCGGCGGCTCGGGCCAGCGCTTCGGGTTCGGTGCCGGTCACCACGTGCACTGTCGTACGAGTATGACGGCGCAGGTCCGCGAGACTGCCGGTGGCGACGGTCCGGCCGCGACGAATGATGCTCACCCGATCGGCCAGCGCCTCGACCTCACCGAGGATGTGACTGGACAGCAGCACCGTCACACCGGCCTCTCTCCGCTCGCGCACACACTGCTGGAACGCCTCCTCCATCAACGGGTCGAGCCCGGACGTGGGCTCGTCGAGGACGAGCAGCTCGGCCTCCGCGGACAGCGCCGCCACCAGGGCGACCTTCTGCCGATTGCCCTTGGAGTAGTCCCGGATCCGCTTCGTCGGATCGAGTTCGAAGCGATCGATCAGCCGGTCCCGGCGCATGTGGTCGACACCGCCGTACGTCGTACCGATCACGTCGAGGCACTGCCCGCCGGTCAGGCCCGGCCACAGCGCGACATCGCCGGCGACGTACGCAAGGCGCTCATGAAGTCTGGGAGC
Source organism: Kribbella aluminosa (assembly GCF_017876295.1). Classification (NCBI taxonomy): domain Bacteria; kingdom Bacillati; phylum Actinomycetota; class Actinomycetes; order Propionibacteriales; family Kribbellaceae; genus Kribbella; species Kribbella aluminosa. Next base: position 3,790,919 of record NZ_JAGINT010000001.1, on the reverse strand, counting down.
GCCCCGCCAGGGATCGGCGCCGAACAGCTCGACGTCACCGCTGGTGGCCCGCATCAGCCCGAGCAGGATCCGGATGGTCGTCGACTTACCCGCCCCATTCGGGCCGAGGAAGCCATGAACCTCGCCCGGACGAACAATCAGATTGAGGCCGTCGAGGGCGCGCACCTTCCCAAAGGTCTTGGTCAGTTCACCGATGTTGATGACATCGGTCACGATTGCTCCTTCCCAGGGGCGAAGGCGCCTTGCTGGTAGACGGCAGTGACCTCCTTGGCCCAGCGGGACATCCCCTCCGGCGTGAGCGGGTCGACCCCGATCGCGGCCGCGACCTGATTACGCAACAGCAGCACCGCCAGATCGTTGACCAGCAGGAACGCCGCGCGAACCGCCACGTCCTCACTGGGTCGGGTGGCACCCAGGTCGGCCATGGTGTCGAGCAGGCGGCGCGTCTGGGCGAACCAACGCCCGAACAACGCCGCACCCACAGGGTCGTTGGTCAGCAGCAGCCGACGCAGGTACGCCGGCAACGGCGAACCCGGCGGGAACGCGCGCGCGAACATCTCCCCAACCGAAACCCAATTGTCCCCGGTCATCGCGTCGACCAGGTCGTGCTCGTCCATCGCGAACAGCGAGTCAAAAGCCCGCCCCGCATACTCGTCCACCGCGGCCCGCAACCCGTCCTTACTACCGAAATGATGCACCACCAGCGCCGGCGACACCCCCGCCACCCCAGCGATCTCCCGCAGCGTGACGGCATCATGCCCACGCTCCGCGAACAGCCGCAGCGCGGCATTCCGGATACTCGCCCTCGCCGTCAGATCGCCATCGTCAACCACTGAACTCATGTTCAGCAGACTAAACACAGGAACAGTATCGGTCAAGTGCGTACCAAGTCGCTCATGAGCTCCCGGTCCGCGAGGCGCACCGCCACCAACTCGCTGCTGCCTTCCAGCCCCGGCGGCCGTGCCCGGCCGAGGCCAACCACGAACCTCTTGCCAGTAAGAGCTTTCGCTCATCATCGACAGACGACGCATGGCCTCGGCGGCATATCAACCGTTAGGGGGTTCGGCCGGCTGGATCGAAGGCTAGGTCGAGGCGTGTCGTTAAGGTACGTGTCTGCCCTCGGACACACTTCTTAACTCCACGCAGGGCAGGAGTAATCGATACTTCCGCGACCTGCAGTCGGTGGTCATAAGCAATCGTCAGGCCCAAGGCTTCGTACAGCTCGGCAAAATCGTGGCGGTCCGCGAGATCCAGTGCCTTCGCCATGTCACCAAGCTGCGTGACCATCGTGCGGATGTCGTCTGCGGTCAGTTGAGGCACTGGATCGACAACCTTCAGACCGACTTCCGCAGCTCGCTTGTCGGCCGCTGCCGCGTTGTATTGCTCGGTGAGGGTTTCCGGATCCCAGCCCACCTCGATCGCCCGCCGCAGGCGCTCCATCGTCGACTCCGCGGCCGCGATGCAGCGCCGGAATGATTGCGCTTGGGTCTCAATCCTGCCAGCCAGCTCGTCGGCGTCGGCCAACTCCTCCACAGTGCGCCGGATGTGCGCCGGGGCGAACAACCGGGCGATCCACGAGTTGATCTTGACTGTCAGGTGGTCCTCGCGCAGATAGACGTTCGCCGGATGGTCCTGCAGCGCGGGTGACTCGGGAGCCAGGCTTCGGGCCCGACAGCGGTAGAACGTCGCCTGCGATCGGTGCGAGCCCTCCATCCGTCGCCCGCAGATCGTGCAGTGGATCCGCCTACGCAGCACGTAGGTGTGCGACGACGCGACGCGGGTCCTTGTTACTCGCGCTCGCTCGGACATATTCGCTCCAGCCCGCGCGGACATCTCCAGCTGCACTCGCGTGAAGTCCTCGACCGACACGATCGCCGGATGGGCAGGGTCGCACGATCTTCGACGCCGACGAACGCTTGTACCTGACGACGTGGCCCGCCGCGACGTCATCCGGGTCAAGCAGTTCCTCGACTTTCTGGCACCTGCCGTAGATCGCATACCCCGTGTAGCGCGGATTGCACAGGATCTCCCTGACTGTCGATCCCTGCCAGCCGTCGCCTGCGCGATGTCGGTTCTGATGAGGAGTGTGAGCAGCCGGACATGGGATGTGCTGGGCATTCAGCAATTGGGCAATGCCCTTGTGACCGACACCTTCGAGGTACAGCGCGAAGATCCGTTCGACGACTGGAGCCGCCACCTCGTCGACGGCGAGGACTCGCAGCCGGTAGCCCTCCTGCGCCTTCCGCGGGTTCGGGTGTGGTCCTGCGTCGATGACCTGATAGCCGTATGGCGCGCGTCCGTCCTGATGCTTGCCGTCGATCACGACCTGAGCTGCCATTGCGGCTCGAAGTCGACGCTGCACATGCTGCCGTTCCGACTTCGACAGACCGCCCGTGATCGTCATAGCCATGTCGTGCACGGTGTTCTCGGCATCGAATCATCCACCGAGACTCGGGATCCAGAGCGATACGCCGTACCGATCGAACTTCGGCCACGTCAGGCTGAACTGGTTGCCGAAGCAGCACCGAGTCGCTTCACCGACAACCAGTCCGTCCCATCCGCGATTGGGATTCTCCAAGGCCTGCAACCCACGATTGGCCTCGTCCCGTCGTTCCCACGGCAACGAACGCGACTGCCCGATGTCGAAGAACTCCTCCACCACCACGCCACCAAGCGGCTCGACGAACCGCGTCGCCTCCCCCATCTGCCAAGCCTTGGACGTCTTCGGATCCTGATTGTCCTCGGTCGAGCACCGCCCGTAGAACGCCAGTCGTCCAACGCCACTGGCCGTCGGGTGGTGAGGCAACGCCTCTGTGCCCAGCAGGTCGTCGAGGGTCGCCCACGGATCGAGGCCGTCGCCGCTCATGATGCCTCCTCCCCCGACTGCAACGCAGCGCCGGTTCCGCGCCTCGCCCATGTCAGTCGCACAACAATCCGGTGCAGCACACGAGCTGCCTGCGGATAGAGCGCCGGCGCCTGCTCGGCATCCTCACCCGGACGCGCGGCCCATTCCCGGAATCCTCACCTACACCGTCCGCATCTGACTTCTCCATGTACTCGATCGGCCGGCCTGTCGCCGCGGTCAGTTCGCCGGCGATCTCGGTCGTGTTCAACGCATGAGCTATGCACAGTCCTCAACGCTTCGCAACGTCAGCGGGTTGTCCCACGCGGGTCAGTCGTCGAGCCACTCCTCGCCAATCGCGTCCCGATGCGGACCCTGGTGATAGCCAAGGAAGCACGGTTCATCCGTGCGGGGATTCCGCCCGTCGCAGTCCAGTTCTTGCGCCGAACGGAGCACCGGCCATTCGCGTCCGCTCTGCCTGGTCAGATCCACTTTCCCGTCCTCCGATCACAGCCACCGCTTGGATCGGCCAGGGCGACGGGGCAGGAGAACCGCACACCACCCGGCGCACGCTCGGGGCTCACCCGCCGCCCTGACCGTGCCCCGAATCTGCCGCCAGCAGCGCGTAGGAACCACCGAGACAGCCAGTGACCATTCACCCCAAAACTCCCCGCACAACGGGGAGGTCATGCCACCATAGGACACATGAGCATCAACGCTGGCGCCCGTCCCGCCAGGGCGAGCAGTCTGCGCCAGCAGCGACGAGGCTGGGCCATCGAACTGCGCACCCAGGGATCAACCTGGGTAGAGATCGCCGACGCCTTCGCCGACCGGTACGGCGTGAACCCCCGAGTGGCGTTCCGCCTCGCCCACGACTGGAGCCAGCGCGACGCAGCCGACCATTGGAACCATCACTGGCCGGACGACCCGAAGACCTTCAAGAACTTCTCCTACTGGGAGCAGTGGCCGGCACCGACCGGCTACGCCCCATCTCTCGACGTCCTCGCCCGCCTGGCCGAGCTCTACCAGTGCTCCGTCGCCGACCTCGTCATCGATCTGGCCGACTACTCGAACCTCGACACAGCGCGAGCCACAAGCGGCGACCTCAACGGACTCTGGCTCTCGCGGTACAGCTACTTCTCCTCCGGCCGCGACGCCAACCTGCAAGGCGAACACACCATCCGCCTCAACCACACCGGCGGACGGCTCCACGGCACCAACAATCCCGCGGAAGGCGAGTCACGACTAACGCTCGACCTGTCAGTCAGCAGAGCGATCGCCACCGGAACCTGGAAAGAACGGACAGCACCCACCGGCTACTACCGCGGTGCCGTCTACCACGGAACCATCCAACTCGTCGTCAGCCCACAAGCCCGAGGCATGAACGGCCGCTGGCTCGGCTTCGGCAAGAACTTCAACGTCAACTCAGGCGACTGGCACCTCGAGTGGCTGGAGATCTGACCTCAAATTTCTGGAACTTGGCCGGATCCGCTGATCAAGGCCACGACGGTCGTACCTCGAGGAAAGGCGTTGCGAGCGACCTGGTCGAACAGCGCGTACATCATCTTCGCCTCGTACACCCAGTCCAGCCGTAGACCGTGCCGCCCCTCGAAGTCGTCGATGAACTCACCAAGCTCACCCGTCCGCTTCGCGTAGCCGCCAAAGTGGTAATCGCATTCAAGCCGCCACGATCCGGTTCGTTCGCCGTACACCTGCCCTTGCAGCCCAACGATGTCGCCCTCAAGGAACGCGCCACCCTTCAAGACCGGAACGCCGATCACGACCTGATCCGTCCGCAAACCGGCAGCCACACCTGCGAGCGTCCCGCCGGTGCCGACCGCACAGAACACAACGTCGACCGACGCATCCAGCTCCGCCGCCAACTCTGCACATCCCCGGACCGCGTCGGCATTGCTACCGCCCTCGGGAATCAGATAGAAGTCGCCAAACTCCTCATGCAGCGCCTCGATCACAACATCCGTGGTCTTCGCCCGGTATGTCGTCCGGTCGATGTACATCAGCCGCATACCGCGCGAGACGGCGTATTGAAGTGACGAGTTGAGCGGCAGATGCTCTTCACCCCGGATCACGCCGATCGTTCTGAAACCGCAGTACGCCCCAACCGCAGCAGTCGCCCTGATGTGATTCGAATACGCCCCACCGAACGTCAGCAGAGTCTCGAACCCCAGCTCCCGAGCAGTCGCGACGTTGTACTTCAACTTCCGCCACTTGTTGCCAGGCACTTCCGGATGAATCAGATCGTCTCGCTTCAGCAGAACCCGCACCCCCGCAGCCCTCAACCGGTCATCGCCGATCTCGACAACCGGCGACGGCAACCGAAGCTCCGCGATCAGCCCATCCTCCACCCCACCAGCATGGCACGTCACCAATATTCATCCCGCCCTCGAACGCCCAGGATCCAGCGCAAGCGAACTACCGCCAGCGGCGCGGTCCTCGCGCTCCAACAGCAGCGACGACTGGCCAGCCACGACACCCACGCGCCTGTTGCGCCAAACGACGAGGTCGAACGCTGACACACATCTTGCGCACCTCAATCAAAGCGAGAGGATGGTGATCGACACGAACCGATGTGTACGAGGCCGTTCCTGAACCCTCTACGAGGACGAGTTTCGGTCTCTATCAAGACACCCTGATCAGCCTCAGATGGAATCAGCGGTTACGGGGTCCGGCCGGCCGCATCGTTATCGGAGCGGAGGTCGAGGCGTGTGGTTAAGGTACGTGTCTGCCCTCGGACACCCGCAGGCTAACCACACGCGGAGTTGGATTGATGGAAACATCAGCCACCCGCGTCTTGTGGTTATAGGACACTCCCAAGGCCAGGGTGCCATACAGCTCGGCCAGATCCGCGTGATCCAACACCGTCTTCATGGCGCCGAGCTCGTCGAGCATCGCGCGGATATCCGCAGGGCTCAGACGCTCGGCAGGCTCCAGCGCATCAAGTCCCGCCAGAGCCGCCTTCTTCTCGGCCACGGCCGCGTTGTACTGGCCAGTGAGCGTCTCGGGATCCCAACCAGCCTCCAGCGCCCGCTGGAGGCGATTCATACTTGCTTCCGCTGCAGCAATCCGTTTCCGGAAGGCTCGCTCCGTCGCCTCCGTAGGATCCTCGAGGTCGTCGGCGCCCACGAGGACCGCAACAGTCTCATCAAGATTGTCGGGGCTGAAGAGGCCCGCGATCCATTCGTTCACGCCGTGGGAGAGCTGATCCTCCCGGACATAAACGGTAGGTGGATGGCCGAAGGCTGCGCTCGATTCCGGGATCAGAGTCCTCGCCGCACACCTGTAGAACACCGCATGCTTGCGCCGAGCGCCTCCATCTTCCGCCCACACGTCGCACAGCAAATCGTTCCTCTGAAGAGGTACGCCGCCCTCTGCCCGACCCGCGTCCGGGGCTGGGACGCCCGCGCCGCCATGTCCGCGCCTCGACGCGCACGGATCTCCAACTGAACCCGTGTGAAGACGTCCACCGGCACAATCGCGGGGTGCGCCGGCTCACGCGACCGTACGATCTTCGACTGCGGCGAACGCCGGAACCGCACAACGTGTCCCGCCGCCACATCGTCGGGATCGAGCAGCTCCTCGACCTTCCGCCACCGGCCGTAGATGGCGAACCCGTGTACCGCGGATTCTCAAGGATCGCCTTCACCGTGCCGTGCTACCAGCCGTCGCCTCTCCGATGCCGGTTCTGCTGAGGCGTATGAGCCGACGGACAAGGCACACCTTCGACGTTCAGCGTCTCGGCTATCGACTTCAGCCCCAGCCCACCGCGATAGAGCTCGAAGATTCGCTCGACAACCGCCGCCGCTTCCTCGTCGACGGCGAGCACCCGAAGTCGGTAGCCCTCTTGCGCCTTACGTGGATTCGGATGCGGCCCGGCGTCGACGACCACATATCCGTACGGCGCTCGACCGTCCTGGTACCGCCCGTCCATCACAACCTGCGCCGCCATCGCAGCCCGAACCCGGCGCTGTACATACTGCCGTTCTGACTTCGACAATCCGCCCGTGATCGTCATTGCCATGTCGTGCACGGTGTTCTCGGGATCGAACTGCCCACCGAGACTCGGGATCCACAGCGCGACGCCGTACCGATGGAACTTGGGCCACGTCAGACTGAACTGATTGCTGTACCAGCAACGGGTCGCCTCGCCGACGACTAACCCGTCCCAGCTACGCTGCGGGTTCTTCAATTCCTGCAGCAATCTGCCGGCCTCGGTGCGGCGTTCCCAGGGAAGCGACCGAGACTGTCCGATGTCGAAGAACTGCTCCACGATCTCGCCGCCGAGTGGCTCAACGAATCGAGTCGCCTCCCCCAACTGCCACGCCAGCGAGGTCCGCGGATCCTGGTTGTCCTCAGTCGAACACCGTCCATAGAACGCCAGCCGCCCGACTCCGTCCCCACCAACCGGACCGGCTGCCAGAGCCTCCAAACCCAGCAGCTCGTCCAGCGTCGCCCACTCGTCGCCGCTCAACATGCCCTCTCCTCCGGCCGGGAATCGCCACCGTTCCTGCGCTTCGACCGTGCCAGTCGAAGAACGATCCGGCGCAACACACGGGCAGCCTGTGGATAGAGCACCGGCGACCTGCCCGGCAGCCTCACCCGAATCTGCGGATCCTCACCTACACCGTCCACATCTGGCTTCTCCATGCCTGCTCAACGCATGAACTACGCACAGTAACCAAAGCTTCTCAACGCTACTCAATGTCTTCGGGCCCAGGGTGGGTTCGCCGGAGCATGGCGGTCAGGACCGGGCCGTCGACCGACGGCCGCTGGGTGCTGATCGGCTCGTAACCCCACGACTCGTACAGCGCCTTGACCTTCCCGTCGCCGTTCAAGGCATTGACCAGTAACGACACCTGCTCCTCGGGGCGATCGCGGAGAAGTTCGTCGTGGATCAGCAGGGCGATTCCCTGACCCCGCCAAGGCTTGCGCAGCATGATCTCTTTCATCGCGACGGTCGACGTTTGGGTGCATCCGTCGGGAAGCGGGGTGGTCATCCGGCGCCACCAGCGGTCGTCGGGCGTGAGCGTGTTCGCGTACGCAAATCCCACCGGCTGTGCCGCGTCGTAGCCGATGACAACCTCCCAGCCGGGATCGGATCCGTGCCGGGCAAGCTGTTCTCCGAACCGCTCAACCGAATAGTTCGGAAGGTGAAGTTGATCCGCACGCACGTCGGCATACACCTCGATCAACGTGCTCCACACGTCGTCGATCACGGTGGAGTGGCGCAGTGCAATACCGTCAGGGGTCACAGAAGCTTCCTCAGCGAGTCGTGTGCGTAATGATCCCAGGCGGTTGCCGGGTCGCTCGATGGTGCAGCGATCTGCAGTGTGCTGCCGAAGTCTTGAAGCATCGAGTTGATGCAGGATCTGGTTGGCCTCCACAGTCCAACGATATGTACGGCGAGTCACCGGCCGACAGCGTTCCGCCCGGAGATTTCCGGTTCACGTTCAGCGAGGTAGCAACTTCTTCCTTACGTTCCGCAGTCGCGCGTTCTTTGATGGGGATCAAGGACCTCGAAGGGGAACTCCAATGGAAGTCGATGCACAGCTCGACCACTCGACCAGCCGCATCGCGGACCCACGCCGGTTCGTGCTCCGCCGCGCCGTTGATGTCAGCGGAGTCAGCGGCACCGGCGACGTCGCCGAGGGAGTCGAGTGGTCGGACGGAGCCGTGGCGCTGCGATGGCGCGGAAAGTGGGCCACCACGGTCGTCTGGGGCTACGGCCTCGATGCCCTCCTTGCAGTACACGGCCACAACGGCTCCACCGTCGTGCGCTGGCTCGACGCCGACCGGCCGGCCTGATCGACCGTTCTTCCGATACTCCGCATCCGTCCCGCGAGTGCAGGGCGAAGCATTCCTGCAGACCGGCGAATTGTCCTCCACCGGCCGCGGCGGGAGCGAGCCGATCAGGCTGTACCGCTATGACACCGCCGGGACCCGCCACCTGGTCCCGGCGGGCCGACTGTGCTTCACCGTCGCCGGCCCGGCCGTCGCGGCAGTCGTCGACGGCCTCATCCGGCCGATCGGCGCCGGCGCCACCACCATCACGGTCCACTACGAGGACAGACCTTACGTCATGTACATCGTAGTGACCGCCGCCCGCCAGTGATTCCCCGACGACGCCGAATCAGGCGTCGTACTTGATGTCGCCGTAGAGTTCCACCTCCGAGAGGTCGCCGTACCAGCTTGTGGCGTTGTAGATCCGCAGGTATCGGTAGTGGTTCTCGCCTGAGGCAGGCTGGTCGCTCCAGGTGTTTGCGACAGCGCCGGCGAGTGGCTTGGTCAGGTCGGTCCAGGTCTGGCCGTCGTCGGACGCCTGCGCGACAGTGCCGTTGGCCCGCTGCGGGTGGCTGGCTCGCGGCAGAAACAGGAGTTCCTCGGGCCGTACGGTCGCGTGGGCGCCGAAGTCCAGGAGGTAGTACGCGCCTTCTCCGCTGTTCAGGTCGCCGTACGTGTCGGCGTTGCGGTCGAAGAGCAGGTAGCCGACCTGGTCGGCGCCCAGTCCGGTGCCTGGCCACTGTTTGTCGGAGGCGGTGACGGTGGCGAGCTTGGCCACGTCGATGAAGTGTGCGGGATCACCCGCGATGTAGAGCTTCGATCCGTCGGTGGTTCCGTACGCGGTTGGCCCGGCCTTGCCCGCGGCGTCGAGGTAGTCGACCGCGACCTGGACGTCGCCGGGTGCCACCTTGTCGAGTTTGACCGAGGCCGTCCAGTTGACGCCGTCGGCCGAGATCGCCTTCGCCGTCACACCTTGGACGGTCACGGAGCCCTGCTGGATCGGCTGCTTCGTGGTCACCGAGACGTCGACGGTGTCACCGGTCATGATCTTGCCCGCGATGGCCTGTTCGGACGCGATCGAGGTCGCCAACACCTGGTTGCCGATCTCGTGCCGTTCGCCGTAGATGTGGAACTCGGTCATCTCGAACAGGTTGCGGACGATGCCGTACAGCACGTCCGGCAGGGGTTTGAGCAACTGCACCTTGAGGTAGCGGAACTGTTGGTCGCGCAGGGCAGGAGCGACGTCGAGGGTATTGAAGTCCTGGGTGAACCGGGTGACGCCCGGGGTCAGGCGGGTCCAGTTCCTGCCGTCGTTCGAGCCGAAGACGGTGGAGTTCGCGAGCCGGTCGGCGAAGATGTTGCTCTGGAATCCGAAGCGGGTCGCCGAGACCCGGAAGTCTGGCCCGAAGTCGAAGATGTGGGAGAGGTTCACCGCCTGGCCGTACCCGGTCCCCGACTGGTTGTCGCCGTCGACGAGGTTGCCGGTACTGGCGCCGGCCGTGGAGCTGACCAGGAGCGACGGATAGTCGAGGCTGCCGTCCACGGCCGTGCGCGGGGAGACGAGGGCGAGCCCGTCGACCGCCGTCACCAGGTGGGCCAGCGCCGCGCAGTACTCGTCGTCCGTACCCTTCTTGCCCAGAGCCTCGGCATTAGCGAGCGCCTGCGCGAAGGTGGACTTGGTGCCGGAGACGTAAACGGCATCCGCGTCGTGGCCACGCTCGGCGAGCCTGAGCGCGCCGGTGCGGTTGCGGGCAGCGGCGAGTACGACGTGATGACTCGCCACCGTGATGCCGTCGGAGACCGTCACGGCGATGGTGGTAGAGCCGGCCGCGGTGGCCGTCCAGGTCAGTTTCCCGGTGGAGGCGTCGACGGTTGCGCCCGGAGGTAGCCCCTGCGCCGTATAGGCGAGTTTGCCGGTGCCGGTGTAGTGCGCGGAGAGGTCGGCCGTCGTGGTCGCGCCTTTCCAGTTCACGATGTGGGCGGTCGATGTGTCGTCGAAGGTCGGTGGGGTCAGTTCGGCGGCGGCGTTCGTGTTGATGTGGTCGATGTCGATGGTCGCTCCGTTGCCGGTCGCCTGGAGGAACAGCATGTCCCCGATGGAGCGCGGGTACGTCACGTAACGCCATTCGCCGCCGGTGTCCGGAACAACGATCGTGCGATCGTCGTGGCGGTCGATCCGCAGCCGCACCTCGCCGTCGGTGCGGACCCGGAAGGCGAGGAGCTGTTTGCTGGTCGAGCCGCTGAGGTAGGCGATCTCGGAGCCGTGACCCGCGGTCGACATCCGGACGTATCCGGTGCTGCCGTCGGTTCTGCGCTCGACGTCGCCGGAAACGCGGGTGTACTTGTTCTCGACCTCGAGGATCGTAGGGCTGTCCGGCAACGGCGGGACGGTTTGCCCGGCCGCGGCAACAGGCGCGAAGAGCCAGGAGTCGCCGCCGCCGTCGACGTTGTCCCATGCGTTGTTGCGGCTGCCGCCGTAGTAGAACAGCGGGCCGTTGCGCTTGGCGTACGCCTCGGCGAAGTACGGCGCGAGCTTCGAGACGTCCTCGCCGCGGGTGAACGCGTAGTAGTAATAGATGTCCCAGAAGCTCGCGGTGTTGTAGCGCCCGCGGTAGCCGTACGAGATGTGGTTGTACGTGTCGCGGATCGTGCCGTCAGGCGAGATGGCATAGGCCATCGGGGTCCACGGGGTGCTGTAGCCGAGCATGTATCGCCAGAAGTAGTCGGCGGCCGCGAGGATCCGGTCGTTCAGGAACTCGTAGGGGCCGACGGCGTTCGGGGCGTTCGAGACGGTGCCGGCGACTGGGTCGACCTTCGTCCCTTGCGCCAGCAGCATGCGGGAAATGATCGCGGCATTGGTGAGGTCGCCACCGCCGTGGGCCTGGTCGCGTCCCATCTCGGCGTGCTGGACGTGCGGGTCCTTGATCGGCTTGCCGGTCTTGTCGTCGTGGTCGACCCATCGGAACAGCCGCGCGATCGAGCCGTTGAAGCCCTGGTCGTTCGCGGTGGCGTTGACGGTGAACCACTCGACCGATCGCTTGTAGAGGACGGTGTCGTCCATGAAGACGGCTCCGGCCATCGCACCCATGAGCGGGTAGGTGTGCTGGTTCATGAAGTGGTTGTTGTCGTTCTGGAACGTCTCGATGACCGGGACGACGAGATTGCCGGTGAACTCCCGCGTGTCTGCGTCGGTCCAGGGATACGCCTCGTCGGCGCACGAGGTGTACCGCAGCAGCTCGGCGGCAGAGACCATGCGGTTGAGTGGGATTCCGGTGTGGATGTGCGCGTCGGTGAAGTACTCGTACTTCGCCGGGTCCATCTGCTCCCAGATGCGGATGATGTCGAGCGCGTTCTTGCGATAGACCTCCTCGCCGGTGAGCACGTAGAGGATCGCCTGCGTGTAGGACTTCAGGCCGTCGGCGATGAAGCGGCCGTTGAAGCCCTGGCTGTTGAACGCGTCGGAGGCGGGCTTGGCCGGATCGGCGCTGCTCCGGTTCGACGACGTCACGGCCGTCCCGGCCGCTGACGACTGCTGCATCGCACGGAACGACGAGGTCCAGGGTTCGGCACCCGCGGCGATCTGCCGGCGGGCGTTCTTCAGGATCGGCTGGGTCAGGCCGACGCCGGGGTGGACGAACCCCTGCGCGCTGACGGTGGACTGGAACGTCACGGCACACGTGCCGAGCTCCTGTGCGGCGGCAGGCCGGGCTACCGCGAACAGCAGTCCGGTGACGAGCAGGAGCGCGGTGGCGAACGCGGAGAAGCGTCGGACTTCGCCACCTGCGGCGGCTGGAGTCGGATTCACAGGGAGCACCTCTTCCTTGGGCGGAGGAATTCAAAGGACTTCGGTGACTGGCAGAAGCGCGCTGCGACGAGCACGCCGATCAACCGCCGAACCGTAGTTAACGATTTCTACGCTAGGCAACATCCAGGCACACAGCAAGCCCACGAGGCCTTGACGATATGGACATTCTTCTCCTAGCTTTCGTAGAAATCGTTAACTACGAATGCTCTTCCCTCTCCGTAGATTCCCTACCTCACCCTGGAGATACGCGCATGCCCAGAACCAGCCGTCGTGCTGTGCTGGCCGCCACCCTCGCGCTGGGCCTGGCCGCCGGCACAGCCGCCTGCAGCAGCGACAGCGACAAGAGTTCCGCCTCCGGCCCGGTCGAGATCGAGTACTGGGCGTGGGGGGATGCTCAGCCTGTGGTGGACAAGTTCAACGCCACCCACCCCGACATCAAGGTCAAGTTCGTCAAGCAGGCGGAGCTCACCACCACCGCGACCGGCTTGCGCAATGCGGTTGCGGCCGGCAGCGGTGTTCCCTGTCTGGTGCAGAACTTCGGGGATGTGCCGGCCCTACTGGCGGAGGGCCTGCTCGCGGAGGTGACCGACTACGTGAAGCCCGCGGAGAGCAAGTTCGTCCCGGCCGCGCTGCCGGGTGCGCAGGTGCAGGGCAAGTACTACGGGATTCCGACGGGCAGCGGGCCGACGTTCATGATGGTCAACCGCGCGGTCTACGACAAGTACGGCGTACCGGTGCCGAAGACGTGGGACGACGTCATCACCGCGGGCAAGGCGCTCAAGCCGCACGGCGTGCAGGTGATGAACCTGGCCGGTGAGGACCCGAGCACGCTGGTCAACCTGATCATCCAGGCCGGCGGCAGCTGGTACTCCGTCCAGAAAGACGCGTGGAAGGTCGACTTCCTGTCGCCTGAGTCTGTTGCCGCCGCCAACATTCTCCAGCAGCTGGTCGACAACAACCTCGTCGCCAACCAGACGTATCAGGACCGGCCCGCGCTGATCGCATACTTCGACCAGGGCAAGATGGCCTCGCTGCCGACCTCCACCTGGCAGCTGACCAACTACGAGCTGAACTTCAAGAAGTCCGTCGGCAACTGGGAGCCGGTCGATCTGCCGCAGTACGCCGGTGCCGCGAAGTTCGCCACGCCTGCACACGGCGGCGCGCTGCTCGTCCCCAAGGGATGCGCACACCTCAAAGAGGCCAGCGAGGTCGGCATCTGGATGAACACCACCAAGGATGCCGTCGACGCCACCTTCGACAAGGCCACGGGGTCGTACGCCTGGCCGGGTGCGATGCCGGATCCCTCGCCGTGGGTCGACTCCGCCGTGCCGCAGAAGCTGTTCGGCAGCCGCCGGCCGGAGGCCAAGGCGGTCATCCTCAAGGCTTCGCGGTCCGGTGTCGACAACTGGCTGGTCGGCCCGAACTACACGGGCGTCTTCAAGGAACTGCAGGACCAGTGGGCGCAGGCGGTCACGAAGAAGATCACCTTCCGGCAACTGCTCGAGAACATGCAGAAGTTCACCGTCGACGACCTGAAGGCCAAGGGCATCAACGTCGCAAGCTGACCACCGACGATCGAGTTGGAGGGGTGCGGATGTCCCTGGACCAGTTGCAGAAACCACAGGTAACGACCACGACCGAACCGGCCGGTCCCCCGGGGCGGCAATGGCGCCGAACGATGGCACTCAAGGGTGCGTCCTTCACCGTCCCGTTCTTCGGCGGATTCATTCTCTTCACCGTCGTACCGGTGATCCTTGCCCTCAGCAAGAGTCTCTATACGGCGCGGAGCTCCGGACTCGGCTTCGGCGCCAAAACCGTGAGCTTCAGCGGCCTCGAGAACTTCGCCCGGGTCCTCCACGACCAGAAGTTCTGGGGCAGCCTGTGGCGGGTCAGCCTGTTCGCGGTGATCGTGATCCCGCTGATCCAGTTCGCCAGCCTGACGCTGGCCCTGCTCCTCGACTCGGTCCGCAGGCGGTACGCCGGCCGGCTGCGGATCGCGATGCTGGTGCCGTACATGACCCCGGGCATCGTCGCCACCCTGATCTGGATCTATCTCTACAGTCCCGCCGTCGGACCGCTGACACCGTTCTTCAAGCTGTTCGGGATCGGCGCCAACTTCTACGGCAGCGGGATGATCTGGGTGTCCGTCGGGAACCTGATGGCCTGGGGCAGCATCGGCTTCAACATGCTGATCGTGTACGGCGCCCTGCAGGCCGTACCGCGCGACATCTTCGACAGCGCCCGCGTCGACGGGGCGTCCGAGTGGCGCATCGCCTGGTCGATCAAGGTGCCGTACGTCCGGAGATCGCTCGTACTGGTGAGCGTTCTCGGCATCATCGGGACCCTGCAGATCTTCAGCGAACCGCTGCTGTTCCGCTCGATGACGCCGGAGACGGTGACGAAGGACTTCACTCCGATCATGACCATCTACAACCAGGCCTTCGCGGTCGGTGACTTCAACTACGCGGCAGCGCTGTCGATCATGCTCGCGCTCGTGGTCGGCCTCGTCTCCGCGACCTTCTACAAGCTGACGAACAGGGCTCCCACATGAGCACGACCACTCCGGCCAGGCGCCGGTACGACGACGACCTGCCGGCCGGCCACCATCCGTCCAAGCTGTCCCGGACCCTGGTCTGGACCGGCCTCGTGCTCTTCCTGATCTACTCCGTCTCGCCGATCTGGTTCCTGATCGTCTCCGCGACGAAGAACCAGCGCGACCTCTACACCTCCAACGGCCTGTGGTTCGCCGACTTCCATCTGTTCGACAACGCTCGCCAGCTCTTCACCTACCACAACGGCATCTTCCTGCGCTGGATGGGAAACACCCTCCTGTACGGCGTCGTCGGCACCGTCGGCATGACCGTCATCTGCGTTGCCTGCGGCTACGCCCTGGCCATGTATCGATTCCGCGGCCGCGGAGTCCTGATGGGCTGCATCATCGCCTCGTTCCTGATCCCCGGTGCGCTGCTGACGATTCCGTCGTTCCTGCTCTACACACGGCTGCACATCGTCGACACGCCCTGGGCAATCATCGTGCCGCACTTCTTCAGCGCGTTCTCCGTCTACCTCGCCAAGGTGTACGCCGAAGGCGCCGTCCCGCCCGAGCTCATCGAGGCGGCCCGGGTGGACGGAGCCGGCGAGTACCGCGTCTTCTTCACCATCGGCGCCCGCTTGATGACCACCGGCTCGGCGACCATCTTCCTGCTCGGCTTCGTCGGTTCGTGGAACTCCTTCTTCGGCCCACTGGTCTTCCTGCGCGGCGAACAGAAGTGGACCGTGATGCTCGGCCTCTACTCCTGGCTCAACGTCAAGGTCGACCAGTCCTACGACCTCACCGGCCTGGTGATCGTCGGATCGATCGTCTCGCTCATCCCGATCGTCGCGCTGATGCTCGCCATGCAGCGCTACTGGCGCTCCGGCATCACGCTCGGCAGCCTCAAATGAACGGAGAAACCCAACTCGTGCCCGACCGTCCCCACGCGATGTTCGCCCTCGGCGCGCACTACCTGCCAGATCTGTTCCCGCCCAAGTTGCTGACCAGGCTGCACCAACTGGTCCAGGTCGACGACACCTTGGTCGCGGAGCGGTTCGACTCGCCGGCGACCCGGGCCGCGCTCAGGTCGACGGAGTACCTGATCACCGGATGGGGCTGCCCGCCGGTCACCGCGGACGTTCTGGACGCCGCGCCCCGACTGAAGGCCATCCTGCACACAGCCGGATCGGTCAAGGGGCACCTCACACCGGCCTGCTGGGAACGCGGGCTCGCGATCACCTCGGCTGCGGCCGCGAACGCCGTACCGGTCGCCGAATACACCCTCGCAGCCATCCTGTTCGCGGGCAAGGACGTCTTCCGGCTGCGCGACGACTACCGTACGTCGAGGCAGTTCACCGTCGCCGAAGTGCACGCGGGAGTCGGCAACCACGGCCGCGCGGTCGGAGTGATCGGCGCCTCGTGGATCGGCCGCCGCGTGATCGAACTGCTCCGGCCGTTCGACTTCGAGGTGTACCTGTTCGACCCGTACGTCGACCACGCGACGGCCGATGCCCTCGGCGTACACCTGGTCGACCTGGACACGCTGATGCGAACCTGCGACATCGTCAGCGTCCACGCCCCGGACAACCTGCAGACCCAGGGCCTGGTCGGCGCCCGTCAGCTCGCCCTGAAGCGCGACGGAGCCACCCTCATCAACACCGCACGACCGGCTCTCGTCGACTCCGCCGCCTTGATCGAACATCTCCGGAAAGAGCGTCTGTATGCCGTCCTCGACGTGACCTCGCCCGAACCGCTACCGGCCGACTCGGCCCTGTACGACCTGCCGAACGTGTTCCTGACCCCGCACATCGCCGGCTCGCACGGCAACGAACTCGCTCGTATGGGCCGCTACATCGTCGACGAGCTGCAACGCCTCCGTGCCGGGCAGCCACTGGCCTACGCGATCACGGTCGGCGATCTCGACCGCGTCGCCTGACCACGGTGCACTATCGTTCAGCACAACGCCGGAAAGGACTGAAGGTGGCACGACAACCAGGGCCGGGCGACCGCCCGACCGTCAAGGACGTCGCCCTTGCGGCGAACGTCTCCCCCACCACCGTGTCACGTGTCCTGGCCGGCAACTACCCCGTCTCGACCGCCACCCGGGCCAGAGTCATGAAAGCGGTCCGGGAACTCGACTTCGTCATCAACGCCCAAGCCAGGGCCCTGGGCGGTGGCAACACCAAGACCGTGGCGTTCATCGTTCACGACCTGGTCGGTCCGTCGCACGCGTACGTCGGCCAAGGCGTGGAACGACAGGCCACAGCCGAGGGGCGACTCTGCCTCGTCTGCACCACCCACGGTGACCCCCAACGCGAGCGCGAACTCATCGACGTGATGCGCGAGCAGCAGGCCGAGGCGGTGGTCATGGTCGGCGGAGGATCCAACGACGAGGCCTACGTCGAGCAGATGATCCAGACAGCCCGTGCGCTGGACAAGTCCGGCTCCCGCCTCGTGCTGTGCGGCCGTCCGCCCTTGGGCTCCGACGTACCCGCCACCGTCGTCGAATACGACAACGAGGGCGGTGCGTTCGCGATGACCAGCTACCTGATCTCGCTGGGTCATCGCGACATCGTCTTCCTCGGCGCCGGAGAACCCGGCTACACCACCATCGACGGCCGGTTCCGCGGGTTCGTCCGAGCCCACGAGTCGCACCACATCCCGGTGGCGCCGCAGCGGCGGGCGACCATCCCGTTCGACCGCGAGAGCGGCTACCTGGCCACCCGCGACCTGCTCGCCGGCGGCCGAACCTTCACGGCGATCTTCGCCGTGACCGACGTCGTGGCCAGCGGTGCGCTGGTCGCCTTGCGCGAAGCCGGTCTGCGGGTCCCGGAGGACGTTTCCCTGGTCGGGTACGACGACATACCGCTCGCGCTCGACGTCACACCGACCCTGACCACGGTTCACGTGGATCACGAAGAACTCGGCCGCACCGCCGTACGCCTGGCCCTTCATCGCGAGCAGCACGCGCTGAGCCAGCACACCGTCATCGGCACCCACGTGGTCATCCGCGACTCCGCCGGGCCGCCACCCCGGGCCGTCTGAGACGCTCCGGCCCTGTCCACACGCCCGTCGCACCTAACGTTTTCCATCCACCACGGACAACCGTCATGAGACAACTCGCGGCGCCGACCGCCGAACCGCTATCAGTCGTTGGACAACCGCTTCAACCAGGTCGGCCTGCGCTACGGGAGACCAACGACTCGCACGGCGCCCCGACCCAGGCACTGATGTGGACCATCACCGGCGACGAGGTCTGTCGGCGCAACGCCCTACAGGCCCCGCGGACCTGGAGCCGCAAGGACCCCACGGCGTACGCGTACTTCGCGGACGCACACGTCCACACCGGCCACCCGCCGTACCAGTTCCTGATGTCCGCCGAGATCATCCGGTCCACCAAGCCGCTGCCCGACAACACCCCCGGCACCTACAACGGGTACGACGTGGTCTGGCACTCCTACGACGACCAGCGGCTGCTGGCCGACTTCCAACACGTTCCTGTACTCCAACACCCGCTGGATGAACCAGCACACCGTCGGCCTGTTCGAGCGCATCGCGACCGCTGAAGATTTGTCGTCGACGAGCAGCACTGGTAGGTCGAGATGACTGCGGACGTCACGTGGTACGCGCAGGACCGGGCTGTCCCGGCTCGGAGAGGTCGGTCACAGCGCGGGCGAGCTCGTCCTCGGCGACGCCGGTACGACGCGCCCCATCTCTCCAAGGCGTTTCGGTACGTAGGTGCTCAGTCGGTGTAGCGGGCAGTCACGACGAAAGTGGTGCCGGCGAGCGGTTCTCCGACCGGCGTCGCCGCCCAGGCTGCCAGCTGAGCGTTGTCTCCATCGCTCAGGTTCAGCAAGTTCACCAGTTCCTCGAGGTGAGGGGAGGTCGGCCGCCGACACTCGAGGATTGCGTCGCCGGAGGCTGCGCCGTACTCCTCGTCAGGGTCATCAGGCACCCAGCGGGAGATGCCGACGCTCCACGCATCCTGCGGTGAGCCTTCATCTGGAACCGAGCACGTCGTACAGCATCTGCAGATCTGCGACTCCTCGGCAGAGCTTGACGGCGCTCGCTTCGTCTTCTTGCTCGTCCAGGTGGTGACGGGTGTGATCGCTCAGTGCCTCCTCAGAGGTCACGAACGGCGCGTCGTCGTCCCACACTCGGCGTATCCCGTCCTCAGGCGGCTCCACACCTTCGGAGAACAGCGCCAGCCCATGACGTAGATCCCGCACCTCCACCTGCAGCTCCGCAGCGATGGCAGTCCACACCGGCGGCGATGCAGCTGACGCTGCGACGTCCAGGTCGTTGAGCGCCTTCTCCAGGCGCAGCAAGCCTCAGCCTGCGCGAAGACAGGCCCTGGATCTGAAGGCGACCACCGTCACGGCCGGCGTTCATCACGAGGTCATCATCAATCTGCGCCAACTGTAGGAGTACCTCCGGCTTGAAACCTGTTCAAGACGGGCTGATCGACCTCGTCAAGGCGCTACGGGGTCGAGCAGGCAGCGACGGCCAGTCCGTCCACGAAGTCGTTCATCTCATGACCGGAATGACCCTTCACCCACTGGAAAGCGACGTCCCCGCGCTCGATCACCAACGCCACCAACGGCTCCCAGAGATCCCTGTTGGCCACCGGCTTCTTCGCCGACGTGAGCCAGCCCCGTTCGAGCCAGCCCGCGTGCCACCGGTCGCGGAAGCAGTTGACGACGTACGTCGAATCCGAGACCACCAGCAACGGACAGTCGTTCGCGCGGACCGCCTCTAGCGCAGCCCGGATCTCCATCCGCTGATTCGTCGAGACAGCCTCGTGACCAGCGGCGTACTCCGTTTTCGACAACGCCCACGCCCATCCTCCAGGCCCGGGGTTGCCGGAGCACGCACCGTCGGTGAACACCGATCGCGCGCCAACAGGCACTGTCATATCGGGCGGCCGGGAGCGGCGTGGGCGAACGGCGGGCACGATTCGAAACTCTACTCGCAGAGCAAGTTCGGCGGACCGCAACTCGCGGCGTGGGAAGGTGGCCCGCATGACACTGCCTGCCCTCCCCGAGGAATCCTTCCAACGGGTGCTGTACGTCGTCGCGCACCCTGACGACATGGAGTACGGCGCGTCCGCGGCGGTCGCTCGCTGGACCGCCCGCGGCATCGAGGTCGGGTTGTCTCCTGCTCACCCGTGGCGAGGCCGGGATGCCGAACCGTCCCGAGGAGACGGCTCGCCTGCGCGTCGCTGAGCAGCAGGCCGCCTGCGCCGTCGTAGGCGTCAATGACCTGACCGTCCTCGAACATCCAGACGGGATGCTGACCTACGGCCTCCATCTGCGCCGGGACCTCCGCTGACAGTATCCGTCTCCAACCCAAGCCGTGTAGTTAAGGTGCCTGTTCCTCCTCGGACACGAGACTTAACCACACGATCGGCCAACGGATCGACCTCCACATCGACTATCTGGCCGGTGTGGTGATTCGTCAGCGACAGCCGAAGTGACGAGTAGAGCTCGCTGAGCTCGTTCGGCTCGGCCGAGTCCAAAGCCTGTGCGACGTCGCCGAGCTGGTCGACGTACGCGTCAAGTTCTTCAAGGGTCAGACCCTTCTCACTCGGCGCTGCCGCGAGCGCCGTCTCGGCTGCGTGTTCCTCCGCGGCGGCCGCGTTGTATTGCGCCCGCAACTCAACTGGATCGAGATCGTCGCGGCGGCCTGCGGTTCACGGTCCAGGACCGGTCGCTCCGCGTTGTACAAGGCCGTCGGCGGTGACCCCGCGGCGGTCACCTCGGAGACCGTGTTCGCTGCGGCGCAGAGTGGGGATGAGGTCGCCTTGGAAGTGGTCGACCGCGTCGTCGTACGCATAGCCCCGGTCCTGGCGCTGCTCGGCACGGTGCTCAACCCGGAAATGATCGTCATCGGCGGCGGCGTCGCCGACGCGGGCGACCTTCTGGTGCCGCGGCTGGAACGGCAGCTCTCGATCCTGATCGACGACGACGCCCTCTAGGTGCCCCAGGTCCTCGCATCCTCGCTGGGCGGCCGCGCCGTCGTCGTCGGAGCAGTCCGCCGCGCCCTCGACCATGCCGAGCTCGCCCTCTTCACCGACCTCGCACCGGCCGCGGTCGGGGCCTCCCCCGCATAATCGTGCCCGGGGCACAAGGGGCCGCTCGGGATGTTGTCAGGATTCCCACGTGCCTAACCGCTTTGGGGTGACGCCTCGTTGAGCTGGCGAACCGGTCGCGCCGCCGTGCGGGCGGAAACGTGGCCGGTTCAGATAGGTGCTGGTTCTGCCAGAGGATGCCTCGGACCTCGGGTACCGCCGCGTTTCGCCCGAAGACTCGACGACGTCCCGGGATTTCGCGGCGAAGATTCCGGAGCGAGCCACCATCAGGTGCTGGATTTGTTGGGTGCCTTCGAAGGTGTCCAGGACCTTCAAGCTGAGCCGCTCGGGCCGATCCACGACGAGCCGGTAGACGTGACTCGAGGACAAAGGTGACGCCGCGCACCTCCAGCGGGTGGATCAGATCGGTGGTGGAGAACATCCCGCGGTCCGCCATGCTCCTGCGCAGGTGCCACTGATAGTGGATCGGGTCCCTCTCATCAGTCCCCGGCGAACGACGAGGCAAGTACCTCGCGCAGGGCAGTGCTCATGAAGTCGTCGCTGACGTGGGTGTAGACGGCGGTGGAGCTGTCGCACTCGTGGCCGACTTGCTGCTGGATGAAGGGAAGGTCAACTCCATCCTCAGTCAACTGCGTGACGTACTGGTGGCGAGATAGAAGGCCCGGATCTGCAGCAGCACGCACGGATAGTTCTTCCGCTCCCCTTCGCGGTGCCGACTTTGGTCCGCAGGATCTTCAGCCGTCGTTTCCAGGAGACGGCGGCTTCGGGCGGCAGGTGGAGGGAGTCGATGCCGGGGTAGGTAGGTCAGGTTGAGAGTCGTCGCCCGTCAACTTTTGGCTGCCTTACGGCGGACATACCCGACCGCGCTGGTGCCCAGGAAAAGCACGATCCCGATGATCGCCAGCCAGATCAGGCCCTTGATGGCGAATCCGACGATCGTCAGGACGAGCCAAAGGACCAGGAGAACGATCAGGAATACAAGCATGACCCACCTCTGTTGTTCGACGGAATCAAACCGACCTGGCTGACTGCGGCCATCGACGACCACCAGGGCGGACGCTACAAGGCCAGAGTCCACCGTCTGTTGCACGATGTCCACCGAGCAGCCGCGTTTGCCGAGGCCTATTGCGGTGGCCGACGGGACGACTTCGGGTCCATAGGCCTGCGGATCAGGGCCGTTCGGTAGGTAGCCCTGATGGTGGCCGGCGTGAAGACTCGAAGCAATATCAGTCGATACTCTGTCGCCGCACGTCGCGGCTTGAAAGGAACTGAATCATGCGCCGCAAGACGTTCGATGCGCTGCTCACCTCTGCCGGGTTCGTTCTCGCGATCGTCCTGGTCGCGGCCGGCGGTCTGTTGCTATGGGCCCACAACTTCGTCGACAACCAGGTCCACAGTCAGCTCGCCGCACAGCAGATCTTCTTCCCCAAGGCAGGAAGCGACTCACTCAACGACCCGGCGGTCAAGCCGTACCTGTTCAAGTACGCCGGCCTGCAACTGGTGACCGGCGCCCAGGCCGAGGTGTACGCCAACCACTTCATCGCCGTTCACATCAACGAGATGGCCGGCGGCAAGACGTACTCGCAACTGTCCGCGGAGTCGCTGGCGAACCCGAACGACTCCAAGCTGGCCGGCCAGGTGCAGACGGTGTTCCGCGGTGAGACGCTGCGCGGCCTGCTGCTCAACGCCTACGCCTTCGGGAAGATGGGCCAGATCGCCCTGTTTGCCGCCATCTCCGTGTTCGCGGGCGCCGGAGTGCTGCTGATCTTGTCGCTGCTCGGCTACGCCCACCTGCGCCGGGTCCCCGTCGACGCCGAGGTGATGCCGAAACTGATGAGCGCGGTGCCCCGCACCGCCTGATCCAGGCACCCCGAACCGCCGACCCGTCGCAGGGTCGGCGGCTTCCGTCGTGCTCGCGCTCGGACGCGCACACCGTGATATCGCGCCCTCGGCTCGCCGAGGGCGCCGGTCGGCGGCCCACGAGTTCGTGTCTCAGGTCTCGGTGAGCCGACGGACGCGACTCTGCAGGACGAAGGTCCCTCCGGATGAGGGTCCCCTGCGGCGCCGGGACGGGCTCCGCGCCTCTGCATCTCCCGCCCGAGTGGCGAGACGCTGGAAGTGAGAGAAGGGCGGAAACAGATGAGCACATGGACCCGGACCGGACCAGTGGTGGTCGAGGTCGATGGACGTGCGGAGAATCTGCGGGTGGTTGACTATGCGGCCGCGGAGGCGTTGCGACGTGGCGCCGAGCTGGTGCTGGTTGCGCCGTACTCGGCGCACAGTTCGTTCTCCCCGATGACGCTGGGATATACGCCGAAGCCGCCGGCCGAGCTCGCGGATGCCACGTTGCGGGCGGCTGCCGCGCATGTCAGGCACCGGGATGGCTACGCGCTGCAGCTGGCTGCGGTTGCCGGTGAGGGATCGCGCACGCGGGTGCTCGCGCACGCGGCGCGGAACGCGCGGATGCTGATCGTCGGCAGATCGCGTGGTCGTGGTCCACAGCAGCTACTGAACACGCACACGAACCTGACGCTGGCGAGTCGGGCCGGCTGTCCGGTTGTCGTCGTACCGGCGTCGTGGAAGCCGTCG
The DNA here is from genome assembly GCF_017876295.1 of Kribbella aluminosa. Taxonomy (NCBI): domain Bacteria; kingdom Bacillati; phylum Actinomycetota; class Actinomycetes; order Propionibacteriales; family Kribbellaceae; genus Kribbella; species Kribbella aluminosa. The sequence goes on along the minus strand of NZ_JAGINT010000001.1, from coordinate 3,767,260 downwards.
CTGCAGGACCGCAAGGTTGCCGTCGGCATCGATGGTACGGCGCTGTCGTCGGAGGCGCTCGAGTTCGCCTTCGGTACGGCGGCCGGCCGAGAGGCGGAGCTGGTCGTCGTGCACGCCGGCCTGCCCGCGGAGCACGCCTGGAACGACGACGACCCGGAACACACGTGGATCAGCCGGGCAGATCATCTCCTGTCGGAGACGCTTGCCCCGTGGGCGAGCCGGTTCCCGGAGGTGAGAGTGACGCGCTTCCTGAGCAGCCGTCAGCCGGCCGCCGCGCTGGTGCAGGAAAGTGGCGACGTCGGCCTGGTCGTCGTCGGTTCGCACGGTAGTCCGTTGCCCATCGATCCGGTGGCGCGCCGCTCGGTGGCCGCGATGACGTGCCCGGTCGCGATCGTGCCGCATCACCGGCCCACGGTCGAGCACGAGCTCCAGCAGTGCGGCGACCACGTCGTACCGACGAGCTGACTCGCCGAAGGTCCCGGCGCGGACGGGACCGTTGCCTCTGGTGCGCTCCGTGCGGAGGACGAGATGCTCGTGTACGGCGTGCTGGACCACGTACGGTGGGTGATGGCGAAGGAGACGGTGATGACGATCAGGGTGTTTCTGCTGGACGACCATGAGGTGGTCCGGCTGGGTCTGCATCAACTGCTGGACGCGGAGCCGGACATCGAGGTCGTCGGTGACGCCTCGACGGCCGCGGAGGCGATCGCGCGGATCCCAGCGGTTCGTCCCGATGTCGCTCTGCTGGACGTTCGGCTCCCTGACGGTGACGGCATCACCGTCTGCCGTGAGATCCGGTCGTTGATGGACACTCCGCCGGCCTGCCTGATGCTCACGTCGTACTCCGACGACCAGGCGCTGTTCACGGCGATCATGGCCGGCGCAGCGGGCTACCTGCTGAAGCAGATCCACGGTGACGCCTTGATCGAGGCGGTACGACGTCTCGCCGCCGGCGACTCGCTCCTGGACCCGGCGATGACCATGAAGGTGCTGGAACGGCTGCGCCACCCGGTCGCGGAGGAGGATCCGAGGTACGCCGCCCTGACCGAACAGGAGCGCCGGATCCTCGCGGAGATCGCCGAAGGTAAGACGAACCGTCAGATCGCCCAGTCCCTGTACCTGGCTGAGAAGACGGTCAAGAACTATGTCTCCTCACTGCTGCGCAAACTCAACCTCGATCGCCGCACCGAGGCCGCCGTTTTCGCGGTCGAACACGCGAACAAGCAGCGGCAGTCGTAGAGCGCTGCGGATTCCTGTTCACCCCCGGCGCGGGTCAGTTCGGCGTTGTGCCGTCTGCGGGGCGGTCCCAGGTGCTGCGCTGGATGGCGGCGCTGATGTCGTCGGCCCAGGCACGGATCTTGGTCCAGTCGCGGGAGTCGCCGGCCAGATCGCCGGTGGCGAGGCGCCGGGCCAGGAAGCCTTTGGCGGTGTCGCGTTCCAGTCGGCCGGCGAAGGTGACCGCGGGGGTGGCTCCGATCTCATGCGCGAGCCGGCGTACTGCGGCTGGCATCTCCTGGACCTGGTCCTTGTCGGGGCCGACCGGTCCGCTGTGGAAGAGCCAGACCTGCCGGGTGCAGAGCGCGTCGACGTGGTTCCGCAGGAACTGTACGGCCTCGCGCCGCCAGCGGCGGATGTAGATCGCGCTGCCGAGTACGACGGCGGCGTACGGCTCGATGCTGTGGACTTGGGCGACGTCGAGTACGTCGACGTCGTGCCCGTGCTCGCGGAGGTCGGCGCCGATGGCCTCGGCGATGCCGGCGGTCGCGCCCATCTTGCTGGCATAGGCAACCAATACGTTCCTGGACATCTAGAACTCCTTCTCGTCAGCTCCAGCACAGCAGCTGGGGATGCCGTGGAGGCAGTGCCGAATGACCATCACTGGCGGGCCTGATGACCTGCGGCCGTGGGCCAGTGCCAGTTCCTGATCTCGGGCATGTCCTCGCCGTGGGCCAGGATGTAGGCGTGGTGCCGGGTCCGCTGGTCGATGAGCCATTGGCGGACATCCGCGGCCTGCTGGCCGAGACCGGGGACGCGGTCGATGACGTCGAGGGCGAGGTGGTACCGGTCCAGGTCGTTGCGGACCACCATGTCGAACGGCGTCGTGGTGGTGCCTTCCTCCTTGTAGCCACGGACGTGGAGGTTGCCGTGGTTCGTCCGCCGGTAGGTGAGTCGGTGGATCAACCACGGGTACCCGTGATACGCGAAGATGACGGGCTTGTCCGTGGTGAACAGCGCGTCGAAGTCGGCGTCGGGCAAGCCGTGTGGATGCTCACTCGCCGGCTGCAGACGCATCAGGTCGACCACATTGACGACCCGGATTTTCAACGACGGCAGGTGCTCGCGCAGCAGGCTCACCGCGGCGAGCGTTTCGAGCGTCGGTACGTCGCCCGCACACGCCATCACCACATCGGGAGAACCGTCGTCATTGCTGGCGAAGTCCCAGATGCCGAGGCCGCGAGCGCAATGCAGGGCAGCGGCCTCCGGCGCGAGCCAGTCCGCCTGAGGCTGTTTGCCGGCGACGATCACGTTGATGTAGTCGTGACTGCGCAGGCAGTGCTCGGCGGTCGACAGGAGCGTGTTGGTGTCCGGCGGCAGGTAGACCCGGATGACTTCGGCCTTCTTGTTCACCACGTGGTCGATGAAGCCGGGGTCCTGGTGGGAGAACCCGTTCTGGTCCTGCCGCCAGACATGTGAGGTGAGCAGGTAGTTGAGGGAGGGGATCGGCCGGCGCCACGGGAGCGAGCGGGTGACCTTGAGCCATTTCGCGTGCTGGTTGACCATCGAGTCGACGATGTGCACGAATGCCTCGTAGCAGGAGAACAAGCCGTGGCGGCCGGTCAGCAGATAGCCTTCCAACCACCCTTGGCAGGTGTGCTCGCTGAGGATCTCCATCACCCGGCCGTCGACCGCCAGATGCTCGTCGGTGGGTAGGACGTCGGCGTTCCACGCCTTGCCGGTGACGTCGTACAGCGCGTCCAGCCGGTTGGATGCCGTCTCGTCCGGACCGAAGACGCGGAAGTTCCGATGCGGCAGGTTGTCCCGCATCACATCGCGCAGATAGGCGCCGAGGATGCGGGTGGGCTCGTGTTCGGTTTCGCCCGGGCCGGCCACCGGTACGGCGTACTCGGTGAGATCCGGCAGGTCGAGGTCCCGGCTGAGCAGACCGCCGTTGCTGTGCGGACTGGAACCCATCCGGCGGTCATCGGGCGGAACCTGTGCGAGCAGCCGGTCCACCGGCCGGCCGTCGGCGTCGAACAGTTCCTCCGGCCGATAGCTCCGCAGCCATTCCTCCAGGAGCCGCAGGTGGTCCGGTGACGTCCGGACCTGTGCCAGCGGCACCTGGTGCGACCGCCACGTCCCTTCGACCAGTACGCCGTCGACCTCGTGCGGCCCGGTCCAGCCTTTGGGCGTGCGCAGGACGATCATCGGCCAGGGCTGGCGGGGCGTCCCGCGGCTCGCCCGTGCCTCGGCCTGGATCCCGGCGATCTCGTCGAGGACCTGGTCGAGGGTGAGCGCGAGCGCCTGGTGGACGTGCTCGGGTTCGTTGCCTTCGACAAGGTACGGCCGGTAGCCGTACCCCTCGAAGAGGCGGGTGAGTTCGTCGTCGCCGATCCGCGCGAGGATGGCGGGGTTGGCGATCTTGTAGCCGTTGAGGTGCAGGATCGGCAGGACCGCGCCGTCGGTGCGGGGGTCGAGGAACTTGTTCGAGTGCCACGAGGTCGCCAGCGGACCGGTCTCGGCCTCGCCGTCGCCGACTACACAGGCGACGACCAGATCCGGGTTGTCGAGCACGGCGCCGTACGCATGGCTGAGGGAGTAACCCAGCTCGCCGCCCTCATGGATCGAGCCGGGCAGCTCGGGTGCGACGTGACTGGGGATGCCGCCGGGAAAGGAAAACTGCCGGAACAGCTTCGCCATCCCGTCGGCGTCCCGGGACACGCCCGGGTAGGTGTCGCTGTAGCTGCCTTCGAGCCAGGTGTTCGCCGCGATGGCCGGCCCACCGTGCCCTGGACCGATCACGTACATCATCGCCAGGTCGCGGCGCCGGATCACCCGGTTCAGGTGCGTGTAGAGCATGTTGAGCCCAGGCGTCGTACCCCAGTGACCGAGGAGGCGCGGCTTGATGTGCTCTGGTCGCAGCGGCTCGGTGAGGAGCGGGTTGGCGAGCAGGTAGATCTGGCCGACGGACAGGTAGTTGCCCGCCCGCCAGTAGGAGCCGAGGTCGGCTACCTCGTCGGCGGACAGGGGCTTGCCGGTGAGCACATCCATGGTCCCAGCGTTCCGGTCGCGGGCGATGGTCAACCAGAGGCAAAGGTCCCGCTGAGGTAGGACCCAACGGCACTGGCTCGCGCGCGCGAGGCGAGGTGGGCTGGGAGGGGTGTCGGAAGGAGACGTCATGGCGGCGGTCGACCAAGTGGTGGGTGGGCGGCCCGATGCGGGCTGGGACGTGCTGGCCTCCGACGGTGCGGTGGTCGGGATCCGGCCGCTTCGCGAGGACGACGAGCCGGCCCTGGAGGCGATGAACCAGCGGGTGTCGGACCGGTCGATCTACCTGCGGTTCTTCGGGATCAGCCGAGCGTCCGCCGATGAGCAGACGCACCATCTGGTGAGAATCCATGACGGGCACGTCGCCTTGGTGGCCGAGTACGGCGGTCAGCTGGTGGGGGTGGCAAGTTACGAACCGCTCAGGACGGGCGAAGCGGAGATGGCGTTCCTGGTCGAGGACTCGGTCCATGGCCGGGGGATCGGGACGTTGCTCCTGGAGCAGCTCGCCGCCGTGGCCAGGGAGAACGGAGTCCGGCGGCTGCGTGCTGACACGCTGGTCGAGAACGCGGGGATGCTGCGCGTGTTCGCCGGCTCCGGTTTCGACCAGGTCCGCAGCATGGACAGCGGAGTCGTCGAGCTGGTACTGGACACGGCGTACCGGCCGTCGACGCTGGAGCGGATGGCCGACCGTGAGCGGGGCGCTGAAGACCGCTCGTTGCAGCGGCTGTTCTCGCCGCGCGCGGTGGCGGTGGTCAGCGCCGGCCGCACCCCGGGCGGGATCGGCCACGAGGTCTTGCGGAACATCGTCAAAGGCAACTTCACCGGATGCGTGTACGCCGTGAATCCGCACGCGGAGCAGGTCGCAGAGGTGCCGTCGTACCCGTCGGTCGTCGATGTGCCCGGCGTGGTCGATCTTGCGGTGATCGCGGTACCGGCGGAGCACGTCCGGCAGGTACTGAGCGAATGCGGATCCAAAGGCGTCCGGGGAGCGGTCGTCCTGACCGCCGGCTTCTCCGAGGCCGGGACCGCCGGACCCGAGCTGCAGCGGGACATCCTCGAGATCGCCCGCCGGCACAGTATCCGGCTGATCGGACCGAACTGTCTCGGCCTGGTCAACACCGACTCCGAGGTGCGGCTCAACGCGACCTTCGCCGAAGTGGCCCCGACACCCGGGTCGCTGGCGATCGCGGCGCAGTCGGGTGCCGTCGGCCTTGCGGTGCTCGACCAGGCGGCCCGGACCGGGCTGGGAATCTCCGAGTTCGTCTCGCTCGGCGACAAACTCGATGTCAGCGGCAACGATCTGCTGCTGCACTGGTGGGGCGACCCGCGGACCACGGTGATCGGGCTGTACCTGGAGTCGTTCGGGAACCCGCGCAAGTTCGGCGGACTCGCCCGGCTGGTCGGCAGGACGAAGCCGATCCTGGTGGTGAAGGGCGGCCGGTCAGCAGGCGGTCGACGGCCCGGTGCGTCACACACCGCGGCGACGACGACGCCGGAGACTGCCGTCGACGCACTGTTCACGCAGTCCGGCGTCCTGCGGATGGAAACTGTCGAGGAGCTCGTGGAGACGGCCCGGGTGCTCGCGGTCCGGCCGTTGCCGCGTGGCCGGCGGATCGCCGTTGTCGGCAACGCCGGCGGTGCCGGTGTGCTCGCGGCGGACGCGGCCGGTCGGCTCGGCCTCGAGCTGCCGGAACTCAGCGAAGCCATTCAGCGCGAGCTGGCCGCGGTCGATGCGGTGGGATGCGGAAATCCCGTCGATCTCGGCGCGGCGGCGTCACCGAAGAGTCTTGCCCGGGCCTTGAAGGTGATCGTCGACAGCGGCGAGGTCGACGCCGTACTGGTCTGTTGCGCCGCGACGCGTCCCGGCCGGGTCGAGGACATCTACGACGCCATCGCCGGCTCCGCGGTCGAGGCCGACCTGCCGATCGTCGTGAACTGTGTCGGCGCGCCGCGCCTCGCGCCGGAGGTCGTGCTCGCGGACGGCCGCCGCTTGCCGGTGTTCCCGTTCCCGGAGAACGCCGTACGTGCGATGACCCGCGCCGTTCGGTACGCCGAGTGGCGGTCCCGGCCGCAGGGCGTCGTACCGGAGCTGCCTCGGGTCGATGCCGTCGGAACGCGGGCTGTGGTCCGGCGGTTCCTCGAGCACAAACCGCACGGTGGCTGGTTGGAGTCGCTGTATGTCGGCCGGCTTCTGCAGTGTGCTGGGGTTCCGGCGATTCCGGTGCTGGCTGCGTCGGGCCGCTCCGAGGCGATCGCGGCGGCCGAGTCGGTGGGTTATCCGGTCGCGGTGAAGACCGCAGCGTCCGGCGTACTGCGCAAGACCGACATCGGAGGAGTCCGGGTCGGACTGGCGAACTCGGTGCTGCTGGCGACGGCGTACGACGAGATCACCGCTGCGGCCGGGGATCCGCAGGTCGTGGTCCAGGCGATGGCGCCGAGTGGGACCGAGCTGGTGATCGGCGTCGTGCGGGACCATCTTTTCGGCCCGATGCTGATGGCCGGCAGCGGCGGCATCCTCACCGACTTGCTGGCCGACCGCCAGTGGCGAGGACTGCCGCTCACGGACCTGGACGCCACCGACATGGTGCACGCACTGCGCTGCGCACCGCTGCTGGCCGGCTACCGCGGTGCACAGGCCGCCGATCGGGAGGCCGTCCTCGACGTCATCCACCGCATCGCCTGGCTCGCCGAGCTGGTCCCCGAACTCGCGGAACTCGACATCAACCCGCTGATCGCCGGCCCGTCCGGCGCCTTCGCGGTCGACGCCCGAATGCGCCTCACGCCGACGACGTCCGAACCCGACTGGCACGCCCGACGCATGCGCGCGGCCGGCGCATGACCAGCCTCGGCGTCGACCCCGCCGCCGCGACGCCGGGCACGGCCGGGGACTTGGCCGGCACCGCGGCGCGAGCCGCCGACGATCTTCTCCGCGAGCTGGAGGTGCGGCCCGACTCGGGCCTGACCGGCGACCAGGTCGAGCGTCGTACGGCGATCTTCGGGCCCAATGCGGTCAGCTCGCATCGCGCTCGCTGGCTGCCGGTGCTGTGGCATCAGCTCCGGTCGCCGCTGCTCGGCCTGCTGGTCGCGGCCGCGGTCGCGTCGTACGTGATCGGCGAACGCGGCAGCGCGGTCATCATCTGCGCGATCGTCGGTGTGTCGGTTGGGCTCGGGTTCGGCAACGAGTTCCGCGCCGAGAAGGCGGCCGAGGCGCTGCACTCGCAGATCCGTCACGAGACCGTGGTCCTGCGCGACGGGCGGGAGGTCGCGGTTGACGTGACGACGCTGGTTCCCGGTGACCTGGTGCGGTTGCGACTCGGCGAGGTGGTCCCTGCCGATCTCCGGTTGCTGTCGGTGAACAGGCTGCAGTGCGATGAGTCCGTCCTGACCGGCGAATCCTTGCCGGTCACCAAATCGACCGACGCGGTCGACGCCGGAAGCCCCCTGGCCGAACTGTCCTGCTGCGCTCTGATGGGCACGGTCGTGCACTCAGGCAGCGGAACCGGCGTCGTGGTGAGCACCGGACCGCGGACCGAGTTCGGCAAGATCGCCGCCGGCCTGAACACGCATCCGCTCGACACCGAGTTCCAGGTCGGCCTGGCGAAGTTCTCGATGCTGCTCGTGTACGTCGGCGCCGTGTTGACGACGGTGATCTTCGGGCTGAACCTCGCGCTGCACAAGCCGATCCTCGACGCTTTGCTGTTCTCCCTGGCGATCGCGGTCGGCATCACTCCTCAACTGCTCCCGGCTGTGGTCTCCACCAGTCTGGCGGCGGGGTCGCGACGGATGAGCCGGCTGAAGGTCTTGGTGAAACGGCTGGTCTGCATCGAGGATCTCGGTGACATCGACACGTTGTTCACCGACAAGACCGGGACGCTCACCCAGGGCCGCATCGACTTCATGCGCGCGGTGCCGGCCGGCGACGACGAACCAGACGCGGTCCTGCGGTGGGGGTTGCTGTGCACCGAGAACGCCTCGTCCACTGGGCCGGGGGTGGGCGGAAACCCGCTCGACCAGGCCCTGTGGGACTCGTCGGCCGCCGCCGGCGCACAGCACGCCGTACCGGCGGGTTTCACCCAGGTCACGGTCCTGCCGTTCGATCACGAACGGCAGATGGTCTCCGTGCTCGTCAAGGATCCGGACGGCAGGCTGCAGTTGATCACCAAGGGTGCGCCGGAGTCCGTTCTGGCTCGCTGCCTTGATGTGCCGGCTGCGGCCGAAGCTTCCTTGCAGGCCGAATTCGCCGACGGGAACCGGGTCGTCGCGGTCGCGATCCGGCAACTCGACCACCCGCAGGACACGCTGACGGCAGCAGACGAGGACGGTCTGCGACTGGTCGGCCTGCTGGTGTTCCTGGACCCGCCGAAACTCGACGCTGCCGACGCACTCCAGCGACTGGCGAATCTCGGAATCAGCGTCAGGATCGTCACCGGTGACAACGCGGCGGTCGCTCAGAAGGTCTGCCATGACCTCGGCCTGGGATCGCGCCCGGCTCTCACCGGTACCGACATCGACGCCCTCGACGACGCTCAGCTCGCCACGGCTGTGGAGACGACAACTGTCTTCGCGCGGGTCAGCCCCGAACACAAAGCAAGGATCGTCCGGGCCCGCCGACGCAGCGGCGGTGGGGTGGCGTTCCTCGGTGACGGGGTCAACGACGCGCTCGCCCTGCACGCGGCCGATGTGGGGATCTCGGTCGACTCCGCGGTCGATGTCGCCAAGGACGCCGCGGATGTGATCCTGCTCGACAAAGACCTCGACGTCCTCGCTGACGGGGTAGCGGAGGGACGCCGGATCTTCGCGAACACGATCAAGTACGTGCTGATGGGGACCTCGAGCAACTTCGGCAACATGGCCTCGGCCGCAGGGGCATCGCTGTTCTTGTCGTTCCTGCCGATGCTGCCATCGCAGATCCTGCTCAACAACCTGCTCTACGACAGCAGCCAGCTCGCCATTCCGACTGACAACGTCGACGACGACCAGCTGCGGCGCCCTTCGCACTGGGACATCCGGTTCATCCGCCGGTTCATGATCTTCTTCGGTCCGCTCAGCTCGGTGTTCGACTTCCTCACCTTCGGGGTGATGCTGTGGGTCTTCCACTCGGGTCCCGCCCAGTTCCGCTCCGGCTGGTTCGTCGAATCGCTGGCCACCCAGACTCTGGTCATCTTCGCGATCCGGACCCGGCGGATCCCGTTCTTCCGCAGTCACCCCAGCTTGCCGCTGACCCTTGCGGCGTTGGGCGTTGTGACGGTTGGTGCGGTCCTGCCCGCGACGCCGATCGCGCACGCCTTGGGCTTCCAGCCACTTCCTGGCGCGTTCTTCGCCGCGCTGATCGCCATGGTGATCAGCTATCTGATGCTGATCGAGGCCGGCAAGCGGATCTTCTACGGCGCCGCCGAGGCCGTCTCGCGACCACCGCGGCCCGACCGCCGACGTCACCTCCGTCGCCGAGCCGGCTACTTCAGCACGGCCTCCCCGGCCGCGGCAGCCGACATCGCCAACTCGGCCACCAGCGCCCCGATCGGGCACTCAAGTCGTCGGATCGCCATGGCCGCACCGAAAACGCGACGCGCATGAAGCCCTGACCCGCGCGAGTTCCTCCAGCAGATGACCAGCGCCCGGCGCTCCCCTACCGGCGCGGCCCACGCCGCCAGTGCCCGAGGGCCGAGAGGTCAAGCCGATGCCCGTGGTCACCCTCAACCCGAAGATGCTCCCGCGCCTGGACGAGATCGAAGGCGTCGACCTCACACTCACCTTCCTCCGCACCAAACGGACCCAGACCCGGCGATCGGCCGTCCTCGGCATGTCCCGCGAGCCGCATTCCGAAGCTGATCCAAGACACACCCAATATCTGTGATGACGGGAGTAGACATTGCACCCTCGGCTGTGTAATGTTCCTGGTGTTGACAGAGAAGAACAGCGAAGCTGACGTGGACAGCTACCGATCTGTCCAAGGTTGTGCAGTAGGTACGACGGCGGACTCCGCCGGGCCGATCAGTGAAGGGGCTCGGGTTTCACGCCAAGGTCAGAGTCTGTGGAGCCAGTGGTTGAGCGGGGTTCCAGGCTTGACGGATCGAAGTGGCAGTTCGCAGTTGAAGTCGCAGTAAGCAGCTAGTAGTCGCAGTAGTTCTTCGCAGTTCCGTACCCGCAGTAGCAATGCGCAGTTGTAGTTGCTGTTTGTAGTTGAGGTAACAGTAAGTAGTAGTTGTTCGAGAGAGAAGGGAACGGATTACGCCGTCGGATCGCCCGCCAGTGCCAGTACTTCGCCGGGCGGGTGCCGTAGCTCCATCGGATTGGAAGGTGGTCTTCGGTTACGCAATCAGCGATCCACGCAGCGATGGCCTCCACATGGCGCGCTGCGGACATGCAAGGTCGGCCTCACGGCCGGTAGATGGTGACAATCCAACAACCCGTGGGCCCCGGTGCTTCGGCACCGGGGCCCTTCGGCATGGAGGTTCGATGACCCCAGATCTGTACACGGAGACTCCGATGAGCACATCCCAGCCCAATGGGCCGGCCCACTTCGACGATGACGACTACCCCGCCTTCACGATGGGCCGAGCCGCGGAGATGCTCGGCACTACGCCCGGATTCCTGCGGAGCCTGGACGAGGCGAAGCTGATCAGCCCGCAACGTTCCGAGGGCGGCCACCGCCGGTACTCCCGCTACCAGCTGCGCCTCGCGGCCCGGGCTCGTGAGCTCGTCGACCAGGGAACCGCGCTCGAAGCAGCCTGCCGGATCATCATCTTGGAAGACCAACTCGCCGAAGCTCTGCATATCAACGAGCAGCGACGGGAACAGAGCTAGCGACTCGGGGATCCGCTGGGCTTCAAACGCCCGAGACGAGGCTCTGCGGAACCCTCCGGCCGGGGGTAGTGAGACCGCAGTCAGGCCGGCCCGCCTGCTGACCGAACCCGGCGTCCTCACCGAGGCATCCGACAAGTTCGGTGAAGGCCGCGGCCCGGACCTCGACCCGTCCCCCGAACCGTACTGGTAGCCCTCGAAGCAGAACCTCAGCACGCGTCTGACCAGCCGTGACCGCTCATGTACAGCGACCAGTACGGAAGCTCCGACGCGAGTCAACCAATGCCAGCGTCAGCATCGATCCGACGGCCACGCTGACGGTGGCATACTCCGTGCTGACGCCGCCGGCCACCAGCCATCGGCAGCACACCGTCGTGGCCGTCGCGCCACCGCCCGGCATCAGATGGCTGATCCCCAACCCGGTCAGGTCCGCCCGGAGCATCCACGAGCACCTTCCCAGCAGCTCGGTGCCGGCGATCTGGGGCAGGACCAGCTAGTCCACAGCGAACGCAACCAGCACGCTCGCGCCGCGGCGGACCCACCTCAGCCAAGCTGACGACCACAGTCGCCACCATCGCCCTGGTGGGTCCGCGACCTGGCTACTTTCCAGCGATGACGGGTGAACCGTTGGTCGTGGCCTCCGGGACCGGGACGGCGACAGGCGTCGTCTTGGGGATCGGTACGGCGGCCGCGGCTTCCCTGCTCAGGAAGGCGCCGAGTTCGCCGATCGTGCTCATCAGCGGCGCTGGGAACACCACCGTAGTGTTCTTGTCGACGCCGATCTCGACCAGGCTCTGCAGGTTGCGCAACTGCAATGCGAGCGGGTGCGCCATCATCGTGTCGGAGGCGTCCCCGAGCGCGGCGGCCGCGAGAGCCTCGCCTTCGGCGGAGATGATCTTGGCGCGCTTCTCCCGCTCCGCCTCGGCCTGACGGGCCATCGCGCGCTTCATGCTGTCGGGCAGCTGGATGTCCTTCAACTCGACCAGCGTCACCACCACACCCCACTCGACGGTGGCCACATCGAGGATCTCGCGGATGTTGACGTTGATGACGTCCGTCTCCGACAAGGTCTCGTCCAGGGTGTGCTGGCCAACGACCTTGCGCAGCGTGGTCTGAGCGATTTGATTGATCGCGGCCTCGACGTTCTCGATCGCTACGACCGACTTGACCGCGTCGACGACGCGGTAGTAGGCGACGGCCGATACATCGACGCTCACGTTGTCTTTGGTGATGATGCCCTGCGACTGGATCGGCATCGTGACGATCCGCAGTGACACCTTCCGCAGGATGTCCACGAGCGGGACGATCAGCGTCAGCCCCGGGTTCTTCACCTCCTTGACCTTGCCCAGCCGGAAGAGCACCCCGAGCTCGTACTGCGTGACGATCCGGACGGACAACGACAGTCCGATCAGGATCACGACGGCGAGAATGATCAGGAACAGGGTCATGGTGCACTTCCTTCGCTTGAGCGGCCAAGGTGGCCACTCGTCCAGTGTTGCTCTGTGGTACATACCGGCCGCGCCCCTACCGTCATCGCGGCGTCTTGAGGTGTCCGCTCAAGACGGAGGGCCACGCGGGTGAGGGCGCGGAGCGCGGCCAGGGTTTCGGCGATCTCCTGGTGGGAGCTGGGCGGATGGACGGTCCGGAAGAGGTCGTCGCGGAGTTCTTCGAGTCGATCGACGAGGTGGGTGATCTCGTCGGCGACGATCGCGTCGTACGGCTGGTGAAGATTGGCAGGGTGCCGCCGCGGTAGGCGGTGAGCGTGCACCGCGCTTCTGCCCGGCGGCGCTCCTCGACGTACCAGTGGTCGGACCTGCTGCTCTCCGCAATGTGGGGACAGTTCGGCCTCCCACCGGTCGATCCCGGGCTGCAACTTGCTGGTCATGACTGCTCGTCGGGAGGAAGGAAGTCGGCGATCGGTCGGCGGGCGGTGGTCGCGGTGCCGGGGTGGCTTTGGCCGAAGCGGATGATCATGTGGGCGTGTCCCGGCCGCAGCGTGAGGTTCTGGATCCTGCGACGCAGGTCTTCGAACTCGAGTGGCTGGTTGAGGAACGACGCGCTGAGGCCTGCTCGGGTCGCGGTCAGCAGGACTCGTTCGAGCGCTGCGCCGGCGGTGACCTGGTCGGCCGGCTCGTCGCGGTCCGTGGACAGTACGGCGAGGTCCGGGCGGGCTTCGAAGGTCGCCTGCGCGCGGAGGTGGTCGACCGGCCGGGTGGCCATCTCGCGAACGGCTCCTGGGTAAGTGGTGGATCGCGGTCCGAGCGCCGAGCTGGGGATGCCGTCGGTGCTGCGTTCACCACCGACCCAATGGGCGCGTTCGGTGCGGCGATGCCAGTCGCTGATCTCGCGCAGGTCGGTGTCGAGCACCAGGTCGACCACGCTGTCGACCTCCGGCTCGCCCAGCCAGGTCAGTTCGGCGCCGCCGGAGTACGCCGCCAGCATCAGAGCGACGCGGGTCTGCTCCGCCAACGGCGTGCTGTCGACCGGGCGGCGATCGGTGTGCCGGCGCGGGATCTGGGCGGCGAGGTCGGCCAGCTCGTCGTCCGGTGCGTTCGTCGGTTCGATGACGATGCGGGCCAGCAGCCCGGGCTCTTCCGGGTACGGCGCGAAGCCGTACCAGGTGCTGTACCCCAGAGCGGAGGCCGCGCAGCGCAGGTTGAAGATCGCCGCGCCGGCCGAGATCCGCATCGCCCGGCCGGTGGGGTCCTCAGCCGGCAAGGTACGCGAGCCGTCGAGGAAAAGGTCCACAACGTGCCCGTCCACCTCGAACCGCCAGGGCTGGGTGTTGTGCATGCTGGGCGCGGCAATGGCCGCTCCGAGCAAGGTGTCGACGTGGTCCGCAGGCAATTGCTGGTCAGACATCGGGCCTCCCACTGTGATACTTCATCGTCCCGCCCGGGAGGAGGTTGGCGCTGCGGGCAAGAGTCCCGACTCGGGAGGCCGTTCGGCAGTCAGTCGCCGATCGGTGCCCTGAACTCGATCACAGTGCCATGGGGCTCGTTGTCGCTGATCTGGGTGGCTCCGCCGAGCGCCTGAGCACGGTCGGTCAGGTTACGCAGGCCGCTGCTGCGGGTGCTGGAGCCGATGCCGACGCCGTCGTCGGAGATCCGGGCCACCACCGCACCCGAGCCGACCGAGACCTCGACCGTCGCCTGCGACGCCTGGGCATGGCGGACGATATTGGACAGCGCTTCGCGGACCGTCGCCAGCATCTGCGGCCGGACAATGGCCGGCACGACGGTGTCGATCGGGCCGGTGCAGATCAGCTGAGGCCTGAACCCGAGCGGTTCGGCGTACACCGCGACCAGCGCCTGGAGGTCACTGCGCAGCGAGCTGGCGCCCGGTGTCTGCTGGAGCTCGAAGATCGCGGCGCGGAGGTCGTGGATGGTCATGTCGATGTCGTCGACCGCCCGGCTGAGACGTTGCTGATGTTCGGGGTGGGCGAGCCGATGCATGCCCTGCAGTTGCAGTCCGGTGGCGAAGAGCCGTTGGATCACCAGGTCGTGCAGATCCCTGGCGATCCGATCGCGATCCTCGAGCACGGCGAGCGTGTCGCGGTCATGCTGCGCCTGGGCGCGTTCCAGGGCCAGGGTGGCCTGCCCGGCGAACATCCGGATCAGGTCCGCACCCTCGGACACTCGCGGGTTCGGCCCTTGGTCCATCGCGACCACGAGCAGACCGCCAGTGCCGGAGCCACCTGCGGGCAGTGGAGCCATCGTTGTCCGCCCCAGATTCGCCGCTTCGGGGAACCCGGCCAGTCCGCCGGCGTCCTTGAGCAGCTGCGCCAGGTCCTCGATCACCACCTGCTCGGACCTCGTGGTCGCGTTGCCGAGCACGGGAAGATCGGCCGGGACATGGCGGCCGAGGAACTGGTGGAACTCCGGTGGTCCGTCGACGGCGCGCACGACCAGGTCGGGGCCTGCGGCGAGCAGCACTGCTGCCACCTGTGCGCCGGAGACTTCGCGGGCTCGCCGGGCGATCAGCTGGAGTGCCTGCTCGGGCTCGAACTCGCCGAGCATCAGCTGGGTGATCTCGGCGGTGACCTCGTGCCAGCGTCGGCGCTGCTCGCTGTCGGCGTACAGCCGGGCGTTGTCGATCACCACCCCGGCGGCGGTCGCGAGTGCGGTGACGGTGCGCTCGTCGTCCTCGGTGAAGTCGGCGCCGCCGGTCTTCTCGGTCAGGTACAGGTTGCCGAAGGCTTGCTCGCGGGTCCGGATCGGGACGCCGAGGAAGCTCCTCATCGGCGGATGGTTCGCCGGGAAGCCATACGACCGGGGATGTTCGGCGAGCTCGTGCAAACGGATCGGTTCAGGGTGCTCGATCAGGAGACCCAGGATGCCGTGACCTTCGGGGTACGGGCCGATCGCGGCGATCTGCTCGTCGGTGACCCCGTGGGTGATGAAGCGGACGAGCCGTTTGCCGTCCGGCCCGACCACGCCGAGAGCGCCGTACCGGGCTCCGGCCAGTTCGCAGGCGGCGGTCACGATCCGGTCCAGGGTGCCGTTCAGGTCGAGGTCGGCGCCGATGCCGACGACCGCGTCGAGCAGGGCGTGCAGTCGCTCCTGGGTGTCCATGATCTCGTCGACCCGGCCGAGGAGTTCCTGCAGGAGGGCATCGAGACGGACCCGGGACAGCCCGGCGTACTCCAGTGCCCCTTCGTCCCAGCTCCCTCGCTCGGCCCGCGAGCCATCAGCCACGGCTCCAACGTACTCCGAAAAGTTACCGCCGGAATGAACTCCTGGACTCGGGACGCTGCGCCCAGGGGAGCAACCGCCGTCCGTCGACCGACTCGATCCCCAATCTGAGCAGGTACGGGGCGTCCACCGGCAGCCAGGAATGCAACGGGAGGCTGTGGCGGAACACCTCGATCTCCTCTGCGGGGACGACCGACAGGTGGCCGATGGCAGTCACTGTCCAGCCGACGTGACGCTCGAGGTCTACGTCGTCGGCCTCGAAGGCGACCACGTCACCACGCTCCGCGGCCCGGAGCTTGTCACCGCTTGCAGTGCTGAGCACGACGGTGTCGTCGTCCAGGACGAAGTTGACCAGCCGGACGGCAGGGAGCCCGCCAGACGTATAGACGAGCCGTCCCAGCGGGACCGACCCGAGGAGACGCAGGCAATCTGCCGGACTGACCATCTCGAGCCGGGAGCGGTCGAAATGACTTTGCGTGCTCATGAGGCTCTCCCAACGATCGACAAACCCACGATCGTCCAGCGCGGGGCGCCGCAGTAGGGCCGAAGGTCCCGGACTCGATGGGGACTGTCAGCAGACCCCGGCCACGGATCAAGTTCGTACGGACCGGGCCGCCGAGTCGTGGATCCCAGTCGGCGATACGCCCGGAACCGCGACCCGCGTCTCGGCGGCCAACCTCCATCGGAACCACCAGATCCGCCATGACCCACCAACGAGCCACAGCCATCAACTGTCCGACATGTCCCTCCACACATCCTCCAGAACACATACCGTTCTGGGTGCAAAACCGTCCCCGCATCGGTGGTGGTGTTGGCCGAGCCGTTGAAGGCCTGCCGGAACCCAGGCTTCCGGCGCGACGCGAAGTCGGCGGGAAGGCTGTACCGTCCTAACTACAGCACCTGTCGCGGACCGTGGATGGGTGTGCTGCTGCCCAAGACCCTGGCGGTACTCCAACTGAGTACTGAAGCCAGGGAGTTGGGCCCGATGTTTCTGAGGCGCGACCACGACCACGACCATCAGCCAGACTCGGGCGCCGGACGTGACAACCTGGATTGGCCGGCCGACGAGCGCCTGTTGCTCTCGCTCGCGATGTGGGGCGACCTCGGTGCGGCGGGGGCGGTGTGCGACCGTCACGGCGCCGCACTGTTCCAGTTGGCGTGCTCGATCCTCGGGGATCATGACGACGCGGAGTCGGTGGTCGTGGACGTGATCGTTGACGCCTGCACGCGAACCGACGCGACCCGGCTGGGTGTCAGCCTGCGCCATGAGTTGGCCAGGCTCACCTACGCGCGTTGCCTTCGGCTGGGGTCAGCCGATGAGAGACGCGCCGGCGAATTGAGCGATTGGCTCAGGGACGCCGAGGGCTCCGCTGCGACGACGATGGCCGAGCTGATCGCCGGTCAGCAGCGAGTCGCCATCGCCTTGGTCGGGCTTGGCGAGTACACCTGCCGGGACGCTGCAGCCTTGATAGGAACGTCGGAGGCCGCCGTAGCGGATCTGGTCTCAGCCGGTCTGCGGGACATCAACAGCCGCGGGACTGCTGCTATCGATCGGCGCAGGTCCGACTCCGGCGTCGGATTGACCTGTCGCCTTCGAAGCGGTGTGAGCGCGCGGATTCATAAGCTGTAGCCGGGCCTCCGAGCCGAGCCGACTGGCTCGCCGTGTCCGTTCAGGAGATCCGGGTGCCGGCTGTTCCGGCGACGACAACGGCGGTGTCGTCCAGGGAGCCGACCGCGGCTCGTCTCTCGGTGGCTATCCCTTACCAGTAAGAGCTTTCGCGCATCATCGGCAAACGGTGATCGACCTCTGCTGGAATTCAGCGGTTACGGGGTTCGGCCGACAGGGTCCGGGTCGAGCTCGAGGCGTGTGGTTAAGGTGCGTGTTCGTCCTCGGACACCAGCTTGCATGGAGCGAGCCTGCGGTCGCTTCGCTTCTCAGTGCGCGTGCTGCGCGTGGTCCCATCCACGCCGGGCTGCCGCGGGAACTTTCTACGGCGTAGATCTCGCTACCGGCTCGGCACCTCCACCGCGGCGCGCCGTTCGGTCGGTGTCGGCGTACCGCGATGAGGACTCAGGGGGTGTAAGGATGCTTGTATGACGTTGGCGGCGTTGCCTGAAGAGTCCTTTCAGCGGGTGTTGTGCGTTGTCGCACACCCGGACGACATGGAGTACGGCAGCTCTGCCGCCGTCGCTCGGTGGACTGCGCGTGGGATCGAGGTCGGGTACCTGCTGCTCACCCGCGGCGAGGCCGGAATGCCGAATCCGCCCGAGGAGACGGCTCGGCTGCGGCTTGCCGAGCAGCAGGCCGCGTGCGACGTCGTGGGCGTCACGCACCTGACGGTCCTCGAGCATCCGGACGGCGTGCTCGTCTGCGGCCTCGAGCTGCGCCGCGACATCTGCCGGGAGATCCGCCGGTTCAAGCCCGACGTCGTGCTCGGCGTCGGCTACGACGTCGAGACGCCGTTCGGCTTCGACCAGGCCGACCACCGGGCCGCCGGGCTCGCGACCCTCGACGCGATCCGGGACGCGGGCAACCGCTGGGTCTTCCCCGAGCAGATCGACGACGAGCACCTCGAGCCGCACTCACCTCGCTGGTACCTCGTCCCCGGCCTCGCCGGCGCCGCGACCCACGGCGTCGACGTTACCGGTGAACCACTCAGCAAGGGCGTCGCCTCGCTCGAGGCACACGCCGCGTACTTGGCCGCGCTCCCCTGGCACCCGGCCCCCGCCGACATCATCCCGATGTTCGCGGCGATGGGCGGTAAGGCCATGGGCGTCGAGCATGCCGTCCTGTTCCGCGCCCACGACCTGCAAGCACCCCCGGCCTTCCCCACCGACGGCACCCAGGACTGACACCTCGCAGCCGCCTCAGCCTGTCGTCAGTGCGACAGGGCGCTACCGGATCGCGGATGTGCCCGCGATCCGGTAGGAAGGCGGGCACATCCGCGAGCAGCTCAACAGAGTGGGCGCAAGGATCACTTCTCCGCGGCGCGGCCGGCGTACCGCTGCTTGAAGTCTGCGGACTCGTTCGCGGTGATGATCACGTCGTAGTAGCCGTCCTCGGTCGGCCAGGTGATGACGCCGTGCTTGCCGGCGGGCACCACGATCGTCGTCTTCTTCCCGGCGAAGTCGTTCGCGGTCAGCGTGTACGTCACTGACCGGCGGCCGATGGCGGACAGGGTGAACTCGACACTCGCAGCCGACCGCCCGTGCGCCTTGACCAGCCGGACGTCGACCCGCGGCTGGGCCGAGGTCCGGTCGTTGGCCGGGACGAGGGTGCCGGCGAAGGACCGGATGAAGTGATCGGGGCCGTAGAACGTGAACGCGTACTTGCCGTTCGTTGTCTTGGTGTCCCAGGTGTACGACTTCGGCCGGCCGTTGCCGGCCGTGAGGGGCAGCGCGTCCTGGCCGATGCCGAGCGGCTCGGCGCCGACGAGGGCGGGCACGTACTTGTCGGCCAGCCCGACCAGGCTGACTGCTTTGCCGTTGGGTCCGCCTTCGACGGTGAAGGTCGCGGTCGCGGTCCCGGTCGCGGGGTTCTCGACGAGGACGCCGTTGGGCTGGAACGTCAGCGGGCTCCGCTTCGCCCTGCCGGTGATCGGCTGGGTCGGCATTACCTGCGCGCCGACGGCCGGCTGGGGTACGGCCGGCAAACCGGCGTCCACAACGACGGACTTCAGCAGGTCGGCCGGCTTCGGCAGTTTCGGGAACGACGTGTCGAAGTTGCCGAAGTCGATCGCCGAGAGCAGGTTGCCGGAGACGCTGCGCCGCCAGTCGTTGATGTTCGCGCAGATCGCCGGCCGGCCGAGGCTCTTGGTCCAGTCCTCGATCAGCTGGATCGTCGAGGTGTGGTCGAAGACCTCGGAGTTGACGAAGCCGCCACGGGTCCACGGCGAGACCAGCACGAACGGCACCCGACCGCCCATGCCGGGCTTGATTCCGGGCGCGCGCTCGCCGACCGTACCGGCCTCCGGGATCGGCGGTACGACGTGGTCGAAGAAGCCGCCTTCACCGATGCGGTTCGCGTGGTCGGGCTCGTCGTAGTTCAGGATGATCAGTGTCGACTCCCACAGCTCGGGGTTGTCGTGCACCGCCTGGATCACCCGGTCGGTGTAGACCGCGCCGTTGTTCGGGGCGTACGTCGGGTGCTCGGTCCACGCGGCCGGCGCGACGACCCACGACACCTCGGGGATGTCCCCCGACGCACAGTCGGCGATGAAGTCCCGCAGCACGTAGTCGACGTTCGAGGTGTCGTTCTTGATGCCGGCAGGCTGCGTGGTGTGGGCGTACACCACGTTGCCGCGGGCAAGAAGGCCCTTGCGGGGCAGGGTGTTCTCCGGGTTCGCGTTCTTCGGGTCGAACGCCGCGAACGAACGCACGGTGTTGTCCGTGTAGTCGCCCAGGAAGGCGTCGTCGGTGTCGTTGTTGACGTAGATCTGCCAGCTGACACCGGCATCCTGCAGCGTTTCCGGGTACGTCTTGAACTTGTAGGCGTAGCCGTAGTCGCCGTTGTTGTTGATGACTGGACCGCCCTGCGTGCCGGCCGCGTCGTTGGTGCCGGCCCACATCATGATGCGGTTCGGGCTGGTGCTGGTGTCCAGCGAGCAGAAGTAGTGGTCGCCGATGGTGTACGCCTTGGCGATCGCGTGGTGCCACGGCACGTCGGCTTCCATGAAGTACCGGTTGCGGGCGCTGGTGTTCTGCGCGTTGTACTTCAGGCTGTCGGCGTGGTACGGCAGCAAGTAGCCCTCGGCGCGGCTGTTCGGGTCGTAGTAGATCGTCTGGCCGTTCTGCCAGGTCAGCACCTGCTTGTCGCCGAAGCCGCGCGCGCCGGCCAGGTCAAGCGTGCCGAAGTAGTGGTCGAACGACCGGTTCTCCTGCATCACGATCACGACATGCTTCAGGTCCTTGATCGTGCCGGTACGACGCGTGTGCTGCGCCGTCGTCGAGCCGGTCGTGCCGACGGCGGTCGCGGCCGACTCAGTCGCAGCGGCAGCCGGTGCGACCGCGTCGGCGGAGGCCGGGGACGTCAGCCCCCCGGTGGCGGCAACGGCGCCCGCGGCGCCTGCGGCCTGCATCAGCCGGCGCCGGCTGATCCGGTTGCGCTCCGTGGCCGCCCTGCTGCCGTCCGCGGATGCCGAATCGTTGTCAGACATAGGTTTGCTACCTAATCTCTCGTGGCGGGGATTCCCCCAAAGTCAACTGCCAAAGGTCCGGACCTCGCGAGGATCGCGTCATGAACATTCCCTGAAGACTCAGAGGGTTCGTGATCTCGACCTGCGCGGCCGGTCACCCGCTGTTCACCGCTGCGTTGGCGGCACCATCGAAGGTGTTCACAACCGCCGTCCAGCGTGGGCCAGGTGAGCAGTAGCACGGCCTCGGCGGTCGCACCACCACTGCCGTCGGGCCGGCCGCAGCCGATAGAGCTGGTCGTCGGCTCGCCGTACGGCATCGACAACTGGCTCGGCGGACCGGCGGGTCGCTACGACTTCGTGTTCGTCAACAACGAGGGCGCCGGCGCGGAGGTCTACCTGGAGGATCCGGCGACCGAGCGGATCTATCTCGAGGTCGAGCACTTCGGCCGCGGCGTCAGCCGTGCCGTCACGGCATCGGTGCCGCCCGGGACGTACCGCTGGGTCTGCATCACCGACTACACGATCAAGTACAGCCGGCCGGTCGTCGTCACCGGTGATCCGCTGCCGTACGACGTACACGGGATCGTCCCCGTGACCGGCCTCGACCTGCGGATCCCGATCAACGCCTACGTCGGCTGGATCACCGGACGGCTGCCCACGCTCACCCGCCAGGTCGAGCAGCTACGGCACGACGTGCAAGCCGGCGACGCGGCGGCCGCCCGACGCGACTGGCTGATCGCCCACCTCACGTACGAGACGCTGGGCGGCGCCTACCGCGCGTACGAGGAAACCGGTGACGACATCAACGCCGACCCGCCGCGCGGCATCGCGCGAGACCGCCTCGCCGACGCGGACTTCGCGGGCTTCCGCAAGATCGAAGCGATGCTGTGGCGCGACCGGCCGGCGGCGACGATCACGCCGTACGTCGACGCGCTGCTCGAGGCTGTCGGGCAACTCGCCGACGAGCTCGCACTGCCGAACGCGATCACGCCGATCGACATGGGCCGCCGGGCGCACGAGATCCTCGAGGACGCGCTGCAGTGGGACCTGAACGGGATCGGCGACGCCGGCAGCCAGACCGAGCTGGCGACCGTGGACGCGAACATCACCGGGGTCTGGCAGGCGCTGGACCCGCTGCGACCTCTCCTGCGCAAGCAGAACCCGTACCTGCAGCAGACCGACGAGCAGCTCCAGCTCACCCAACACCTCATCCGCAGCCACCACCACGAAGACGGCTGGGTCGGGCTGGCGGCGCTGTCCGCCCGGCAGCGGGCCGCGGTCAACGCGGCCGTGCAGCACAGCGTCGAACTGCTCTCCCACACCGCGGCCGTCCTCGACCCGCGCAACGCCACCCGCGACCGAGGCCCGATCACCCATGACTGACCACGACATTGCGGTACCGGACATCGCCGTACCATCCGGGCGGCCGTTCGAAGGCAGCTACCAGGCCGGCATCCTCGACCCTGTGCCGCACGCGGCGATCGTCGTCGCGTTCCTCGTCACCGCGGCCGACCGGCCGGGGCTGCGGCAGATGTTCCAGACGCTGACGGCGACCATCCGGTACCTGGTCTCCGGCGGCGACGCGCCGACCGGACGCGGCAGCGACGACGGTCTCGTGTCGACGCCGTACGAGAACGGCGTGCTCGGCCCGGGCACAGTGCCCGACGGTCTCACCGTCACGGTCAGCGTCGGTGCAAGCCTGTTCGACGACAGGTTCGGCCTCGCCGACGTCAAACCGGCCCGGCTGCGCGCGATGGACGAGTTCCCGAACGACGCGCTCGACCCCGACCGCTGCGACGGCGACCTGCTGCTGCAGATCTGCGCCGACCACCGCGACACCGTGCTGCACGCGCTGCGCATCCTGATGCGCGCGACCCGCGCCGACCTGCAGGTGCTGTGGCAGCTGGAAGGCTTCACCAGCCCGCCGCGACCGAGCGGGACGCCCCGCAACCTGTTCGGTTTCAAGGACGGCACGGCCAACCAGGAGATCCTCCACCGGCCCGACCTGCTCGACGAGCTGGTGTGGACCAAGGCCGGCGGCGACGAACCGGACTGGGTGACCGGCGGTTCGTATCACGTGGTCCGGCTGATCCGGATGTTCGTGGAGTTCTGGGACCGGATCTCGATCAACGAGCAGCAACGGATCTTCGGCCGCGACCGCAACACCGGTGCACCGCTGTCCGGCCGCCCGGGCGAACGCGTCGCCGGCCAGGAGGAGTTCCAACTCCCGAGCTACTACCGGGACGCACACGGCAACACCGTCCCGCTGACAGCCCACACCCGCCTCGCCAACCCCCACGACGGCACCGCCGACGACCGGCGGATGCTGCGCCGCGGCTTCAACTACAGCGCCGGAATCGAGCCCAACGGCCAGCTCGACCAGGGAATGATCTTCATCTGCTTCAACGCCGACCTCGACCGCCAGTTCGTCGCCGTACAGACTCTCCTCATCGACGAACCCCTGGTCGACTACATCTCCCCCTTCGGCGGCGGCTACTTCTTCGCCCTACCCGGCGTACAGGACGCCGACGACTGGCTGGGCCGCGGCATGCTCGACTGAACGGGTATCAACAATGCGCGCTGAAAGGGATCAGCCCTCGGACACCAACTCAGGTGGCCCCACTGAGCAGGGCTCTTTGATGGCTTCACTGGTCTCGTGGTTGGTAGCTCACTTGCAGACCTGGCGCTTCGTACAGCGGTCGCATTCGCCTGATGGCAGCTGATGCCGACTCGTGATCGCGGGCACGGAGCCGGCGATTCCGGTTGTGCTGCGGCTAGTCGTGCTGCAGTGCGGAGAGGTGGTGCAGGTCCCCGTCGGCGGTGAGGACAAGTTCATTGGCCGTCGGGGCGATTGCGGCGGCCATGAGGCCCGAGTGCGTTGCGATCTCGATGACTGGGCCGTCGAGGATGATGTGTACCGGTCCGGGCTCGTGCGGCATTGTCCAGGATGCTCCGGCGACTCGTAGGGTCAATTCAGACGTTGTCACGGTGATGCAGGCGACGGGTTGATCGCCGGAGGAGATCGTGAGCTCGGTGCCGGTCCAGCTGAGCTCGGCGGCGAGGCCCTGGATCCGGCGCTCGCTCGAGGACGGCCGTCGATGCACCGCGAGGCCGGGGTGTGGTGTCACGACGAGCCGGCCACCGTCGATGCGCAGGACGTAGGGAATGCTGTGTGCCCCGTTCCAGCCTGCCGTCGCGTCGCCGACATGCCGCAACCAGAACATCACGCACGCGCGGCCGTCGGCGTCGCGGAAGTACGACGGCGCGTAGTGGCTCTCGCCGAAGGTCAGCCGGCCCCACGTCTCGGCGTCGAATCTGCCATCGCGGTGTACGCCGATCGCGTACGCGACGTGGTGCAGTACGTCGTCGTCCCAGACGGAGGTGATCATCACGTGCCGGCCATCGATCTCGAGAAGCTGCGGGCATTCCCAGAGCGCACCTGTCCACACCGGATCTCGGTCCTTCCGCGACCGCCGCGCGGCGACACCGTCGTACGCCCACTGCCGGAGATCGTCGGATACATAGGAGAGCGCTGCCGCGCTGTCGTCCTTGAGGGCGGCGCCGACCCACATCCGCCACTGGGTGCCGTCCCGGAAGACGAACGGATCGCGGTAGGCGAACAGTTCGACGCCGGCCGGCGCCTCGGCCACCACGAGGCCTTTCCGCCAGTTGATCCATCGGGCGTCGATCGGCGTCGCCATACGCACACGTCCGACGCCGATCCCCGGTTGCTCGACCGAGGTGTAGAAGATCCTGTCTTCACCTGCGTCGTCAGTCACCAGGCAGCCGGTCCAGACCCCGTCGTCGCCGTCGCCCGGCCCGATCGCGATCGGCAGTGTCTCGAAGGAGAACAGATCTGGAGACAGCGCATGTCCCCAGCGGCAATCAAGTGCCCACTCCAGGCCTTCAGGGACGTGCTGGTAGAACAGGTGGTACTGGCCGTCGCGGTAGGTGATGCCGTGGGGATCATTGATCCATCCGCGCGGCGCGGTGAAATGAAATCGCGGACGCATGTCTGCCTTCTTGTGCTGGGGAACCCGCTGTCAATGGTTGATCTGGGCAACGGATTCGCGGACGACGATCGGGCAGGGTAGCAAGGTGGGGTGGGTTGAGCGGTACCACGCGGTGCTGCTGCTCTGGATCAGTCGGGTCAGGGTGGCGACTGCCCAGGCGCCCATCTCGTAGTGGGGTAGGGCGACGGTGGTGAGGGCTGGGTGGATGCTGGCCGCGATGGGCGCCTGGTCGTCGAAGCCGACGATCGACACGTCATCGGGAACTCGCAGGCCGAGCTCCTGGGCGGCGCGGTAAGCGCCCATTGCCATCCTGTCGTTGTAACAGAAGATCGCGGTCGGCCGATCGGCTCGATCGAGCAGGTCGAGGCTGGCCGTGTAGCCGCCGCCGGCCTCCGATACACCCGAGGCGATCAGTTGGTCGTCACGCGGGATGCCTGCCTGCTCGAGACCGCGGAGGTACCCGACCAGGCGGCCCTGGGTGGCCGGGACCTCGATGCTCGAGTTCGCGAACGCGATGCGTCGGTGCCCGGCGTCGGCCAGCAGGGCAATGAGATCGGCCGCCCCACTGGCCTCGTCCGGTAGAACGGCGGGTACGACGCCCTGCCGGTCCAGAGCTCCTATCAGCACCGCCGGCACCGCGCGCAGTTCGCGCGGCACCGACACCTCGTGGTGGAAGACCGTGGCGTAGATGATGCCGTCGACCTGACGCTCGATCAGCGCCCGGGCGTCGGCGCGGCGGGCGTCCGCGCCGGCGTCGAGATGCGAGTTGATGATCGCGAGCGTGAGGTTGTGCCGACTCGCTTCCTCCTGCGCGCCGAGGATGATCCGGCCGGCGTGCGGGGTGGTCGCGATCTCCTCGGTGAGCAGGCCGATCATGTCCGACGCGCGGGTCCGCAGCCCGCGGGCGAGCCGGTTCGGGGTGTACCCCAGGTCCCGGGCGATCGAACGCACCCGGTCCCGGGTCGCCTCACTCGTTCGGGTGTGCGGCGTCTCGTTGAGCACGTGCGAAACCGTCGTGACGGACACCCCCGCGGCACGCGCAACGTCCCGGATGCCCACCTTTGGTGTGACCGCTTCCTCGTCTGCCCCGCTCATCGGCCCGACCTCACTCGTCCCAGAGGCCGTGTTCCGGCCATCGTCGCGGTAGCCGCTCCTCGACCGGCGCCAGCTCGGCATGCGGCGCGTGATCGCCCAACTGGTACCAGTACGCGACGCTCGAGTAGTCGTTCCCCTGATCGTTGGCGTGCCCGTGCTCGATCGACACCCGCAGACTCTTCTCGAACCGGACCGGGTCCTCGATGTGCCAGCGGAACATGCTCCACAGCCCGAAGTGCTCCTGCGGGCTCGCACCGAGCGTGATGCCGTGGTAGGGGCCGGCGTACTCGCCACTGGGGAATCCCCAGGCGGCGCCGAAGTAGTCCTCCGTACCGGTCCCGTGCAAGGAGGGCGGCCAGACCTCCCCGTCGATGAAGAACATGTCGTCGCCCTCGCCCGGCCAGGTGAATTCCTGGTTGGAGGCGTCGAAGTTGTCGATGCTGAGCACGCAGCCAACGTAATGCCCCGTGCCGGTCGCATCGAGGATCAGGTAGTTGTCATCCCCGGTCAGGTTCGTCCCCGGCAGGTCCCACGGCGCCGGGCTCTCGAGATCGGTGGTGTGACGTACGGCGGTCGTCGGCTTCTCCTGGCGGTAGTACGCGTGGAACCGCGCGACGTCGTCCGGGATCGGCTGCTCGCTGAGCTCGTAGTCGACGTAGTAGAAGAGGTTCTCGATCGGCTGATCGCTCTCGTTGCGGATCTGGATCCTCGCGTGACTGCCGAACGGCATCGGGAAGTAGCAGTTCATCGCGGCCGCGAACGGCCCCTTGGGACCCCGCCGTGGGCCGAACACGGCGTTCAGCGGAAGCGAGATGTAATGCTTCGCGACCGCGTGCCCGACGCCGAAGAAGTCGCCGAGCGGCGCTCGTACGCTCGGGTTCTCCTCCCCGTCCCAGAACATCTCGATGACGAGCTTGCGCAGGTACTTCTCCGAGTAGCACCGCGTGGTCAGCCAGATGTGCTCGATACGTCCCGCCCCGCTGATGTCGGCGATCACGAAGGTCTCCCCCGCGGGCACCACCGCGAAGTCCCGGTTGCCGCCACTGCGGTCCCAGCTCGACTCGCGCCGCGACCGGCCGGACTTCACGTGGGCCAGGCCGCCGAGCGGACTGTTGGGTTGCCAGAATTCCATATCTTCTCCGAGGTTGTGTGGTGCTGTCAGCCCTTGACGGCGCCGAGGGTCAGGCCGGCGACGATGTGCCGCTGGAGTGCGAGGGTGAGCAGGATGACGGGGACGGAGTAGAGCGCCGAGAGCGCGGTCATTCCGCCCCAGTCGAGGCCGAACTGGGTCTGGAAGTTGGCGATCACGATCGGCGTGGTCTGGGCCCGCACCGACGTCAGCAGCAGTGCGAACAGGAACTCGTTCCAGGACGCGAGGAAGGCGAAGATCGCCGTGACCGCCAAGCCGCCGGAAACGACCGGCAGTACGACGTGCCGGAGCGCCTGCAGCCGATCGCTGCCGTCGACCTTGGCGGCTTCTTCCAGCTCGACCGGGACCGCCTCGAAGAAGCTCGACATCAGCCAGATCGACAGCGGCAGCGAGATCGTGGTGTGGGCGATCGCCAACCCGATCGTGGTGTCCGAGATGCCGAGCCGCCGCATCGTCTCGACCAGCGGCGCCCCGACCGCGATCGTCGGCACCATCCGGGTGACCAGCGCCGCGACCACGAAGATCCGCCCGCTCGGCGTTCGGTACCGGGTGATCGCGTACGCCGCCGGGACCCCGAGCGCGAGCGAGAACGCAGTACTGAGCACCGCGGTTCCGACGCTGTTGATCAGCGCAGGTACGACGCCTTCCTTGCCGAGCGCGGCGACGTAGTTGGCGAGCGTCCACTGCGACGGCAACACCTGGGGCGGTACGGCGATCGCGTCGAGCGGCGTCTTGAACGACGTCAGCAGCAGGTAGCCGAACGGGAATCCGTACAGCACCAGTACGGCGACCAGCGCGCCCCACAGGATGACGCGCTTCGGGCCGCGACGGGTCTCGAGGCCGTTCACGCCTGATCACCCCCGGGCCGCCAGATGGCGAAGATGGCGACCGCGGCGACCACGAGCATCCCGATCAGATAGACGGTGCCCATCGCGCTGGCCAGACCGGGATCGCCGTTCCGCGTCATCGTGCGGTAGATCAGCAGGCTCAGGGTCGTCGTACTGTCCTGTGGCCCGCCGCTGGTCTGGATCAGGATGATGTCGAACGCGCGGGCCGCATCGATGCCGCGAACGATCAGCGCCACCGCGATCACCGGTCGCAGCAGCGGCAGGATGATCCGGAACAGCAGCGTCGGGAACCGCACGCCGTCGATCCGAGCGGCCTCGATGACGTCACCCGGCACGTTCTGCAGTCCCGCGAAGAGGACGAGCGTGATGAACGACGTCGTCAGCCAGATGTCCGGCAGCGCCACCGAGAACAGGGCGATCTTCGGATTGCTCAGCCAGGAGATCTGGTCCGTGCTGTGCAGGAGTCCGGCCCGGCGGAGCAGCTCGTTGAGGATGCCGAAGTTGTCGATGAGCAGGAATCGCCAAAGGATGCCGGCTACCACCGGGGCGACCATGAGTGGGTACATGAACACTGTCCGGAACACTGCCGACCGGCTGCCGAGCGCCGCGAAGAGCAACGCCACGGCAAGCCCGAAGGTGAATTCGAGCGCGACCACGATGGCCGTGTAGACGATCGTCCGCAGTGCCGCTCCTTGGAACGCTGCCGAACCGAACGCGGTCGCGAAGTTCCCGAAACCCACGAACCGCCGCGGGCCGCCGGCGATCGGCGAGATCTGGTAGAACCCGTTCGAGACGAATCTGAGCAGTGGCCACGCCACGAAGGCGGCGAGGAACAAGGCGGCCGGCGCGATCAGTGCGAGCGCGAACCGGCGGTCGGTGAGGCGCACAGGAGTGTCCTTCGGAGTCGGTCTACTTGACGATCGCCTGGATCTGAACCTTCGCCTGTTTCAGCAGTGCCGCGTTGTCCGCGCCCTTGGCGACCGCCTTCTGCAGCATCGGCGTCAGCACCGACGTCACGATCTCCTGCCATTTCGGTGTGGCCGGCCGCGCGATCGTCGCTGGAGATTTCAGCGTCGTGAGGATCGCCGGGTAGTTCTCGTGCCCGGCGACGCCGGCCTGCGACTCGAACGCCGAGATCCGTGCCACCAGGCCCAACGACGTCTTGATCGAGAGGTCGTTGTGCGCGTAGGCGAAGGCGATGAACTTCTTGGCCTCGGCCTGCTTGGTGGTTGCCTTCGGCACCGAGAGGTACCAGGCGCCGGGTACGCCGGCGATGCCGCCGGGGCCTGCGATCATCGCAGCGACACCGATCTTGCCCTTGACCTTGGCGTTGGCCGGGGTCTGGGTATAGGCATGTCCCCAGAAGCGCATCATCGCGAGCTTGCCCTGGTAGAAGAGGTTCTGAGCGCCGGCCCAGTCGAGTTGCGCGGCGCCGGGTGGCGCGTAAGGCAACAGGCTGGTGTAGAAGTTCAACGCTGCCAGGTGATCGGCGTCGTCGATGGTGACGTTGCCGCTCTTCGGATCCAGAACCATCGTCTTCTCGCCGGTCTGCGAAACCGTGGCCAGCCACTCCGTCTCGACCGCACCCTTCACATCGGTGCCGTACAGATCGGTCTGGCCGTCGCCGTTCGTGTCGCGGGTGAAGAACGCGGCCACGTCCTTGTACTGCTTCCAGCTGGTCGGCGGCACGAGGGCGTACCCGTACTTCGCCTGGAAGGCAGCCTTCTCCTTCGGGCTGTCGAAGAGATCTTTCCGGTAGTACAGGATCTCGGAGTTCGTCCAGACCGGCATCCCGACGTACGACCCGCCGACCTGTGCCTCGGTCACCAGGCCCGGGAACAGATCGCGCTTCACGTCGTCGGTGAAAAGGTCGTCGAGCGGCGAGACACCGGCCGAGAAGGCGCTCAGCCAGATGGCGTCGAGCGCCGCGACGTCGAACGACGTCTTGCCCGATCCGAGCTCGGTCTGGATCCGGTCGTAGAGACCGTCGTACGGCAGTTCGACGAGGTCGATCGTCGTACCGGTCTGCTTCTTGTAGAGATCGGCGATCGGCTGGAGCTCCGCCTTTCCGCCACCCTCCACCAGGACGGTGAGCTTGCCGGCGGCGCCCGCCGAGCTTCCACCGGCACCGCATCCGGCGATTGCCAGGATCACGCTCGTCGCTACGGCGATGCCGGCCATCGCGGTCCGGAGACGACCGCTCGTACTGCGAAGCTTCATGCTCCGACTCCGTTCCAAGCTTGTGATTAAACGTTTTGGCAAAACGTCTTGGCAGCAGTGTTTGCCCGCCGGTGCCGGTCGGTCAACGCCAAACTTCCGCCAAACAGGTGCCAAACCTTTTGGCATCGGCGACGATCTTGCCGCCGCCTGACCGCAGTCCTACCTTCGGATCAGTTCCGCTCTGCCAAAACCTTTTGGCACCTTCGAGAAGGAGCCGCCGTGAACTCCTCCACCCCTCCGGACGCACGTCTCTCGCGCCGGGTCTTCCTGGCAGCCGCGGCCGCCGTGAGCGCCGCGGGCTACCTCCAACTGCCGACTACGCCGGCGGCTGCGGCCCTGGCCGCGGACCCGGCGCCGCGACCGCACAACACGCTCCTCGGCGTGCTCTGACCCACCGCAGCTCACCTCACGAAAGGGAAGATCATGCCCTCGACGATCTACGACGTCACCACCTGGACCATCCCCGGCAGCCCATCGACCACGGCGTACACCGACATCGGCGCGATCGTGAACAGCATCATCGCCGACATCAAGACGAACCAGCCGGCGCAAGCCTCCAAGCCCGGAGCGGTCATCTACATCCCACCGGGCGACTACTCGCTCAAGACCCGGATCGTCATCGACGTCAGCTACCTGCAACTCAAGGGATCCGGACACGGCTTCACGTCGTCGAGCATCCGGTACAACTCCGGCGACACCTCCGGTTGGCACGAGATCTGGCCGGGTGGCAGCCGGATCCGGGTCGAGAACTCCGACGGCAACGCCGAGGCCATCCTGATCAGCCGCAGCGGCCTCCCCCGGCTCAGCTCGATCGAGCTGCTGGACTTCTGCCTGGACGGCGTCTCGTTCACACCGAACCAGAACAGCTACCTCAACGGCAAGATCGGGATCCGATCGACCACGGCCACCGACTCGCTGCGGATCCGGGGCCTGGGGATCATCTACCTGGAGCGCGGGATCGTGATCACCGACGCCGACGCACTGCACATCCAAGGCAACTTCATCTGCGAGAACGGCAGCTGCATCGAGCTCGTCAGCTCCGGGCAGGCCAGCATGGTCAACGACAACATGATCGGCGCCGGCTACGTCGGCTTCTCGATCTTCGCCGAGAACCACTTCGGCCTGATCGTCTCCGGGAACAACATCTTCCCCCGGGGCAAGAGCTCGGTGCACCTGAAGAACAGCACGAACAACACGATCAGCGCGAACCGCCTGCACGCCTTCTATCCGGGGATGATCCAGTGCGAAGGCGCCTGCCACAACAACCTGATCGGGTCGAACCACTTTCTCCGGGTCCCCGAGTCGTTCCCCGCGATGACCGGCTTCAACAACGGGCTCGACGATCTGTTCGGCCTGGTGCAGCTCAACGGCAGCGGCAACACCGTGGTCGGCAACCACTTCTCGTTCGACGTACCGGCCGCGAACATCACGCCGTCCGGAGCGACCCCGACGATGGTCCTGGTGAAGTCGGGGAGCAACAACTACGTCGCAACCAATCACACGGCCGCGAACGTCGCCGTACACACCGTCGTACTCGACGGATCGACGGTCAGCACGAAGGTCCTCGACTGCGGCACCACCGCGGAGTTCCAGGCGTTGAGCGGAGCGACGTACGGGTTCCGGGCCACGCCATGACCCGGCTCGCCGTCTTCTTGGCTGCGGTTCTCGCGCTGACCGGCCTGACGGCGATCCCCGCCGCCGTGGCCGGCTCGCCGTCGGACTATCCGGAGTATCCGTACGCCGCGACCGACTACACCGAACCGTTCCGCGGCCAGTTCCACTTCAGCCCGCAGAACGGATTCATGAACGACATCAACGCCCCCTTGTACTACCGCGGTGTGTACCACCTGTTCTTCCAGCACAATCCCCACGGGCTCAGCTGGGACGCCGCAGTGCACTGGGGACACGCGACGAGCACGGACCTGGTGCATTGGACGCAGCAACCGATCGCCCTCGAACCCGGCGTACAGAGCGGCACCCTCTGGTCGGGATCGGGCTGGGTCGACGTGAACAACGTGACCGGGTTGAAGGTCGGGTCCGACGACCCGATCCTGTTGTTCACCAACACCAACGGCGTCAGCATCGCGTACTCGACCGACGGGGCGAAGACCTTCCAGATGTACAACGGCGGCGCGAAGGTCATCACCGATCCGGTCGAGAGCCGAGACCCCAAGGTGCAGTGGGACCCGCAGCACAGCCGCTGGGAACTCGTCACGTTCCGGGCCGGGACCGGCGCCGCCTTCTACACCTCGACGAATCTGCTCGACTGGACCTATCGCGGCGCCTACTCGGCCAGCTGGTTCGTCGAATGTCCCGACCTCTACCAACTGCCGGTCGACGGGAACGCCAACGCCCAGAAGTGGGTCCTCCAGGATGCCAGCGGCGAGTACGTCACCGGCTCACTCGACGCGAACGGACTGTTCGTCGCGGACTCGGCGACCCAGCAGCGGATGGAACAAGGAGTCTCCGGCGCGGCCTTCCCACCGTCCACCTGGTACGCGTCCCAGACCTTCAACCAACTGCCGAACGGCCGCATCGTCCAACTGGGCTGGCAGCCGAGCAACGCCGGCGTGACCTGGACCGGTAACGCGTCCTTCCCGGTCGAGCTCGCTCTGAAGACCTATCCGGAGGGCATCCGCCTGACCCGCAATCCGGTCAGTGAGATCGCTACCATCCGTACGTCGACGCAGACCTGGGGAACGCGCAGGATCACGACGGATCCGGCGACCGATCCACTCAGCGGCAGCTCGGCCGACACGTACGAGATCAGCGCACAGTTCGACCTGACCGGCGCGACCGCCTCGGAGTTCGGACTCCGCCTGCACGCGCGCTCGGACGGATCGAGCGATCGCACTGTCGCGTACGGCGTTGCGGCGCAGACCCTGTACGGCGCGCCGATGCCACCGATCTCGAACCACGTCACGATCAGGCTTCTCGTGGACCGTGGGCAACTGGAGGTCTTCGGCAACGACGGCAAGACCGTCGTGAGCGACAACGTCGCCTTCGACTCCTCCCCCGCAAGCCTCGGGCTTCACCTGTACGCCGTCGGTGGTGCGGTCACACTCACCTCACTCAGCTTCTCCCCCATCGGCTCAACCTGGACGCCCGCCCCCGAGGGCACGGCTCCCGCCGGCGCCATCGCGTCGACCACGCGCCAGGATCTCTGCGTCGATCGCGATGTTGCCAGCGGCAACGTCCAGCTGTGGTCCTGCCTGGCGAACTCCAATCAGACCTGGAGTCTCGACAGCGCCGGAGAGCTGAAAACAGGAGGCGTCTGTCTGCAGGTGCCGTCCGGCCAGACGGCGAACCTGACCTTGGTGCACGTTGCGGCCTGCTCAGGCGGCGGCAACCAGAGGTGGCGCCAAGGCAACTTCGGCTCACTCATCAACCAGGCCTCCGGGCGGTGCCTGGACCTACCCGAGGCCGACTTCACCAACGGCCGCCAACTGCAGATCTACGACTGCGTCGGAACCCGCAACCAGAGCTGGGTCGGCCCGTCCTGACCCACCCGAGCCCCCGGGGTGGGCGCCATTCGGATGGTCAGAGCTTCGGCTTGCCTGGTTGGTAGAGCCAGGTGTGGAAGAACGTGCCGAGGTCGCGGTGGGTCAGTCGCTCGACGAACCGGATGAAAGTCTGCGTCGAGACATTGCCGTGCCGGTAGGTCGCCGGCCACTGCTTGAGCACGTGGAAGAAGGCGCGGTCACCGATCTTCAGGCGGAGCGCCCGCAACGTCATCGCGCCGCGGTTGTAGACCAGGTCGTCGAAGATGTGGTCCCGCCCGGGGTCGGCCACCGCGCCGCTCCAGTCCTTCTCGTTGGCATAGGCGTCCGCGAAGCTCTGTTCCACCGGGGTGCCGTTGAACTTCTCCTGGTAGAGCCACTCCGAGTAAGTGGCGAAGCCTTCGTTCAGCCAGATGTCCGACCAGTGCACCGGACTGAGACTGTCGCCGAACCACTGGTGGCCGAGTTCGTGGGCGAGCAGGTCACCGTCGACGCGGCTGGTGCGCTGGTCGTACACCGGTCGGCTCTGCGTCTCCAGGGCGTAGTGGACGCCGACGTCGGCGAGGATGCCGCCGGTCGAGTCGAACGGATAGCGCCCGTACAACGACGACTCCCACTGGACGATCTGCGCGGTGGTCTTGTTGAACACCTTGCCCTGACCGGCCACGGTGTCGATCGACGTACCGATCGCGGTGATGTTCCGGAGGCCGTCGGCCGTCACGCTGCGGGTGACGTTGTACTTCCCGATCGCGAGCATGGCCAATTCGCTGGCCATCGGCTGGTTCATGTGCCAACGGAAGGTGGTTCGGCCGTTGTGCTTGGTGGTCGGACCGGGTTCACCGTTCGCCAGCACGGTGAGTCCGGTCGGCACGGTGATGGTCTCGGTGTACGTCGCTTTGTCGTCGGTCGTGTCGTTCACCGGGTAGTAGGTCGCCGCGCCGATGGGCTGGTTGAGTGCGACCGCGCCGTCCTTGGTGGCGACCCAGCCGGAAAGTCCCAGCGCCGGGTCGTCGATCTTCTGCGGGACGCCCGCGTAGGTCACCGAGACGACGAACGTGCTGCCTCGCCACAGTCCGTGTGGCGGGGTGATCACCAGCTCCTGCGTATCTCTGCGGATGAAGGATGCGTCGCGCCTGTTGACCGTGAGCTTGCTGATCTTCAGCGGTCCCTGGAAATCCAGGTCGAAGCGGGAGAGACTCTGCGTGGCTCTGGCAAGGATCGTCGTGGTCGCGTTGATCGCCTTGGTCCTGGGGTCGAAGGCGAGCCTGATGTCGTAGTGGCTGACGTCGTAGCCGCCGTTGCCCATCTCGGGGAAGTACGGATCGCCGGCCCCTGCTGCACCAGGCGAGAACTGCGACACCCGTCCGGGCGCGGCAGTCGCCGTCAGGTTGGTACCGGCCACCAGCCCGAGGGCCAGTGCGCAGATGATCAACAGGTAACCGCGGTGACGGTCGAAACGTCCCACAATTCCTCCTTCGCAGCCCTCGACGACTGGCACGATCGGACGATTCATCGGGCCTGATCCGCAACCATCGCCAGGTGAATCTGGCTCACTCTACAGTCCACTACTCGACAGGTCAGCCAGATTCGAGACGTGGAAATAGCGCCCGGTTCAGGCAACTACCTCGGCGCGGCACCGGCCTCCGTGCTCGAGGGAGGCCGGTGCCGCGGGAAGCGATTTGTGGGTCAGATTGGGAGTGGGTCGTAGTTCGCGCCGAACGGGGCGTCCGGCCTTGCGAACTCCCCCATCAGTGCGCGCCTCAGGGGTGTGGTGCGCTCGAGGAACTCTGGGTCGTTGCTGAGACGGTCGGCCGGCCGGACCCATGGTGGGCTGTAGACGTAGTGGGTTGTGAAGCGGTCGTGGTCGCCGTCGTGGCGGAAGGTTCGGTGCCAGACGCCGTTGTGGAACACCAGCGCAGCCCCGGCCTCGGCGCACACGACATGGCCGATCGCGATGTCGCCCTTGCTCTTGCGAATCGAATCGGGGAGACCGACCCGCGAGCGGTGGCTGCCGGGGATCAGCTCCATGTTGCCCATGCCGGGCACAGTCTGATCGGTGAGCAGATACGACACGCGGAGCTGAAGCAACGGAACCGGGTATCCCAGGTCCTTGAAGTCGAAGGCGGACGATCCGTCCTGGTGCCAACCACCGTTCCCCGCGTGCGCCGGCTGCATCGTGTTCCAGCCGGCCTGCAGCACGAAACGGTCGCCGAGCAGACCCTGCACCTTCGGAAGGACGTCAGGATGATCCATGAGCCGCTCCAGAACCGGCTCGCTCTCGTAGGTCCGGCCGATCTGCCCGAACTCGCGGTCGCGGTTCTCGTGCAGACGGCGCGAAACGTCGTACGCCTCGGCGGCCTCGTCCTTCGTCAGGACGTTGGGGATCACGAAGTAGCCCCACGACTCGAAGATGAAGCGGTCGGTCTCGGTCAGCGGACCTTTGTCGACGACGGGATCGAGCATCACTGTGCCCTCTTCTTCAGGTTGTCGGAACCAGAGCGGTCACGATCCATCCTGACGCCAGTCGTATACCGATAAACATCCGACTCACCTAGATCAGGTGCTGATCTTGAACTTCGGCGACGTCACGAGCTCGGCCAGCTGGCGGGGCGTGAACACCGGTTGCGTCAGCGGCGATCGTCCCGGGCCGGCGCCCATCTTGGCCTGCGCGAGGATCACAACGGTGCCGTCGTCGTACCGGTAGGCGGCCCACTGGTCGTAGCTGCCGCGTCCGTTGGTGGTCAGCACGCCGACCTTCTTGCCGCCGACGTCCATGACAGCGCAGGTACCGGTCCCACCCCAGAACTTCTGCGCCATCGTGCAGGGGGTCGTCGCCGGTTTCCCGTCGGGCGTGGTCGACTGCACCAGCAACCTGCCGACCCGATCGTTCTGCTGCACCGGGATGGCAGCCTGGTACTCCCAATAGTCCTGCTCCCCGTCGCTGGACGCGTACTGGGCCTGCGGCCATCTCATCGAGCTACCGTCCGGGTACTTCAGGTCCGGTGAGCTGAAGCCCGGCGGGACAGCCGAGGTCAGGTCGCGCATCAACGTCACGGCCCGTACGGCGCGAGGCCCCGCTGTCGCCGTACGGTCGACCTGGCCCTCCGGCCACGGGTCACCGGACTTCCGCGTCGTCGGCGGCACCAAGGTGGAGGCCGGCCGCGGCGTAGCCACTGGCTGTGTCGTCGGCCCCGACTGCGTCGTGCTGGGTCCGCCCGCCACCATCTGGCCGGCCGGCCGGCTACCGGCGTAGTTCGCGACCAGGACGGAACCGGCCCCGATGCCGACCACCAGCGTCACGGCGGCGGCCCCGGCCAACACCGTCGTACGCCGCTTGCGCGCCCGGCGGGCCTGGTCCAGAGCGTGCGCGGGATCCATCGACGGCGGCGGGCTGCTGCGCACCATCACGTCGTGCAATGCCTCGTTGAGATCCTCTTCGTTCATCGAACCCTCTCCTCTTCCAGCAGACCGCGCAGCGTCGCCAGCCCGCGCGCCGCCTGGCTCTTGACATTTCCTGCCGAACAATCGAGCAATGCGGCTGTCTGATCGACGGACTGGTCCTCCCAGTACCGCAGGACCAGTACGGCGCGTTGCCTCGGCGGCACCTTCCCGAGCGCCTCGAGCAGCACGAGCCGTTCGTCGGCGAGGCCGGACGACGGCGCCGCCCGATCGGTCTCCGGAGACCCGACCGACTCGTGCCGGAACCACCCCCGGCGCCGCTCGGACAGAAACGTACGTACGAGCGTCTGCCTGGTGTAGCTGTCCATCGCCTCGTGCCGCTGGATCCGCCGCCAGGCCAGATAGATCTTCGTGAACGTCTGCTGGACGAGGTCCTCCGCGCGATGCCAGTCGCCACACAGCAGGTACGCCGTGCCACGCATGGCGTCGGAACGTGCCGCGAAGTACGCCTCGAATGCGGCGTCCCGATCACTCATCTGTCCTCCTCATCCTCGGTACCGGGTTAGACACGCCTGCGGACGCGAAGATGGTTGCATCCGGCGCCCGCTCAGCTGGTTCACAGGTTGGGTGTTGCTGTTGGCCTTGGTGAGGTGGGTGCCGTTACGTTGAGGACGACACTTCCGACCGAGAGAGGACGCGAACATGTCCGCGATGGATGCAAAGTTGGACAAGGCGTACGAAACCAAGGCGCTCGAGGAGCTGGCGGACGCGCCGGTGGCAGCTCTCCAGGGCGTCAGCGATGGCGACGCCGAACACCTCAAAGCAGCGTTCAACATCGTCACCGTCCGGGACCTCGGCACCAACAAGTACTTCCTCTGGGCCCAGGCCATCGCCAAACTCGCGGAGTAGGTCACCGCGCAACAGCCCCACCTCGGGCCGGTCCACGAGTTACCCTCGCCCGGCCCGAGTGCGCGCGGCTGTCGCGGAACGGCCTCAGACTCTGGTGGTATGGCGGTAGTGGGATGGGGACTGGCCGGTCTGGTTGGTGAAGACGCGGCTGAGGTAGAAGGAGCTGCGGTAGCCGCAGCGTTCGGCGATTGTTCGAAGGGTCTCGTTGGTCTCGGTGAGCAGTTCGCGGGCCTTGCGCACGCGGGTGCGGCGGAGGTAGTGGACCGGGGTGACGCCGTGGGTGGCTTTGAAGCGGCGCGAGAGCTGGGCGGGGCTGATGCCTAGCAGGTCAGCCAGGTCTCCCAGGGAGAGGTCCGGCGAGGTGAAGTGGTCGTGGAGGTAGGCCGTTGCCTGGCGCACCAACTCGTCGCCGGGGACTTCGCGATGAGCGCGTAGTGCCATCAGTACGAGGTCGGTGACGATGTGTGTCGCGATCACCTCGGTGTGGTCGTCGAGCATCTCCAGGTCCGCACGCAGCCGGTCGAGGTCATGGAGTCGGGTGCGCCCGGCCGGTGGAGCTAGTTCGGTGCTGAAGCGGGCGTGGAGGAACGCGGTGGGGAGCTGCATCCGGCGCCTCAGCGCACCGCCGGGCGGGCAGATGACGATGTCCCCGAACGTCGCCACTCCACGGGGTACACCGGTGACTTCGAAGGCGAATGCGCCGCTCCTGGGCAGGAGCAGGCTCCAGGTCTCATAGGTGTCGACGGCGAGGCTGAACTGCTCCCGGCGTGGCGCGAGCAGATAGCCGTCGAGCGTCAGCATGGCAAGAAAGTACATGCACACGTTCAGATTGGCTATGCCACAGGGGGTAGGTGCAGCGGCAGAGTGCATGCCATGGTCGATGTCTGTGTTTATGGCGGCACTCCCGCCGGCTGTGTCGCTGCGATCACCGCGCATCAGGAAGGTGCGTCCGTCGTACTGATCGAGCCTGGCCGGTGGCTCGGCGGCATGCTCAGCGCAGGGATCAAACCCCGGCAGGACTGCCCGATCCCCGTCGCGGTCGGCGGTCTGACGAGGGACGCGGTCTTCGGCTTCGGTGAGCACCCGCACGACGTCCTGCGTGCCTTCCACCAGTGGATCGCGGACGCGGGGATCGAGGTGTACTTCGAGCGCCGCGCCCGCGCGGTGAGCCGCGACGGCAACCGCATCACCGCGATCCAGCTGGAGACCTCGACGCCCGACCGCTGGGGTGTTCCGCTGCCGGCGAACGAGTCGGTGCCGGACCTCGACGTACGGGCAGAGGTCTTCATCGACGCGTCGTACGAAGGCGACCTGATGGCGCTGGCCGGCGTCCCCTACCGCACCGGGCGCGAGTCCCAGGAGGACTTCGGCGAGGAGCTCGCCGGTGTAAGGCCGGTCACCAACTGGACGCCGATCGACCCCTGTGTCGGCGGCAGACTGCTCCCGCTGCTCGACCCGGACCACGGTCACCCGGTCGGAGCGGCGGATGACTACGCGCAGGCGTACAACTTCCGCTTCTACGTGACCACCGATCCCGCTGCCCGCCGGCCCATCACTCCGCCCGGCAACTACTCGGCCGACGACTACGAGCTCGTACGGCGGTACGTCGCTCACCTCGGGACCGACCTCGAGGCGCTGCGCGGGATCTTCCCCGGCTGGCTCAACTCGGGCGAGTACAACTACCAGCGAGCCTCCCTGATCACCAACGCACCGGTCGGCATGAGCCGCGACTACCAGGACGGCGACTGGGACACCCGGGCGCGGGTCTGGCGGCATCACATCGACTATCTGCGCGGGCTTCACCACTTCCTGTCGACCGATCCCGCCGTACCCGCTGAGTTCCGCGCGGAGACCGCCGCGTACGGGCTCGATGCGAGCGTGTTCCCGGACACCGAGGGATGGCCGCCGCAGCTGTACGTGCGGGTGTCCCGCCGGCTCGACGGCGCCTACACCGTCACACAAGCGGACGTGGCCAACCTGTCGGACCCTGGCGACAGCGTCGGACTGGCCCTGTTCGGGGTCGACGTCTATCCGGTACGACGGATTCCGCATCGTGACACCACCACCGGGCAGCTCGGTGTCGCAACCGAAGGCGACATGTTCATCGGCGGGCATCTCGGAACCGGCCGGCCGTATCCCGTGCCGTACCGGGCCATCACGCCGAAGGCCGCCGACTGCGGCAACCTGCTCGTCCCGGTCTGCCTGTCCGCGACACACATCGGATACGCGGCGACCCGGATGGAGCCGGTCTTCTGTGTGCTGGCCGAATCCGCGGCAGTCGCTGCGGTGCAGTCCGTCCGGGCGCGGACCGACGTACAGGACGTCGACATCCCCGCGCTGCAGTCCCGGCTCGTCGAACGGGGCCAGGTCATCCACTGGAAGCCCTGAGGACGGTGCAGTCCTCAGTTGGGGTCCAGGCGGACGCCGTCTGGTCGGTCGCTCGCGGATCGATCCGGGCCGGGCCGACGCCTCCGAAGAAATCGCCGAACTCCCGCGGCACGCGGCGCCGGCATCGCCGCCCGCAGACCCAACTCCGAGTTCCCGCCCTGATCGCGGATATCCTCGTCGGACCAGCCCGCCATAGCCGCTACTTCTCGCGGGCAGCTACGGCGCGGAGATGTTCGGGGCGGGGCTTGACTACGTGGTCGGCGTACTCGGGGTGCTTCGGCAGCCAGGCGGCGACGTACGGGCAGACGGGGACGATGGCGTAGCCCTGAGCGATGACGTCGTCGACGACTGCGCGGACGAGTCGGGAGGCGAGGCCCTGGCCGCTGTACTCGTCGGAGACGCCGGTATGGAAGAGCACGCGCTGGACGCCGGCATCGGCGGTCACGTCGACGTAGTCCTCTTCGCCGATCACCCCACCGGACTCGTGGTCGATCAGGACGTACCTGGATTCCTCGGCCCGGTTCTGTACTTCGAAACGCTGATCGGTCACGGACGTCCTCCTGACAAGGCGGTGCTGCGGGGGAACCACTGGTTGCCACCGGCCCATTTCATCGAGTTCGACGTACGGCGGTCGACGACCTCGTCGAAATCGGACTCCCCAGTCACTGTGGCAGCTTACGCGTCGGCTCCGGGTCTCAGCGTTTGCTCATAGAGTGGTGTCTACGATGCTTGCCGGACTCGGGAGGTGCTGGTTGAGAGGTGCGAGGCTGCTGGCCGTAGGTGTGGCGGCGGTGGCGGTCTTGTGCGGCTGCCAGGGACCGTCGGGTGGCTCCGGGCAAGGGCAAGTGGATGTCGGTCCGGAGCAGAACGAGGCCGCCATCGGCTGGGGGCGCCAGCCTTGGCAGATCCTGGACAAGCAGGTTGCCGGGCCGATGGAGCTTGCGGGGTACGCCGATCACGTGAGCGTTCGCAGTGGTCAGGCGTTCCGGCTGTTCGTGACCTCGTCCGTGGGCGCCTTCACCGTCCACGCGTACCGGGTCGGGTGGTACGGCGGTGCCGGCGCGAAGCTGATCTGGACGTCGGCGAGTATTCCGGGCAAGGCTCAGCCGCAGCCGCTCCGTACCGCGGACCGGATGGTCTCCGCGATCAACTGGACTCCTTCGCTGACCGTTCAGACCAAGGGATGGCCGGCCGGCAGCTATCTCCTGCTGCTGCGCGGGGCGAACGGCAAGGCGAAGTACGTCCCGTTCGTGGTCCGCTCGGACAGCGCTCGCGGTGCGGTCCTGATCGTCGACGCGGTCAACACCGAGGAGGCGTACAACGCCTGGGGCGGGTACTCGCTGTACCACGGCCCGCACCGCCTCGCGACCAGGCGATCGCTGATGGTGACCTTCGATCGCCCGTACGACTTCGACGGCGCCCGCGGGGTGCTGAACGAGTACGACCCACTGGTTCAGGTCGCGGAGCGCAGCGGCGTACGGCTGGCGTACGCGACCAGCGTCGACCTGCTGGCGGACCCGGGACTGCTCACGGGCGCGCGGGCGATCGTGTTCGGCGGGCACGACGAGTACTGGACCCTGCCGGCGCGTGCGGCCGTCACGCGAGCGCGCGACGCAGGGACGAACCTGGCGTTCATGGGAGCGAACTCGGTGTTCTGGCGCGTCCGGTACGGCGCCGACCCACACGGGCCGAACCGCGTCATGTTCGGCTACAAGGACGCGGCGCTGGACCCACACCACAACTCTCCCGACACCACCGTCCACTGGCGCGCGGCACCGCACTCCTACCCGGAGAACTCGCTCACCGGGACCCTCTACGAGTGCGCTCCGGCGAAAGGCCCGTACACGGTGCTGGACCCGAACTTCTTCCTGTTCGCTGGTACCGGCGCCGGAGTCGGGTCGGCGTACCAGGGGTTGATCGGCGACGAGGCGGATCGCGCGTACCCGATCGCCGGGACGCCCGCGAACCTGCAGGTCGTCGCCCACTCGCCGACCACCTGCGGCGTCAGGCACACGGTCGCGGACTCGACGTACTACACGACGCCGTCCGGAGCCGGCGTGTTCGGGACCGGGACCATCGAGTGGGTCCGTGCGCTGGAAGGCCCGGACCCGCAGTTCGACGTGAACCAGCCCTCGGTGGACTTCGCCCGGAAGGTGACGCTCAACCTGTTCACGGCGCTCGCCGCAGGACCGATGGGCCGCACGCATCCTGCCGTCGCCAACCTGGCCGGCCTGCACAACCAGGCCTCTACGGCGACCGGCACCGGCGGCAAGGTCGGCGTCGAGGCCCCGATGCCCAAGCCCGAGTCCTAGGGGCGCTTCTTCTGCTCGCCGGCGAGCCGCTGCAGCATCCGGTTGTACGCCTCGTGGGCTTCGTCGCTGTCCGGATCGAGCTGGTCCTTCGGATCGGCGCCCACCTCGGTCGCGATCACGGTACGGCGTACGGCGTCCAGCCAGCTGCCGGTCATCCGGTCGCGTTTGGCCGGTGACGTGACGACGCTGATCATCAGCCCGACGGCAGCGAACATCATCAGGCCGTCCCCCACCGCCCACATCAGTCCGCCGGCGGTGTGAATGTCCGTCAACGGCGCGGGCGCCCAGCTCGGATGCATCTCCATCATCATCGGGAACGGGTCGCGGGTGGTCTGCAGCAGCACGATGCCGACGACGGTGTCCGGCAACATCGCGATCAGGAACAGCACCAGCCGGAGCAGGTACCCCGGATCCGAGTGCAGCGGCTCCTCCCCCAGCAACGGCAGGAAGAACAGGTACCCGGCGACGACGTACAGCACCTGCTCGCCCGTCATCAGCCAGGGATGCATCACCATCTGGTCCATGAACCCGGTCAGGTGCGTCACCACGATCACGAGCGTGTAGATGGCCAGCCCGGCCGCGGGATGCGTGAGCAGGCCCATCGGTCGCGACGACACCAGCCGCCGCGCGCGGGACTGCCGGTCGGCGGAAGCGGACTCGAGCGCGACCGTGATCGGATGCCCGAGGACCAGCAGCACGGGGACCACCATGATCAGCGTCAGATGCAGCACCATGTGCATCCAGAACACCGACATCGAGTACGCGCCGATCCCGGACGCCACGCAGACCCAGAGAATCACGCAGCCGAGGACGAACGACGCCGCCCGCCAGACCCGCACCGTCGATCGACCGCGCCCGCGGACGCGCAGAACGCAGTACCCGCCGGCGAGCACCACGGCCACCGCGAGCCAGCCCGGCGCAACCCGCCAGCTGCCCAGGAACGAAGCCCAGGTCAGTGGCGCCATCCCACCCATGTCCGACATCGACGTCAAGCATTGCACAGGGCAATCCGTCACCCGCGGGCAGCACTCCACACGGCGTACAGCTCGGCCGCGTACTCCGGACGTGCCGCGAGAAT
Organism: Kribbella aluminosa; assembly: GCF_017876295.1. Classification (NCBI taxonomy): domain Bacteria; kingdom Bacillati; phylum Actinomycetota; class Actinomycetes; order Propionibacteriales; family Kribbellaceae; genus Kribbella; species Kribbella aluminosa. The sequence continues at coordinate 3,723,452 of NZ_JAGINT010000001.1, read as the reverse complement.
CCCTCCGGCAGTAGGCCAAACGGTCTCGTTCCCGGCGTCGTCGAGGAGTACGCCGCCTGCCTCGCGGACGATCAGCGCGGCGGCCAAGTGGTCGATCGGGCTGAAGCGCTCGATGACCGATCCGGCTCCGCGGCCCGCAGCAGGACCTGTCAGCGAAAGCGTTCCCGACCCCATGACACGGACAGTGCAGAAGCGGTCCCGCAGCGCGTCGAAGAACTCGACCATGCCCGGCCAGGTCTCATGACCCAGTAGCTCGGTGCTGACCATCGTCCCGGTCAGGCTCGCGCTCTCGGCCGGCGGCAGCTCAAGCCGTACGCCGTCCCGCTCGGCCCCGCGCCCCGCGACGGCCCCGAACACCTGCCCGTGCCACGCGTCGCCGACCACGGCCACGAGCGGCTCCCGGTCGATCGCGAGGGCCAGCGAGAACGCCGTCCACGGCATCCCGTTCGCGAGGTTCGCCGTACCGTCCACCGGGTCGACGTACCAGCACGGCGTACCGGGCTGCGCGACGCCGCCGAGTTCCTCACCCACCACCAGGTGACCCGGCAGGCGCTCGGCGATGACCTCGCGGACATGCTGCTCGACCGCGACGTCCACCGCGGTGACGTGGTCCGCCGCGTGCGCCTTGGTACGGATCACGCCGAGCTCGGCGCTGCTCGTGTAGTCGACGGCCCAGCGCGCCAACTCGTGCGCAACCGCCACGGCCGCTTCCAGCTCGTCGTACGTCAGCAGCGCCGGCCGGGGCGCGGCGCTCCACGACTCGGGGCCTTCGGCAACGACTCCCTGCAGGACGCGCAGCCGGTTGGTCGTCACGGCGTCCGCGCCGGTGGCAAGCACCCAGCGCATCGCGTCCTCGTCGTCGACCGTCCAGCAGGCCATCCGCGCGCCCGCCGCGTGCGCCGCCTCGACGAGCGCGGGGCTGAGGAAGATGTACGCCGAGTTGACGACGTCGGGCCGCAGCGCCGCGACGAGGTCCGCCGGCGGGAGATCGCGCCGGTCCCACGGCAACCAGATCCGCGCATCCGCAGCGAGTTCGCGAACCGTCCGCATCGCGTCGACGTCCCCGCACCACGCGACACGCGCGTTCGGCACCTCGCGTACGACGGCAACGGCCGGCGCGGCACAATCCGGGTCCGACATGTCGATCAGCAGCGTCGCCGACGTACCGGCGACAACCGCGAGCGCATCGGCGAGCAGCGGAATCCGGTCGTCTCCGTCGCCGAGCCCCGAGACCTCCGCCCAGTCCACCTGGGAGACGGCGCGGTCAACTCCCCACAGCCGCTCCAGCGTCGCGTCGTGCAGGAGTACGACCCGGCCGTCGCGGGTGACGCGGACGTCGATCTCGACCAGGTCGGCACCGTTCTCGACCGCGGAACGGACCGCGGCGAGCGTGTTCTCCCGGTACCGCTCGACGTCGCCTCGGTGCGCAGTGATCAACATGCCGACCCCCGACGTACGAGCTTGCCGTCCTCGAACTCGAGCCACTTCTCGACCCGCGCGTGCCCGCGCGCTCCGACCGGTGGCAACGCGCCGGTGACGTACGCACGGAGCTCGGCGTCCTCGCGCTTGACGTACAGCTCCGCGAAATGCCCGCGCGGCACCACCCGCTCGACCGTCGCCGGCACCCAGCCATCCTTGTCGTCAGCACCGTCGGCCGAGAACCGGACGTCCTCCGGACGGATTCCGACGACTCCTGAACCGCTCGCGATCCGGCCCGCCTCGATCCGTCCCTCGAACCGGTTCAGGCTCCCGATGAACGTCGCGACGAACTCGGTCGCGGGCGTGCTGTAGAGATCCACGGAGGTGCTGAACTGCTCGATCCGGCCGTCGTTCATCACCGCGATCCGGTCCGACATCGACATCGCCTCCTCCTGGTCGTGCGTGACCACGACGGTGGTGATGCCGAGCCGCTGCTGGATCTCGCGGATGTCCTCGCGGACCTTGACCCGCAGCTTCGCGTCGAGGTTGCTCAGCGGCTCGTCGAGCAGCAGCAGCTCCGGCTCCTGGACGAGCGCGCGGGCCAGCGCCGTACGCTGCTGCTCGCCGCCGGAGATCCGCGCCGGACGCGAGTCCTTGTGGTGCATCAGGTTGACCAGCGCGAGCGCCGCGTCGACCCGGTCGGCGACCTCCTTCCTGGGCAGCTTGCGCAGCTTGAGCGGGAAGCCGACGTTCTTCGCGACCGTCATGTGCGGCCAGAGCGCGTAGTTCTGGAACACCATCGCGCTCGGGCGCCGCTCGGGGCCGAGCCGTACGACCTCGCGGCCGCCGACCTGGATCGAGCCCGCGTCCGGGGTGAGGAAGCCCGCGATCATCCGCAGCGTCGTGGTCTTGCCGCAGCCGGACGGCCCGAGCAGCGAGACGAGCTCGCCCGCCTCGACCGTGAGGTCGAGGCTGTCGATGATGGTCCGGCCGCCGAGCGACTTGTGCAGACCGCTGATCTCGAGCCCGGCCGCGGCCCGCCCGGCGGCTACCTCGGTCGCAGTGGTCACAGTTGAGTTGGTGGTCACGGTGCCTCTACTTGATCTGGAAGCCCTCGGCGAGCTGGCCGCCGACGATGTGCTTCTGCGCGGCCAGCAGCAGCGCGACGGAAGGAATGGCGAGCAGGATCGAGAACACCGCCGCCACCTGGGTCGGATAGTTGAGCACCAGGCTGTACATCTCGGTCGGCATCGTCATGTAGTCCGGTGCGCCCACGAGGTACGTGCCCTGCGCCTCGTCGAACGACGCGAGGAAACTCATGATCGCCGCCACCAGGATGCCCGGCAGCGCCATCGGCAGCGTCACGCTGAAGAAGGTCCGCAGCTTCGACGCCCCGGCGTCCCGCGCGGCCTCCTCGAGACTGCGCGGTACGGCGGCGAACGCGGCGGCCGGGATCCAGGTCATGAACACGACGGTGCCGAGCACGTGCACGATCAGGATGCCGAGGATCGTGTTCATCAGGTTGAGCGCGTAGAACAGCGCCGCCAGCGACACGAACAGCCCCATCTTCGGGAACGCGTTCGCGGCGAACAGCCCGATCAGGAAGAACCGGCGGCCCGGGAACGAGAACCGCGCGAACGCGTACGCGGCCGGCAGGCAGACCACCGCGGAGGCCAGCACCGTGATCGGTGCGAAGAACAACGAGTTCTGTACGGCGACCCCGAGCGCGTGGTCCTGCGACACGACGCTCCACCAGTGCAGGGTCCAGCCGTCGGGCAGCAGGTTCGGGTACGTCCAGCTCTTCGCGAACGCGTGCACCGCGAGCCATCCGAGCGGACCGATGATGAAGATCGCGAGGGCCAGCGCGAAGATCGTCGCGACCGCGCCGCTGACCGCGCGCCGCGCAATCCGCACCGCGCCCTCCCCCGGAACCGCCGTGGGTCCGGCTGTTGCCTCGGCCATCAGACCGCCCCGCTTTCCTTGGCCGAGCGGAAGTTCGCCCACACGTACACCGCGGCGATCCCGGACGCGATCGCGAACACCACGAACGCCATCACCACCGACTGCTGCGGCTGGTTGAACGCCGAGAAGTAGTTCGACATGTCCACGCCGAGCATGTTCGGCGAGTTCGGGCCGGTGAAGTACGGCACCGTGAACGAGCCGAGCGTACCGATCGCCGTGAACGTCGTCGCGATCACGATCGGTACACCCGCCATCGGAACCAGTACCGACGTGACGACCCGGAAGAACGAGGCGCCGGCGTCCCGCGCGGCGTCGATCATCGCCTGCGGCACGGCCTGCAGCCCCGACGAGACCAGCAACGTCGCGAACGGCAGCGAGGTCCACACCGAGCCGATGATCACCGTGACCATCGTGAACGACCAGATCGGGAACTCGACCCCGAACTGCGCCGCCACGCTGCGCAGGAACCCGTCGGCCGAGTAGAACCCGAGGATCGCCCAGGACGCGATCACCACCGGGATGAACAGCGGGATCACCGCGAGCGCGGACAGCACCTTGCCCAGGACGCCGCCGCGGCACTTCAGGTACAGCCCGATCGTCGTCGCGAGCAGGATGACGACGGTGGTACTGACGAGTGTGACGACGACCGTCACGACCAGGTCGCCGAGGAAGCGCTGGTCCGAGAAGAGATCGGCGTACGCGCCGAACGTCGGCGTACCGCCGCTCGCGTGATGCACGTTCTGGCCGATCAGCGCGATCGTCTTGTTGAGACCGCCGGTGAAGCCGAAACTGAAGCCGAACGCGAGCACGATCGGGAACCCGATGAACAGCGCGATCAGCACGATCGGCGGCAGCGCCATGAACAGGCCGCGGGTCTGCCCCTCCCGCGCGCGGGTCACTTGCCGGGCACCTTCTCGTCCCAGAGCTTGTTGAGGTCCTTGCCCATCTGGTCGTAGTAGCCCTTGCGCAGGTTCCGGGTGTCGGCGTTCGCGAACTTCGCCGCGACCTCGGCCGGCAGCTTGTCCGACGAGATCGCCGGGTAGCCCGAGATGTCCTTGACGATCGAGGCCTGCTGGGCCGGCTCGAGGACGAAGTTCACCAGCTTCAGCGCGGCGTCGCCGTTCGGGGTGTTCGCCGGGATGCCGAGGTACGCCGCGCCGCCGGTGAACGACGGGTCGGAGATCTGCGCGGCCTTGACGGTCGCCGGGATCGCGCCGTTGGCGACACCGGTCGTGAACTGGTCGGACCAGACCGGGGCCATCGAGATCTGCCCGTGGGCCAGCAGGTCCAGCGTCTGCTGGTTACCGTTCGGGTAGACGCCCTTCTGGTACACGTACTGGTTCAGGCCCTTGAGCTCGGCGAAACCCTTGTCCCAGTTGGATTCGAGGTCCTTCTCGTACCCGACCGTCATCTTCTCCCGCGCGTCGGCCGGCACGTACTTGTCGAGCACCGTGGCCACGAACGCGCCGCCCGAGCCGCCGGACTTCGGCGAGTTGTACGTGAACTTGCCCGGGTTCGCCTTGACCCACGCGAGCAGCTCGTCGAGCGTCTTCGGCGGTGTCGGCACGGTCTTCGTGTCGTACGCCAGCAGGACCGACGAGCCGCGGTACGGGATACCGCCCGTGCCGCCGGCCTTCACGACGTCCGCCGGAATGTCCGACAGTGCGGGGATCTTGCTCGCGTCGACCGGCTGCAGCAGGTTCGCGGCCGAGGCCTTGGCCACGAAGCCGCCGTCGACGACGTCGAACCCGGGATCCTTCTTCTGCGCGACCGAGCTCGCCAGCTTCGCCATCGTCTGGGCGTCGTGCTCACCGTGCAGGTCGAGGGTGACGTCGACCTTGTAGCCCGGGTTCGCCTTCTCGAACGCCGGGGCGAGGTCCTTCTCCCACAGCGTCTGGACATTGGTGTCGCCGCTGAGGAAGACCCGGACGGTCTTCGTCCCGGAATCCCCACCGGTGTCCGCAGAGCCGGTGCTCTTCTGAGCACATCCGGCGAGGCCGATGGCCGTGGCGGCGATCGCCGCGGTGACCCCGACGGCAGACGTGAGCTTCACACAAGCCTCCTGATCGAGCGCCACGCTCAGCACGCGCAGCGGCAATTTGGCGAACGCTATCCTCACAGCGCCGCCCCGGGCAATGCTGCCTCTGGCAACGTTGCCAGAGCACGCCACTTTGTCTTAACAAACCGTGACCGACTGGCGAAGATCTCCGCACCGAAGTGTCAACTCCGGACAACCCGCGAGCAGCATTCCGAGCGGTACGGCTGTCACCGCGGCAGCAGGAGTCCACCGCCAACGGCCGCCAGATCCAGCGACAAGTACGCACCGAGGATCAGGCACGATCACGGACCACGCCCGTACCGGTCCGGCCGGCGCGCAGCAGTAAAGCTTGCCTCATGCTGTACGCCGTGCCGGAGCACGCGGCACCCGCAACGCACGCAGACCCGCGCCGCACACTCGATGGTGTCGAAGATGTGTTCCCGCCGGTCGGTCGCACTCATTTCCCACAAACCACACACGCCGCGATGAGGACCCCCCAGCTCGACATCGAGCCCCCTCGGCACCCACGCCGTACCCCGTACCCACCGCGCACCGCAGGTGCCCCAGGTGCCACAGGTGCCGCAGGTGCCGCAGGTGCCGCAGGTGCCGCCGGTGCCGCAGGTGCCGCAGGTGCCGCAGGTGCCGCAGGTGCCGCAGGTGCCGCAGGTGCCGCAGCCGGGGATTGTAGTGTTCCGGGGCGGCTTGCTCTCCCTGGCCGCGCTGCGCGCATTCGACGGTCTGCCCCGCCGAGCACTCGCTGAACGACGCGCCCGTCCGGCCGGCGCACTGCAGTAGTTCGAGCACCGGCGGCGCGGCGACCACTTCCTCTGGACGTCACGGCGCACCCGCCTCTCGTCAAGACACTTGGTCAGCCCCTCCGGCATTGTGCAGGATCGAACGCCGTACACCACTTCAAGAGACTTGACTCCGAACGTTCAAGAGACTTGACTCCGAACGCCGAAGTACGCGCCGAACCGAGGCGCAACCACGCACCCCCTGCACCCATCCGCGATCACCATCGACGCGGCCCCGCAATCCTTCACCGTCCCCCGCCGAGTGGACCGCCCGGCCACCGATCGTGTGCGCCGAACACGCCGAAGCCGCGCCCACCACGCGCAACTGCGCGCGCGCCGAACCACGACGCCACGGACAGCTGCCGCAACAGCGAGCAGATCGAGGGCGCGGTTCATCGCGACGCCGGGCAGCTCGCGCGTCTCGGCCACCAGCGCCGTGGCCGTGGACCGCCTACCCCCTCGCGAGCCGCTCCCCGTCAACATCCACCCAGCGCTACGGGTCGCTCGGTCCCACCGACACAAGGAGACCCGGAGAGGCAGGACGAGCGCATGGCTCAGTACAGCCGTCCGCGTGGTGTTCGGGGGTGACGTCGCGCGGGTCAGCGAGGTGGCTGGGGGCTTGCGTAGCATCGGCGGTCCCGCCCCAGGGATCGACGGGCGTGAACTCCGCGTGCCCGCGTCGTGGATTGTCCTGGTAGTCGGGTGGCGGGGGCTCGCCCCAGATCGCCAGATATGTTGCGGCGCGCAAGCCTTCCTGGTCTTGGCTGTCCGTTCGCGGGGCTGTGGACGGTTGGGGCGCGGGTGCGCGGTCCTCGCCTCGTCCATCGAGACGTACGTCGGCCGTGGGCGTTCGACCGGCGCCGGAGTGGCCGGGTGGTGATTCCGGGGCCGGGGCCGGTGATGGTGCCGGCGGTGATGCAGGTGGTGCCGGTGATGGTGCCGGTGCAGGTGCAGGTGGTGATGCAGGTGGTGGTGTCGGTACTGGTGCAGGTGGTGGTGCTGGTGGTGATGCGGTGTCCGGGGGTGGGCCTGGGTGGGGTGGTGGGTCGGCCCAGGTGGGGCGGGCGACGTGGACGGTGTTGCTGGTGATGGTGATGTTCCAGTGGCCGGCGTGGAGGTCGGTGTGGTGCCGGCGGCAGAGCAGGACGAGGTTTGACAGGGCTGTCGGGCCGCCGTCTATCCAGGAGATGAGGTGGTGTGCGTCGCACATTACGGGTGGGGCTGCGCAGACAACGCAGCCGCGGTCGCGGGTGTTCAGGGCGCGGCGGATGGCTTTGGTGACGAGGCGTTCGCGGCGGCCGACGTCGAGGGGTTCGGACTGTGAGCCGAGCACGATGGGGATGATGTTGGCGTCGCAGGCGAGGCGGCGGATGGTGGCTGCGGACAGGCCGTTGCTGTTGACGGTTTGGCCGATGGCGTCGGCGGTGGCTGCTTTGAGGTCTTGCAGGTCGATGGTGACGGTGATGTTCGCCTTGGCCCCGAACCCAGGTACCACGTCATCAGCCGAGCGGGTTGTCACACCAGCACCTGCGGGAGTCGTCGCCGTGGCACCGGTGCCGTGTATACGGGTTGGCGTCCAGTTCCCCGGGTCGGCGGTTGCATCGTGGGCCGGGTTGGGTGTGGACGCGTTGTTCGTGGGGGTTGGTGCGGTGCGGGGGTCTGCTGTGGTGGGGGTGTTTGGGTTGGGGGTGTTTGGGGTGGGGCGGGGGATGGTGGGGGGTGGGGTGCCTGCGTCGAGGGCGGTGGCGGCGAGGGTCAGGGTTGTGGTGAGGGCGTCGGCTTGGCGTTTTTCGCGGGAGCGGGGGTCGGGGGTGCCGTCGAGGGTTTTGTGGGGGCGGGCTCCGGTGGTGATGAGGGTGCGGAGGAGTTCGGCGTTTTCGTTGGCGAGGTAGCCCTTGAATTTCACGCCGCGGTCGATGGAGGCGAGGGTGAGGGTTTCGCGGGCGGCGGCTTTGTGTTCTTCGGGTTCGGGGCCGTCGGTGTCGAGGATGTTGCGGGCTGCGACGGTGGCTTTGCGGAGTTCGGCGGGTGGGAGGTGGGTGAGGGCGGCGAGTTCGCGTTCGGCGCATTCCAGGTCGGGGGCCGGGACGGTGTTGGGGGTTTTTTCGAGTTCGAGGATGATGGCTTCGGCTTGGGCGGGGCGTAGTACGACGTCGGCGGTGAGGTCCCCAGGGAGGTCTGCGGGGAGTGCGGCGGTGACGGCGGGGTATTTGGGTAGGGCGCGGGCGAGGTGGACGTCGCGGTGGGCGCGGTAGTGGTCGAGGCGGTAGCGGTACTGGATGTATTGGGTGGTGTTGCGGGCGCCGGTCTTTTCGGCGTGGCCGGTGTTGTCGAGGGCGGCGATGATGCGCAGGCGGCGGGTCTGCCGGCGGGCGAGGTCGGCGTCGGCGTCGTCGAGGGCGCGGACGAGTTCGTGCTCGCTCATCAGCTCGGGTGGCCGCTCGCCGAGGTCTTCCATGCCCAAACTCTAGACACGGCCTCCGACAGTTTTCAAAGCCGGATCCCCTTCAAAACAAGGAAAAATGTTATCCACAGATCCACGCGATCGCGACGACCCTGTGGATATTGCCTCAGGCAACTACAGACCTTCAGTCGCCTACTTGTGCGCTGCCTTCAGCTTCTCGTCGAAGAAGCTGAGGACCCGGTCCACACCGGCCTGCTGGCGGTGTTCGGTCAGGGTCGCGTGTTTCCGCCCGGGGAACTCCACGGCGATGAAGTTCGCGCCGAGCTCACGCCGCAGGGTGTCGAACCGAGTGCCGACGGCCGGATCGTCCTTGTAGCGCAGCCCCAGCACCTGGCATCCCGCGGCGACCTTCGCCTTGACCGATGCCAGGTCGGCCGGGCTCAGCCCGAGGTCTGCCCCACGAGCCTTGCCGAGCGGCGCCGGCGAGGCAGGCTGTGCGAGAACCGGCGCCGCGACCGGAGCATCTGCCAGCATCGCGAGCGCGAACCCTCCGGTCATGCACATGCCGACCACGCCTACGCCCGGCCCGCCCAGCTCCTCGTGCAACTCCCTGGCCAACGAGCGCAGCCAGCCGGCGACCGGCGTCGTGCGCCCCAGCGCGAACATGCTGAACTCTCTGCTGACGCAGATACTGGCGATACTGCGCACCGACTCGAGCACGGTCGCCGCTGCTCCAGGCCGCCCGAACAACGACGGCATCACGACGGTGAAACCGCTGCTGACGACTCCCTCGGCGAATTCGAGCACGGCAGGCGTGATGCCGGGGATCTCGTGAATCACGATCACACCCGGCCCGCTGCCTTTGCGGTACGTCGGGTGGGTGGTCCCGTCAGCAGTGTGGCTCCTCAGAGCCCAGGACTCGAGCGAACTCATGACAACGACTCTAGGCCACGGGACAGCTCGGCCGGTGAGGTTCTTCTGTCGGTGGGCCCTGGTAGAGCTTGACGACCGATGTCCGGCGAGTTCAGGAGGCGGCGATGGCTGAACGGCCACGTGTGGTGGTGAGTGTGGGTGCGAGTGTCGACGGGAAGGTTGCGCTTGCTCGTGATGCGTTGCTGATGCGTCGGCCGAGTTCGGAGTTGTGGGCGGCGATCACTCCGCAGGCCGCTGATCCGGTCGACATCCTGGAGGTGGTCAGGGCGCAGTACGGCTGCAACGCGATCCTCGAAGGGAGTGGCAGCCTGGTCGCCGAGGACGAGACGCCGGACGGGCTCCCGGCGTACGACGGGGACGCCGCCGAGTTGTACGAACACTTCCTGCCGCCGGAGATCATCGGACTGGTGTCGCCGCCGCACATGTGGTTCACGGCCGTGGACAGCCGCGGGCGGGTGCGCTGGACGGAAGACCACGAGAACTGGGACGTACTGGTCCTGGTGTCGCGGTCGACGCCAGTCGACTATCTCGCGTACCTCCGCCGGGAGCGCATCTGTTACCTCGTTGCCGGCGACAACCGGGTCGAGCTGGCCGAGGCGATGGCGGCAATGGGTACCGAGCTCGGCATCACGTGCGTGCTGTCGACCGCAGGAGGCGGACTCAACGGCGCACTACTGCGAGCAGATCTGATCGACGAACTGCACGTCACCGTCCTGCCCGCCCTGATCGGCGGCGTGGGTACTCCGTCGATCACGGACGGCTCGCCGCTCGGCGTCGGCGAGCCGGCTACCCGCCTGGAGTTGCTCTCGGTCCATACGGACATCGGCGGGGCCGTCCGCCTTCACTACAGGACAGTTGCGTGAAATAGGGTTTCGTGGCTCCGACGACAGGTCTGTACGGTCCGATTCGTGGACTTTCCTACAGCAGAAGAGCTCCTCGCCGCGTTGCGTGCCGGTGAGGTCACGTCGGCCGAGCTGACGGACGAAGCGATCGCGCGGATCGAGCGGGACGACGAGGCGATCAACGCGATCTGTGTGACGGACTTCGACCGCGCGCGGTCTGCCGCAGAGAGTGCCGACGACGCCAGGCGACGCGGCGCGGAACAGCCGTTGCTGGGTCTTCCGGTGACCGTCAAGGAGTCGTACGACGTCGTCGGGCTGCCCACGACCTGGGGCCTGCCGGCGTACCGGGACTATCTGCCGGCCGAAGACGCGCTGCAGGTGTCACGGCTCAAGGCCGCAGGCGCGGTCATCCTCGGCAAGACCAACGTGCCGCTGGGCCTGCAGGATGTGCAGTCCTTCAACGAGATCTACGGCACTACCAACAACCCGTGGGATCGCGCGCGTACGGCGGGCGGCTCGTCCGGCGGATCGGCGGCAGCGCTGGCGTGCGGATTCGGCGTACTGTCGATCGGCTCGGACATCGCCGGTTCGTTGCGCACGCCCGCACACTTCTGCGGTGTCTACGCACACAAGCCGACCCTCGGGCTCGCGCCGAACCGCGGAATGGTGCCACCGCCCGGGCCGGCCTGGCCGACCGAACTCGACCTGGCCGTGGTCGGCCCGATGGCTCGCTCCGCCAGAGACCTCACCCTCCTCCTCGACGTCATGGCCGGGCCGGACCCGCTGACCCACGGGGTGGCGTACAACCTGAAGCTGCCACCCGCCCGCCATCAGCAGCTGTCGGACTTCCGGGTCCTGGTCGTCGAGGAGCATCCGCTCATCCCGACCGGGTCCGCCGTACGCGCAGGCCTGAAGCGGGTCGTCGACGCCCTCACAGCCGGCGGAGCGCGAGTCGAACGCCACAGTCCTCTCCTGCCCGATCTGGCCGAGGCCGCGACGGTCTACTCCCAGTTGCACTTCTCCGGCGCGGGCGCGCGTTTCCCCATCGACATGTACCGGCAACTGCAGACCCTCGCCGCCGGCCTGGACGCCAACGACCAGAGCCTCGACGCGACGCGGCTGCGGAGCATCGCGATCAGCCATCGCGACTGGATGGCTGCGGACGCCCGCCGCGAAGCCCACCGGCACGCCTGGCGGCAGCTCTTCGCCGAGTTCGACGTCGTGCTGTGCCCGATCACCCCGACGCCCGCGTTCCCGCACGACCACAACCCCGATTCCCTCGCCCGGTCCCTCGACATCGACGGCGTCCAATACCCGTACTTCGACCAGCTCGTCTGGGCCGGTGTCGCGACCATGCCCGGCCTCCCGGCCACGGCGATCCCGGCGGGCCGCTCCCCCGAGGGTCTGCCGGTCGGCGTACAACTGATCGGCCCGATGTTCGAGGACCGTACGCCGCTCCGCCTGGCCGAACTCCTCGAAGGCCCCGGAGCGCTGTCCGGGTAGCGTTCTGCCGGTGATTCGGTGGGCGGTGGGCCTGGCGGGCGCGGTGGCGTGGTTGTGGTGGGTGTGGTTGATTCTCGTGCGTTGGTGACGGCGACGAGGGTGGCGCAGCAGCGGTAGACCAGCTCGCCGCTACACACCCCACCGCGTGGGTGGACGGCGGAGCTCGCGGCCGGACGTAGGTCCGGGTTGGGGAGGATGTTGTGCCGAATCGGGCGGGAAATCCTCCCCAACTCGCCGTGCCGAAATGGTGCCGGAGCAGCGCCGGGATCCGCGGACACGGTCCCCGGCGGATCTCCCGCACTCACCAACCCCGCTGCACTGGCGGCGGGCGCCGATGCCGGCGGTTGATCCTGGACGGCGGCCACCGGTTGCTGAGTGCTGCACGTCCGGACCGGGGCGACATCACGAAGTCCGGCTGTAGTACTAGCGGCGTCCGAGGAAGATCGGGTTGGTGAGTGCGGCCATCGGGCCGAACGTCAGAGCCGGGTCCATCGAGGTGTGGCCGGGCGTGCCGTCGGCGAGCGGGTGCCGGATCTCGGCGCGGACGAACGCGGCGCTGAGGGGCGTGGTCAGCCAGGTGACGGTGCCGGCGCCCGTGCCGTCGAGGCTGCTCTGCAGCATCTGCCCCTCGTCGGTGAGGATCCGCACAGTGCCGTTCGGTACGCCGCTGACCTTCGCGCTGACGGTGATCTGCTCCGTGGGCTGGGCCGCCAGCCGCTCACCGATCCCCGCCTTCCGGCCGTACGCCGAGGTCGCGGTGAAGTCGAGCGAGACCTTCGAGGACTCGGCGATCCACGACCGCCCGGCCCGCAGACCGGCGAGGACCGCGTCCTTGGACAGGTCGTCGGCGAGCACCACGTTGTGCGGCAGGCCGATGACGTTGCCGGGGTTGTGCGCGTCGCTGTTGCCCATCGCGGGCAGCCACGGCTTCTTCTCCCGGACCGCGGCGGCCAGCAGGTTCGCCCAGGTCGAGACCGCGGCGTCGTCGTCCCAGCCCCAGGGGCCGGTCCACACCTCGGTGGCGTCGAGTCCTTCGAACCCGAACTTCCACTCGCTCGCGATCCACGGGCAGTACAGGTGCGCCGACACGCACAGCCCGCCGGCCTTGTGGACCTGCTGCTGGATGCGGTCGAACACGCCGTCGCGCGACCGGAACCGCCAGTCCAGCCACTGGCCCGGCTTTGTACCGAGGGCCAGCCAATGCCCGTTGCGGGTGGTGACCTCCTCGCCCGTCACGATCAGCAGGTCGTCGCCGGCGAGCGGACCCCACGCGCCGTGCGAGGCGCTGGTGTTGTGGTCGGTCGACACGATGAAGTCCAGCCCGGCCGCCCGCGCACCGGCGGCCACGTCCGCGGGCTGGTTGCGTCCGTCGGAGTACACGGTGTGCAGGTGGCAGTCGCCGCGGTACCAGTCCCGGCCGCGGCCCTTCGCCCGGGTCGGCGGGTACGCCGGTACGTACGCCGCGCCCGGGTCGCCGTACGTGAGCGTGACCTCGACGTGGTAGTCGAGGCCCTGCGGCGCCACCTGGTACGGGCCGAGCACGACGTGCCAGGTCCCCGGCATCACGTCACCGGGCAGGTACCCCGGGGTCGCCTCGGTACGACTGATGCTGAAAGCAGTACGGAAACCACCGGACCAGCCGCGGAACCCGGACCCGTTGAAGTCGAAGCCCCGCGCGTCGAAGATCCCGATGTCGCACGAGTTCCCCGGCGTACCGGACGGGACCGCAGGCTTGGAGTAGCTGTAGCTCACCGAGATCTGTTGCACACCTCGCGGGACGTTGACCGGCAGGTACACGAAGTCCGTCGGCCCTGGTGCGATATGTCCCTCCACCACCTGGGTCTTCGAGCCGGTCGCGGCAGCGGCGAAGCTGATCGGCGCCAAGGCGACGATCGTCCCCGCACCGGCTGCGGTCAACAGACCCCTCCTGGTGATGGCGGTAATTGCGGCGTCAGTCATGTGGGAAACCAAACACCTTCCGGCGTCCTGCAGGCAACGTAGACATGACCTCTGACCGAACGGGCTCTCATCAGGGACGAAGAGCGGGCCCCACTTCAGCGCCGAGGTCCTGCAGAGCAGCGGTGTAGCGCTCGATGTTGCGGAGCTTCACGGTCTCGTAACCGCGGATCAGGTCGGGGAGCTCGGCCAACTGGACAGCGCGGTCGTACGACGTGGTGTCGAGCGTGCCGGCCAGGTCGATGACCAGCGCGCGGTAGTGATCCCGCAGGGCGCGCTCGAGTTTGCGGACGTGGGCGTACCCGAACACGTCGGCGCGGGTGCCGCGGAAAGGCTTCAGGTGGGCCAGGGCGCGCAGAGCACCGTGGGTCCGGGGGCCGAAGGAGAGCTTCTTCTTGCGGCCCAACGCCCGCAGGATCGGCGGGTGCAGCTTGAAGGAGACCGGACCATCCGTCGTCGCGAGGAACCCGGGGTCGGTGAGGAGCCGAGCGACCTCGTACTCGTCCTTGTACGCCATCAGCTTGAAGAGGTTCCGCGCGACGGCTTCGCTGAACCTGGTCTCCGTGGTCACGGCCTGCTCGGCGGCTGCGACCCCTGCGACCACGTCGACGTACGCATCCGCAAGCTTGACATTCTGGTAGGCGACCAGGTCGGTGGCGCGCTGGGCGACCAGCCGCAGTACCTCGCCTTCGAGACCGGAGGAGGCGACCGAGGCGGGAACCTCACGGACCGAGGTCGGAGCTTCCGGTGCACGGAACGCGGCGGGGGCGGTGACCGCCGTCCGGCCCCAGCGGAAGGCGGCGATGTTCGCTGCGACCGCAGTCCCGTTGATCTCGATGGCCTCCTCGATTGCGGCCGCCGGCAGCCGCAGGGCACCGGTCTGGTACGCCGCGCCGACGAGCAGGAAGTTCGCCGCGAGGGTGTTGCCGAAGATCCGCTCGGCGGCCTCGAGCGCGTCGAAGTCGAACAGCTCGGCGGTGGCGGTGCGGACCCGATCCAGCAGGCCGGCCTCGTCGGGATGCCGGACGTCCGGGTCGTACACCATCGCGCCGGTCGCGGTCCGGCTGGTCGAGACGACGGTCCGGGTCAGCGCACTGTTGCCATAGGCAAGGTTCCGGTCCTCGGCGAGGGTGAGCAGGTCGAAGCCGAGGAAGCAGTCCGCGGAGCCGGGCGTGAGCCGGTTGGCGGGCTCCAGCTCGCCGTCGGCGAACCGCAGGTGGCCGGTGACCGGTCCCGCCTTCTGGCTCAGGCCTGTCTGGTCGAGAGATTCGACGGAGTACCCGGCCCGCAGCGCGGCCGTCGCCAGTACCTGATTGACCGTGACGATGCCGGTGCCGCCGATACCGACCATGAAGACGTTCTGCGTACCGGTCACCCGCTCTTCGGCGTTGCTCGGGACGACCTGCGGCGGCTCCGGGAACGACGTACGTTTGCGGGTCGACGCAGTCTCCACGGTCACGAACGACGGGCAGTCCCCGTCGAGGCAGCTGTAGTCGGTGTTGCAGGAGGTCTGGTCGATGCGGGTCTTCCGCCCGTACTCCGTCTCGACCGGCTGCACCGACAGGCAGTTGCTCTTCACACCGCAGTCGCCGCACCCCTCGCAGACAGCCTCGTTGATCACGACGCGCTGGGTACGGGCGGGCAGGTTGCCGCGCTTGCGCTGCCGGCGCGCGTCCGCGGCGCAGTGCTGGTCGTAGATCAGCACGGTGACACCGGAGGTGTCCCGGAGCATGCGCTGTGCCTGGTCGAGGCGGTCGCGGTCCCACAGCAGCGTCCCGGGCGCGAGATCGCGGCGGCGGTGCCGGTTCGGGTCCTCGGCGCAGACGATGATCTTCTGCACGCCCTCGGCTCGCAGCTTGTGCGTCAGCTGCGGCACGGTGAGCGCGCCTTCGGCGTCCTGGGCGCCGGTCATCGCGACGACCTCGTTGTAGAGCAGCTTGTAGGTGATGTTCACGCCGGCGGCGATACATGCCTGTACGGCGAGCTGCCCGGAGTGGAAGAACGTACCGTCGCCGACGTTCTGGAAGATGTGCCCGGCGTCGGTGAACCAGGCCTGCCCGATCCACTGCGCGCCCTCGCCACCCATCTGCGTGACGCCGGTGACCGCGCTGTCCTCGCGGTCGGAGATCGTCACCATGGCGTGGCAACCGATCCCGCCGCCGCCCATCGAGCCCTCCGGCAGCGCCGTCGAGCGGTTGTGCGGGCAGCCGCTGCAGAAGTACGCCGACCGGCTGGTCGACAGCAGCGGGAGCTGCGTCCGCTGCGGGGCGGGCGGAGTGATCGCGACCAGGTCCTGCAGCACCTGCCGGAGCGGGCCGAGCAGGCGGCCCGAGGTGAGCTCGCCGTCGGCGGGGATCAGCATCCGGCCGGACACGTCGCGCTTGCCGAGGATCTGCGGCGCGTCCGGCGTACCGTAGAGGATCTCGCGGACCTGGGTCTCGACGAACGCGGTCTTGTCCTCGACCACCACGATCCGGTCCAGGCCCTCGGCGAACGAGCGAATGGTGCCTGCGGCAACGGGACTCATCAGGCCGAGACGCAGTACCCGAATCCCTGCCTGGGCGAGCGCTTCGTCGGTGACGCCCAGGTCGGTCATTGCCTGCCGCATCGAGTCGTAACAGCTGCCCGAGGCAACGAACCCGACCCGCGCGGCGGCCGGGTCCACGTCCAGGACGTCCAGTCCGTTCGCCACGGCGTACGCCCGGACGAGCTCGGTCCGCGGGCCGACCAGGTCGGCCTCGGCGCGGACGATCGCGTCCGGGCGGATGATCATCGGGCGCTGCTGGTAGCTGTACGGTCTGCCGTCCCACTCGATCGCGGGCGCGACCGGGCATACGTCGGCTGCGGCCGCGTCGACCACCCAGGCGCCGTCGGCGACGTCCGCGACGATCTTGAGCGCGACCACGCAGCCGGTCGTCCGGGACAGCTCGATCGCGTGCAGCCCGAGCGTCACGATCTCCGCGGCGTTCCGCGGGAAGAGCACCGGGATACCGAGCGCGGCCAGGGAGCGCTCGCTGACGGCCGGTACGGTCGAGGACTTCGACGCCGGGTCGTCGCCGACGAGGAGGACGGCCCCGCCGCGCGGGTTCACGCCGTACAGGTTGGCGTGCCGCAGCGCGTCGGTGGCGCGGTCGACGCCGGGGCCCTTGCCGTACCAGAAACCGGTGACGCCGTCGTGGGTCGCGGTGCCGAGCGGCAGCTCGATCTGGCTCCCCCACACCGACGTGGCGGCGAGCTCTTCGTTCAGGCCGGGGACGAACCGGATGTCGTTCGCGTCGAGGACGTCCGGCATACCGCCGAGCAGCTTGTCCAGGCCGCCGAGCGGACTGCCCTGGTAACCGGAGACGAACGACGCGGTCCGCAGCCCGCGGCGCCGGTCGAGCGCGCGGTGCTCGACGAGCAGCCGGGCGATCGCCTGGACGCCGGTCAGCAAGGTCGGCGGCCCCGCCGTACGGAAACGGTCGCCGAGGTCGTACGGCGCCGGCGTGCCGACCGGGCGATCGAGCAACTCGGTCATGGTTCTCCCAGGGTCGGCGACGGTTGCCCCGAGCGTGAGGCCTGGTGGGCGGGGTCACAACACTGGTCGTCCAGTTTGGCGACAATTCGCAACCGGTACGCCGGTCCACCGCCCGCGGGCGCAACATACCCACTGTCCGGCGTACATTTTGTTGCGTGACCGACCAGGCGACCCTCGACCGTACCGACCGCGTGATCCTCGACCTGCTCCGGGACAACGCCCGCCGGCCGCTGCGCGAGATCGCAGCCGCGGTCGGGCTCACCGTGGCGCCCGTGCAGCGCCGGATCGCGCGGCTGGAGAAGCTCGGCGTGATCGAGCGCTACACGGTGAAGATCAACCACGGCCGGATCGCCACCGGCATCGAGGCGATGACCGAGCTGCACTTCGCCGACGACCTCGACCTCGCGCAGATCATGGAGTTCGTCGCGCAGATCCCCGAGGTCGAGGAAGTGCTGACGCTGGCCGGTGACCCGGACGCGTTGGTACGGATCCGGGTCGAGGGCGTCGACGACCTGCGCCGGGTGGTGAGCAAGCTCCGCTCCGGCGACGGGATCGCCGGAACGAAGACGCTCGTGGTCCTAGAACAGTGGACCAGGCTCGGCTGACGCGTTTACGGGTTGTTCGCAACCCCCAGGTCGACCTCTTCCCCGACGCGGGCGCCGGTGATCGCGGCGTAGCTCACGCCCGCGATCGCGGCCCCGACGATCGGGGCGACGATGAACAACCAGACCTGCCCGAGCGCCGCGCCACCGGCGAACCAGGCCACGCCGAGCGAGCGGGCCGGGTTGACCGACGTGTTGGTGACCGGGATGCCGACCAGGTGGATCAGCGTCAGGCTGAGCCCGATCGCGATCGGGGCGAACCCCTTCGGCGCCCGGTCGTCGGTCGCGCCGAGGATGACGTACAGGAAGAAGGCGGTCAGCACGATCTCGACCACCGCACAGGCCAGCAGGGAGTACCCGCCGGGCGACCGGTCGCCGTACCCGTTGCTGGCGAAGCCGCTGTCGACGGCGCTGAAGCCTTGCTTGCCGTTGGCAATGACCAGCAGGATGGCGCCGGCCACGGTACCGGCGACGACCTGGGTGACGATGTACGTCGGGACCCACTTCCACTCGATCCGCTTGGCGACCGCCAGGCCGATCGTGACCGCGGGATTGAAATGCCCGCCGGAGACGTGACCGACGGCGAACGCCATCGTCAGCACCGTCAGGCCGAACGCCAGCGCGACACCGAGATAGCCGATGCCGACCGGCACCTTGTCCGGGGTGAGCACGACGCCGGCCAGCACGGCCGCACCGCACCCGGCGAACACCAGCCAGAACGTCCCGAGAAACTCCGCACCGATTCGAGCAGCAGGACTGGGTGATTCCACGACAGCCTCCTTCAGTGAACAGTACTGTTACAGTACGACACGAAGGCGTGACAATCCGTGAAATCAGTTCGGATGGTAGGCGCAGAGCTGGGCGAGGCTCGGCGTGGACGGAGAGGCGGGCCGGGTGCTCGCCGAGTGGCTGCCCGGGTGGCTGACCGGATGCAGTGCCTGCTGTACGAGTGCCCGGATCGCCGGGTAGTTCGGATCGCGGCCGGTCGGGAAGTTCCTGGCGGCGTCCAGGTCGACGTTCGTGATCGCGGCGTGCTTCATCTTCACGGCCAGCTTTACCAGCGCGGGCAGCACTTCCTGCGGGAGGTCGGTGCGGAGCAACTGCTTGCCGGCGGCAGCGATCCGCTGGTACCTCGTGACCACCGTCGCCGGGTTCGCGCTGTGCACCAGGGCCTGGATCGTGCACCGCTGCCGCGCCTGCCGCGACGGGTCGTCCAGCCCGTACCGGCCGCGGGCGAACCACATCGCGTGGTACCCGTCGAGCTTCTGGTTCGGCCCAGGCTCGAGGTACCCGGACGGCTTCCGCGGACCGCGGGTACCGGGACCGATGCCGTAGTCGCCGCCGATCGGCACCGGGTAGTTGATGTTCACCGTCACGCCGCCGAGCGCGTCGATCATCTTCTCGAACCCGACGACGCTGAGCTGTACGTAGTAGTCGATCGGCAGCCCGACCGCGGCGCCGACGGACTCCTTGAGTACGTCGGCGCCCTCGTTGTCGGTCGGCCCGAGGATCCCCGGATGTGCCTTCGGTACGTTGTCGTACATCGCGTCCAGGTAGTACTCCGGCTGCTCGACGTCCCCGAGCGTCGGATCCCAGAACCCGTCCGGATACACCTTGTGCAGCGGGGAGTTCACCGGGAACGGCATCCGCATCCAGTTCCGGCTGAGCGAGATCAGGTGCGTCGCCCCGGTGCGCGTGTCGATGCTCGCGACGACCACGCTGTCGGTGCGGATGCCGGTTCGGTTCGCGCCGCCGTCACCGCCGAGCAGCAGGATGTCGAGCTCCGGGCGGTTCGCCCACGGATCACGCACGTTCACCGTCGGCCGCGTCGCGCTCCGGGAGTCCAGGCCGGGCAGGAACACGCTGCCGATCAGGTCCCGCTGCGACAGTACGGCCGTCACCCCCGCGGTCGTCGGCAGGGCGATCGCGAAACACAGCACGCCGACCAGTAACGCCCCGGCCAGCCGCGGCACCCGCTTCATGGTGAGCGGCCGGACCAGCTCATGGGAAGCCACCACGACCCAGACCCATCCGAGTCCGACGAGTACCAGCCCGGCCGCGACGATCACCAGCTTGCGCGGTGACACGACCAGCGCCACCGCCGCGGTCGGCCGGGCGATCCCGACGTACACACCGGCCCCGATCAGCGCGAGGCTCACCGCCAGCACGAACGCACCGAGCTTGCGCCGCCCGCCGACCATCAGTCCGACGCCGGGCAGGATCGCCCCGATCACCGTCAGTGCGAGCACGACCGCGATGGGACGCGTACGACGCCGGTCAGCGAAGTCCCTCACGACTGAAGGACTCCGCCGTACCCGCGGAGGTTGTCACCGCCCAGCTGTCAGCGCCTCCACCATCCGCCGGCGTGCCTCGTAGTAGTGCAGCGGATCCAGGACGGGGCGGTCGAAACGCAGCGTGTGATCGGGGTCGACGATCTCCACGGCGGCGGCGTTGCCGTGGGTCGTGCGGATGGCCTGCAGGGCCCGGTGGTCCCACATGGCCTGGGCGAAGACGCGGTGCCGGATCGACGGCCACGGCGTACCGTCCGGACCCGGGTAGACGGCGAACGGGTCGCCGGACGGGAACGCGCCGCCGGCGGAGGTGTCCGCGAACGGGTCGATGCGGCGGATCGAGTGCCAGGTGTACCAGAAGTTGAAACCCCAGTGCAGGAAGCCGTCCACGCCGGAGGCGAACAACTGGTGGCCGATCGCCCGGTTGCGGGCCGACGGCATCCCGATGAAGCGGTTCGCGACGTCGCGGTCCTGGCTGACGCAGTAGTAGACCCACAGCTGTTCCGGCCGCTCGGCGAGGAACGGCTCGACGTGGTCGGTCGCGACGACGGGCAATGCGACGGCGCCCGAAGTGTAGAACGAGTGCTCGCTGAGCGCGTCGACGACCGTCCAGCCCTTCAGCAGATCCGCGACGACGGCCTTCGCGTCGAGGTAGCTCGCCAGGCCGTCCTCCCCCGACGGCTCGTCGGAGATGTGGAAGACGACGTACTCCCGGTCCCACTCCTCGTCGAGCACCGCCTGCAGCGCGGGGAGCAGCGCCTGCATCAGGTCCCTGTACCGCGCGTCGGTCGCCGGGACGTCCCAGCCGAAGGCCCGTTTCTCGTTCACCACGATGCCGGGCGTGGCCCTCGCGCCCCACTGGGTGAACAGGTGCGCGACCTCGACGCCGGTGATCCCGGTACGCCGGCACACGTCGAGCCAGCGCCGCAACCGGTCGAAGCCGAACACGTACCCGTCGGCCGCCGTCGTGATGTCGATCAGCTGTACGACGGTCCGGTACGAACCGACCGCGGTGTCGAGCGGCGGCGTCCAGACCGGTGCGAGCAGGGAGGTCGCACCCATCTCCACGGCGGACGCCATGAAGCGCTCGACGATCGCCCAGTGCTCCTCGCCGAACACCTCGACGCCGTAGTGATCCGCGAGCGCGTCGAGGTGCATCCAGTGGCTCGACACGATGTCCAGCGGCGGCAGCTCGATCCCGGTGAGCTCGACGGAGACCGGCACCCGATGCAGCTCCGCACCGTCCGGCGCGAGCATCACGATCTCGAACTCGTGGACGCCGGCCCGCGCGGGATCCGTCGTACGGACGTCGAACCAGAGCGCGGCCCAGCTGCCGAACCTCGTCGGGGCCTCGCCGTTCGGGACTGGGCGCAGGAGGTCCGGGTACAGCCCCGGCTCGTCGAACTCGTAGCCGTCGTCGTGCCCCGGCAGCGCGAGGAACGAGCACGGCACCAGGTCCACACTCGACACCGTCACCAGGTCCGCGGCCGGACCCTCGACCCGCACCTGCAGCGGACTCGGATCCCGGAACTCCGGCACCATCGGCGGCCGGTACGCGAGCTGGAACGACGCCGCCTCCCCGAGGAACGCCTGAAACCGCGTCCCCGTCGCCACCGCCCGCGGCTCCCGCACCGGGTGCACCTTGACGAGCGCATCACAGAGCACGAACTCCCACTTCGCAGCCACTGCGGACCACCCTCCTCCTGCGTGATTGTGGCACCAATCCTGCCGCTTCACGCAGTAATGCACAACGGGGTTCAGTGGTACGACGGGATGCCGAGGAGGTTGTCGACCGTGGTGAAGGTGTAGCCCTTGGTGCGGAGGGCGTTGACGACGAGTTTGACCGAGTCGACGGTGGCGGCTCTCGGGCCGCCCTTGCCGTCGCGGCCGTCGTGGAAGATCAGCATCGAGCCGGGGCGGGTGACGCGGACGGCCAGCCGGGCGTATACCCGTGCAGCCCGATCACGTGCCCCGCGGACCCCAGCCGCGCGGTCCGCGTACCGCAGTACGGCTCGTTCGGCCCGTCATCGAACGTCACGCGACCGTCCGACCGTCGCGCCGCCCGCGGTACGGGAACGACCCGAACAGCTGCGAGTACGGCGACATCGTCAGCCAGTACGCCGTACCGATGCCGGCCGCCACCCCCGCAAGGGTTTTCGTTGCCCGACGGATCAGCCGTCCATCAACCGGTCCGTCAGTACCGTCGCCGCCGCGGCCGCGACCAGCCAGCCGATCGCGAGCACCCGCGTCCGGTACCGCCGCGACGCCGGCCAGCGCCGGTCGGTCCGGAAGCACGGTGCGGTGCCGATCACGGTCCGCCCCGCCAGCCGGTTCAGCGTGACGGCGAGGGCGTAGTAGTACAGGAACGACACGATCACGTTGTACGTCAGGCCCTGCGCGAGCCGGCGCGCGGACGTCAGGGTCGGGTTGCCGCGGTCGAACGCGACCTTGCCGCGTGAACGCAGCTGCCGGAGCAGCCCCAGCTCGTCGGCGCCCTGCGTGCCGGTCAGGTCGTACCCGGACCAGGCGTCCTTGCGGAACGCGATGTTCGTCGCGGTGACGTACCCGACCCGCCCGGTGACCCGGTACGTCAGATACACCGCCTCGAACAGGATCCGCGCGTACACCTTGCCCCACCACGGCCCCTCGGGGTACCGGCAGGGACCGGCGACGGCGACCCGCCCAGCGCATTGCCGGAACGTCCGGTCGATCCCCGCGAGCCAACCGGTCCCGAACACCGTGTCGGCATCGGTCGACACCACGATCTCGCCGTTCGCCGACAGGGTCCCGCGATGCCGCGCCGCGCACACTCCGGGCGTCTCCTCAGGGACGACGATCGCGCCGCAGCTCCGGGCGATCTCCGCGGTCCGGTCGGTGCAGTTGTTGTCGACGACAATGACCTCGTACCCGCCGGCGAAGTCCTGCCGGGCAAGTGATCGCAGGCACTCCGCGATCAACCGCTCCTCGTTGAACGCGGGGATCACCACGCTGAACCTCGGCCTCGGCCCACCCATGCTGCCTGCCTCTCCTGTGCGCGCGCTGAGCAGGACGAGTGTCATCCTTGCGAGCGATCACTGAGAGAACCCTGAGAACCGTCGGCGTGTCCTGAATCAGTATGTCTTGTAATAAATGAGCTCGCCCGACTCCCCCGGCGCCGCGCCCTCCCCCGGGATGAACAGCGTAACGACAATCGCGGGCCGGCCGTCCGGTGCCTTCAGGTTGGTGATGGCCGGATTCGCGAACGCCGTACTGCCGCCGTCGGTCGTGATCGCGGTCCGGTCGGCGTTGCCGGTCTGGTAGTCGTACACGAACGTCCGCCAGGATCCGAAGTCGCCCTTCGTGTACTGCCCCTCGATCAGCCCGAACCGGTACCCGCCGTACGTCGTGTTGTCGCGGTCGCCGATGTTGCCGCCGACACCCCAGTAGAGCAGCGCGTTGTCGAAGTTCGGCTGCGCGCTGGTGGACCAGGAGCTGAAGTTGGTCAGCGTGCCACGCTGCTGGCGGTCGCGGTCGCAGTTCCACCAGTAGTGGCCGCCGATGTCGATCGTCGAGTGGTCGATGTCCGGCGACAGCGTGACGCTGTAGATGTTCGGCGTACCTTCCGCGCAGGACGAGAGCCGGCGGGGTGCGTCGTACGAGCGGCCGACGTTCCCGGCGAGGAGGTCCGCGCGGCTGGCGAAGTACCGGAAGGCGAGGTGGTTGTTGCCGCCGCCGGGTTGCTCCTGCTCCCACGCGAGGACGAATCCACCGTTCGACGCCTGGATGATGGTCGGCTGCGAGGCGGGCCCGGTGTTGCTGCCGGCGAGCTCGCGCACCCAGTGCCAGTTGAGCAGGTCGGTGGAGGTTGCCAGGTTCACCCGGAAGTGCCCGTCGGCGGCAAGATGGTGGGAGACCGCCAGGTACCCGCCGGTGGAGTCCTGGATGATCTTCACCGTGTCCATCACATGACCGGCGTCGTCCTTCACGGCGTACCGCTTGCCGGTGGCCCCGGCCACGTTCTCCACGATCCCCCGCAACGCCGCACGCGCCGGATCCGACGCAGCGTTCGTCGACGCGACCGCCGGGCCGGTCACCCCGGCCAGCAGGACACACGTCACCACAACAACACGAAGAACTTTCAGCATGGGCGGCTTCCCTCGTGATGGATTGTCCATCCACGACGTTACGGCAGATCCGCGCGGCGCAGCGGGTCAGACGGCGTGGTCGTCGGCGAGCTCGAGCTGGAGCTCCACGATCCAGTGGGCCTGGTCGTCGCCGTCGGCTTCCAGGTACTGGTGCCGCCAGCAGGCCAGGTCCCGCTCACCGGCCCAGTCGCGCAGGACGGCGTACGGCAGCTCGGACATCGGCCCCTGATGGATCGTCGAGGCAACGGTCTTCGCGGGAAGCCGACGGGTCTCCAGGCCCGGCACCGAACAGCGATTCCAGGTCCACGCTGTCACGCGGAACGGTGGTGGACAGCGCGGCAACGGTCACCGCGTCGAGGTGCTTGAGCTGTACCTTCATCCGGGTCTCCTCGTCGATCAGCCGGAGCCTCGCCGTCACCCGGTCCAGCGCGTGCCGGTCGTGCCGCACCCGGCGCTCGAGCTCGGCCTCCCGGAGCCGCAACATCCCGCGCAGCTCCTCCGCACCGATGCCCTCGGCCAGCAGTACGCCGACCTCGTCGAGCCCGAAGCCCAGCCCCTTGAGCACGACCAGCCGATGCAGCCGCGCGAGCTGCTTCTCGTCGTACCAGCGCCTGCCGTTCGGCTCGGCGCGGGCCGGGGTGAGCAGGCCGATCCGGTCGTAGTGCCGGAGCATCCGCGCGGACACGCCGCCCAGGCGGGCGAACTCTCCGATCTCCATCATCACGCCCCGGACTCTGCCACCTGACACCGTGTCAACTGCAACGAATGCGGTCGAAGTGCTGCGGTCGGCCGTGACGGGATTGGGTTGTCGGCTGGGGCCGGTAGGGTCCTCGGCGTGGATGTTGGGGAGCGGATTCAGGAGTTGGCGGCGCGGGTTGCCGGGTTGCGGGATGCGTACTACCGCGGTGCGCCGGTGGTTGCTGACGCGGAGTACGACGCGGTGGAGGACGAGCTGCGGGGGCTGATCGCGAGCCACCCGGAGCTGACGCCGGATCCGAATCCGCTGGAGCAGGTCGGCGCGCCGACGGTGCTGCATGCGCCGGTGCGGCATTCGCGGCCGATGTTGTCGTTGGAGAAGGCGACCCGGCCGGAGCAGGTGGAGGCGTTCTTCGCGCGGTTCCCGGGGCAGTCGGTGGTCGTGATGCCGAAGCTGGACGGGCTCTCGCTCGCGCTCGTGTACGAGCACGGTCAGCTCGCCCGCGCGGTGACCCGCGGCGACGGGACCACCGGTGACGACGTCACTCCGTTGGTGCGAGCGCTCGCGGACGGTGTCCCGGACCGCCTCGACGTACCGGACCGGATCGAGGTCCGCGGCGAAGCGGTCATGCTGCGCTCGACGTTCGCCGCGTACAACGCCGCCCATCCGGACAAGCCGCTGATCAACCCCCGGAACGCGGCGGCCGGCACGCTCCGGGCGAAGGACCCGGCCACGGTCGCCGAGCGGCGCCTGCAGTTCCTCGCGTTCGACCTGCTGACCGAGCGGGAGAACACCGACGCCGACCTCGAGCGGGCCTTGCAGACGATGGGCTTCACCGTCGCCGGCATGCGGCACTGCGCGGACGCGGACGCGGCCCAGCAGGCGATCACCGCGATCGAGCAGCAACGCAACGACCTGGACTACGACCTCGACGGCGCCGTACTACGGCTCGCCGACCGGGACGCGTTCGCCGCCGCCGGCACCCGGTCCAGCTCGCCCCGCGGCGCGCTGGCGTACAAGTTCGCTGCCGAGGAGAAGACCACGCTCCTGCTGGACGTGGTCTGGGACGTCGGCAAGATCGGCAAGGTCGCGCCGGTCGCCTGGCTCGAGCCGGTCTTCGTCGGCGGTACGACGGTCACCCGCGCGACGCTCGCCAACCAGGAGGTCATCCGCGCCCGCGACATCAAGATCGGCGACACGGTCCTGGTCCGCCGGGCCGGTGACGTGATCCCGTTCGTGGCCGGCGTACTCGACGCCTCGAAGCGCACCGGCGCCGAGCGCGACATCGAGCCGCCGGCCGTCTGCCCGTCCTGCGAGCAGCCGCTGATCGAGCAGGGCAACAGCCGCGAGCTGTTCTGCACCAACGTCTCGTGCCCGGCCCAGACCGTGCGGCGGCTGATCCACTGGGCGTCCCGCGCGGCCGCGGACATCGATGCGATCGGCGGGGTCTGGATCGAGCGGCTCTCGGACGCCGGCATCCTCGAGCACCCGTCGGACTTCTACCGGCTGACCGCCGAGCGGCTGCTCGAGTTCGACCGGATCGGCGAGGTGTCGGCGGCCCGGATGATCGAGTCGATCGACGGCAGCCGCCAGGTCGGCCTGCGCCGCGCGCTGATCGGCCTCGCGATCCCGATGGCCTCGGAGGGTACGGCGGCCCGCCTGTGCCGCGCCGGGTTCGGCTCGCTGGAGGAGGTCGCGGACGCGGGTGTGGACGGGCTGGTCGCGGTCGAGGACATCGGCCCGAAGGTCGCCGCCTCACTGATCGAGCACCTGACCCGGCTACGCCCGGAGCTCGAACGGCTCCGTTCCGCCGGCGTGTCCCTCGACGTCCGCGAGGAGGACCTGCCGCCCGTGGTCGCCGCCGGTGCACCGCTGGCCGGGAAGACGGTCGTGGTCACCGGCGCGATCAGCGACCCGCGGTCCGGCGAGAAGGTCGCCCGCCCGGCGTTCCAGCGACTGTGTGAGAAGGCCGGCGCCACCATCGCTTCGTCGGTGTCGGCGAGCACCGACCTGCTGATCACCGGCGCGGACGTCGGCGCATCCAAACTCACCAAGGCGGAGAAGCTCGGCGTCGCCGTCGTCGACCAGTCCGAGATCTGGCAGCAGCTCCAGGACGCCGATCTGCTCCCCCGCTGAGGCGCGTACTCTCGGCAGGGAGGAGAAGCCTGCCCGAGGGGGGACCGATCGTGAGCGAGTCTGCGACCCAGCCGGACGTCCCGAAGTATCCCGACAACATCGACGCGGCCGTGCTGAAGATCGCCGGCGTCGTGGTGCTGGGGGCGATCATGTCGATCCTCGACATCACGGTCGTCAACGTCGCGCTGCCGACGTTCCAGGACGAGTTCGGTACGCCGCAGAGCCCGGTGGCGTACTCGACCGTCGCGTGGACCGTCACGGCGTACACGCTCGCGCTCGCGACCGTGATCCCGCTGACCGGCTGGGCGGCGGACCGGTTCGGCACCAAGCGGCTCTACATGACCGCGATCTTCCTGTTCACCGCCGGGTCTGCGCTGTGTGCGACCGCGTCCAGCATCGACATGCTGATCGGGTTCCGGGTTCTGCAGGGCCTCGGCGGCGGCATGCTGATGCCGCTCGGGATGACGATCATGACCCGCGCCGCCGGTCCGCACCGGATGGGCCGGCTGATGGCGATTCTCGGCGTACCGATGCTGCTCGGCCCGATCCTGGGCCCGATCCTCGGCGGCTGGCTGATCCAGGTGGCGAGCTGGCACTGGATCTTCCTGATCAACCTGCCCCTCGGCGTGATCGCGCTCATCTACGCGTGGCGCGCGCTGGAACGGGACCACGCCCAGCGGTCGGAGTCGTTCGACTTCCTCGGCGTCGCGCTGATGTCGCCCGGTCTCGCGCTGTTCCTGTTCGGCGTCTCCTCGCTGCCGGCGAAGAACGGCGACTTCGGCGCACCGCGGGTCTGGGTGTCGATGCTGGCCGGCGTCGTCCTGATGGTCGCGTTCGTCTTCCACTCGTTCCGGCCGGAGCATCCGCTGCTCGATCTCCGGCTGTTCCGGGACCGCAACCTCACGGTCTCGATCGCGACGATGTTCCTGTTCGGCGCCGCGTTCTTCGGCGGCCTGCTGCTGGTCCCGACGTACTACCAGCAGATCCGCGGCGAGTCCACGCTGCACGCGGGCCTGCTGGTCGCACCGCAGGGTCTCGGCGCGATGATCACGATGCCGATCGCCGGCCGGCTGGTCGACAAGCTGCCGATCGGGCGGATCGTCCCGTTCGGGATCGCGCTGATCGTGGTCGGCATGTTCGGGCTCACCCAGATCACCTCCACCACGCCGTACGGCGTGATCATCGCGATGCTGGTGGTGATGGGGCTCGGGATGGGCGGCACGATGATGCCGCTGTTCACCTCGGCGCTGCGGACGCTGGCCGGATCGCAGGTCGCCCGCGGGTCGACGCTGCTGAACATCACCCAGCAGATCGCGTCGTCCTGCGGTGTCGCGACGATGTCGGTCATCCTCACCAACCACCTGAACAACTCCCCGATCATCCCCGGCACCCAGAACATCCCCGGCCTGAACGGCGGACTCCGCGAGACGCAGGCCGCGATCCTCACCAACACCCGCCCGGAGAACGTCGCCCAGCTGCACCTCGACCCCGCCGCGGTCGGCCGCGGCCTGGTCGACGCGGCCTCGTCGTTCGCGCACACCTACTGGGTGGCGTGGGCGCTGGTCCTGCTCACGCTGATACCCGCCGCGATGCTCCCCCGCAGACGCGAACGCAAGCCGCTCCAGGACGAGACAGTCGTCGAACAACAGAACTAGACGGTCAGCGTCACCACCCAGCGATGCGGCGAGATCCGCCGCGTCCGGGTGAACCCGTGGTCCTCGAACGCGGCCATCGGCCCGGTGTGCAGGAACGACCCGGACACCTTGCGGTCGTCGGTCTCCTCGGGATACCCCTCGACGACCCCACCGCCGTTGCGCGCGATCTCCGCGAGCGCCCCACCCAGCGCGGCGTCCGCGACGCCGCGACCGCGGAGCCCTTTACCGGTGAAAAAGCAGGTGATGCGCCAGTCGGGCAGCGCGACCAGCTCCTTCTCGTACAGCCGCCGGCTCTTGATCTCCGGCAGCTCCTCCGGCGCACCGAACTGACACCACCCGAGGCACCCGTCCCCGTCGAACACCAGCGCGTTGTGCGTCCGCCGTTCGCGGACCAGCTGCTCCTTGCCGGCCCGGTTCTGCTCGGCGGTCCGGTCCTTGCCGAGCTTGACGTGGAACCCCATGCACCAGCAGCCGCCCCAGACCCCGTTGTTCGCCTCCACCAGCTCGGCGAAGGCGGGCCAGGTCTCCTCGGTCAGCATCCGCACCGCGTAACTCATGCGTCCGACGTTAGCGCCGGCCCCGGACAAAGGAAGGCATCCTCACCGCCGAGGTGCCGGGCGTGTGTTCCACGGGCTGGTCACGCAACGTTTCCTGACGCGGCCTCTCGGTCATGATGGGCTCGGGACATTTCGAGCTCACGAGCAGGTAGGAGACCGCATGGCAGTCGACGGTTGGTCCTTCGACGACGACCGGCAGCAGCACGTCACCGCAGCCGCCCGCCCGACCCGGATCCTGGCCTACGCGCAGGCCGCGCAGACGTTGGCGGCACTCGGCGTACCGGTCGTCGGGTACTTCGGTTCACAGCACCACGCCGACACCGGATCGGCACCGGTCGCCGGTGTGGACGCGCCGTACGTCGGCTCGGGTGACACCGTCGACACAGACCTGATCGCGGAACTGCGCCCGGACCTGATCGTCAGCGTCACGTACGGCGGCGAGGTGTACGGCGTCTCGGCCGACGTGATCGCCGACGTCGCGCCGGTCGTACTGATCGGCATCGCCGGCGACCGGACCCTCCCGTCGGTCATCGACCGCTTCCACGAACTCGCGACGGCTCTGGGCGCCGACGTCGCGGACCCCGCCGATGCGCTGGCGGCGGCACTCGAGAAGCTGCCCACGGACAAGCAGGTCGTCGCGCTCTCCGGCGGCACCCCGACCGACGCGTACGTCGCGAACCCGGCGTACTGGCCCTCGCTCCGGCTGCTCCGCGACGCGGGTGTCCCGTTCACCTCGACCACCACGGCGGGCGGTTGGGAAGTCGTGAAGTGGACCGACTTGCCCCGCGACCACGCCGCCGACTTCCTGCTGTACGACCAGCGGCCGAACTCGTTGAGCGCCGAGAAACTGGCCGAGATCCCGGCATGGTCCGAGGTCACCGGCCAGGTGCTGCCCTGGAACCCCGAACCGCCGCTCACCTACGAAGCCGCCGCAGCCTCCGTCACCGCGCTGGCTACGCCAGGCAACTGAGCGCGTCCCCGACCACGGCGAGATCCGTGCCGGGAGCCGCAGCACCCGGTCCTGGACGGACGGATAAGGCTGGTTCGTGCAGTTGGCCCCGGCCTGCCGGAGCGCCAGCGGCAGGAAGCCGCACGCCTCGGCCAGCTCGGCGGTCGCCTCGGGGTTCGCGCGTTTGACGCCAAGGATCGACGCCAGCAGGCGGACCGCGTCGTCCGCCGACAACCGTCCAAGCTCGATGCGGCGGGCGCCCCGACCCCCTGAGAGCCCTTGACGAACTTCACCGAGTTGATCGGGGTCAGGTCGTAGTCCTTGTAGGCGTACTGCGCGTTGTACCAGGCACAGCCGGTACCGTCGGCGCCCTTTCAGATCCAGGATCCGGCGCCGCCGTACTGGTTGTCGAACACCCGGTGCATGCCGTACTGGTCGTAGATCTTGTGCACGCCGTAGCTGTAGAAGGGTGCGGTCGCCGCCAGCGGCTTGCTCGGCTTGCGCAGGCTGAAGCGTATTCGTAACTCCCCTCCTACGTCCCGAGGACCATCCACGGGAGAAGACACGCTCAGCGTCACCCTCCGCACTCTCCCGCCGCTCTTCCCCCGCTTTCCGCTCGCTCTCAGCCGGCGTCGGTGAATCGGATCCGGTTACAGGCGAAGTTCAGCGGCAGGGCGATCGGTGGCTGCTGAACGACCTGACCGACCTGACCACCGTGTGACGGCCGAGACCCACAGCGGATTCCGGCCGTCCGGCGTGAGCTACAGGGGGTCGCGGAGAACGATCGTCACGCGGGCGGAGCCTCGTCGCTGTCGCCCCTCGAGGTTGTAACGCTCCACGAAGTCTGCGGCCCGCCCGACTTATCCACAGATCGCAAAATCATCCGCCGCCCCCGGCTCGCTCGCCGTACGTTCTTGGGCAAGGAGGATTCGATGACTATCAGAAACAACCGTTCACACGGCGGGCGCCAGGCAACGGACGACCAGCGGCCGGATCCGGTGCTCAAGCCGCTCACGGTCCAGCAGGCTGCCCGGTTGGTGCGCCTCGCGGAAGCAGCAGTTGCGAGGCGCGGCATCGCGATGCGGTACGACGGCGCTGGGTCTCTCGTGCCGGCCGGCGACGGGCCCACCGCCGGCCTGGGGAACCTTGCGCTCAAGGTCGCAGGCCTACCACGACAGCAGTGGCACGCCGAGGTCAGCGATCACTTCGACCAGATGCCGATGATCGACCAACTGCTGACCCCACCGGACGACCTGGAGAACCAGCTCTACCTCAGACTCGTCTGCGCGGCCGCCCACGATCCCGGCATGGTCCAGGACGCACCGGAGTTCGTGCCCGGCCTGGTCACGGCGCCCGCCGTGTACGCAGGTCGCGCTGTCGCGATGTACTTCGATGTCGACAGGCTCGGAGTGTCGTTGGCGGAGGCCACCCGGATCGGCCTGGCGAATCTACGCCGCCTCCACGACGAGGTCGAGACTCTCCGGCTCGGCGGTGCCGAGCTGAGCATTCTCACGGGTGGCATGTTCACCGCGTCCAGGGCACTCGTCTTCGACACGGTGCTGCGCGACTCACTGCACGTCGAGAATCCTCCATCCGGCTGCCTTGTCGCCCTTCCGTCTCGTGACAAGATGCTCGTCCACGTGCTGCGCGACGCGACGGCGCTCAATGCGTTGGGCATGCTCGCCGCGTGTGCCGCCGAATTCTTCAATACCAGCCCTGGTGCTGTGAGCCCGCACGTGTATTACGTCATCGGCGACCAATGGCACCAGGTCACCGACTACAGCACCGGAACGTTTCATGTCCACGACGTCGCCCCGCTCATCGACGCGCTGGAGCGGCTCGGAGCAGTACCCACAGCCGCCTGACACCAACTGCTCGTCCGCCCGATGTGCGTCCGTGCGGTGTGCGTCCGTGCGATGGCTACCTGCGAGCACGAGGTATCCCGGCACGATCCTCCCGCTGGTGGAGCTTCGTGACGGCGCCCTGCGCCCTAGCCGAGCGCAGCGCGGGCCTCTGCGGCCACCATGGCCTGCCGGCGTCGCGGAGATAACGCCCAGCCAGCAGGCAGCCCCCGATCACCACGCACCAACCCAGCCAGATCCCCACCATCAGGATCGTGCTGGACCCGGTGTGATCGTGCCGCCCGGCGGCCGGGACGACCGCGGCGCCTGAGCCGAGGAAGACCACGTCCATGTAGTCACCTTCCAGCGGGTACGGCTGATTCAGGTCTTGCGTTCCGCCGACCTCGACGTCCGAACCGGTTGGCCCGACGACCAGAATCACCGGCGGCGCACCGGCGTACCGCTGCACGCTGACAACCTCAGCCTTTGACACCGGCGGAGGACTGTCCGGCCGATGGCGCGACGCCCAGGCCTGGGTCGTCGCAAGCGCGGCCGCACCTGTCGCAAGCACCGCAAACAAGGTCAGCGACCAGACGATGACACGACTGAGCGGATCCTTCATACATCCGAGTATGAGGGCGACCACCGACAGCTCCTCGCTGTAATGCAAGGGCCGCCGTGGTGCTGCTGTCCGCGAAGGTAGTTCCGGCCCGCGACCGCCTCATCAGACAACCAGTCCTAAGCCAAGGTCAGGCTCATCCGAGGAACCATCCGCGCGAGGAACTCGGTGGGTGCCGGTGGGGACGACCTGGAAGGTGAATCCGCGGGGTGTGGTCCATTCGAGGGTCTTGTAGTCGATCCGGCGCACGCTCCGTCCGCGCGTGTGACGCGGCCGGGCAGGCATTGGTCGGGGCGCTGGGTTTGTAGATGTCGTCCAACCCACGTCGGCAACGCCAGGCCACCCGGACCTCACACCAACAAACCCCGACCGTCGCCGAAGTCCTGAGACATCACACGCTCTCAGGGCGCCCTGGGAGTTGCATCGTGGACGGCGTGGACGGTGTGCGACGGGGACGCGGTCAGCAGGTGACGTGCCGACGAACCTCGATGTGGCGATCTGACCTGGTTGATCAGCCGCTGACTTCGAGCCAGGCCGTGACCGTGACGCCAGCGAGCGCCAGGATTAGTCCGTGGTATGCGCGTGGCCGTTAGCAACGAAGCTCCCGCCCGGACAGGGCAGGTCCGGGAAGCCAGAGCGGAACCCGGTTGGATGACCGCTTGTCGGCAACGGCCGATAGGGCGCGAGCGGTGCCAGATCGTAGCTGGATCCCGCTCGATTACGCGCGACTTGGTGCGATGCAACCTTCAATAGCGCGTCAAGGCCGCGATCGAGGAGTAGTTGGAGTTGCCGGAACTGGCCGTCCAGATACTTACTGGCTGCGCGATCGGGGTGTTGCAGGAAATACGTACAGACGACCGGTGCGTGAAGCCGATACATCTCGGGATCGCCCTGCTCCTCGGCCAAAATCGCATGGTAGTAGTCGATGCATAGACCGAGCGAGCCCTCTGAGGCGCCACATTCGCAGGTTTGCATGACAGGGGACTGTAAGCGACCTCGACCGACAACACTGCTTCGGACCATCAACGACACTCCAGATAACGATGATCCCTCATACCTGCTGCGCCCGATCTGGCCGCGTCAGCTACAAACTGCCAGCGCCGCGAATCGCCTTATTCACAAGGGAAACCATCACATCGGCCTTCGGTGAATCCGCGATCGACTATCCCCGGGGGTCGTGGCTGCTTGAGGAACAGCGGGATCGCGGGACGGGCCGAGTAGCAGTCGCTGCGGCGACGCTGACGGCGCGAGGGGCGTCCACGTGCCGATCTCGCGGACGCCGGAGACCTGCCAGGGTGAGGCCGAGCACAGGCTCGCGTTGCTGTATGTGCTATTCGGCGACCGGTTATCGGCGTCAGTGCCGGCTTCCGGGCTGGTTTGGCCGGAGCACCGGACCGAGCGTGATCCCGCCCATCATCACCGCGCCACCGCAGCGGTGTCCGAGGGTGCCGGGTGGGGCGACGGCTTGCGTACTGGACGACATACGACCGATCTGGCTCGGCGGCGGCGTTTGAACGGGGCGGGCAGCTTGGGCGACGGCTGGCTGCGTTGTCCCCACGCCGACGGCTAAGCCACCGGACTGGAGGCCGGCCTGGGATCCGGTCGCCGACGGACCCAGGTCGTACGTCGTGGAGCACCATCAGCCGTACCCCGCCCAGCACCATCGGCCGTACCCGCGGAGCACCACCACTCGTACGTCGCGGAGTACCTCCAGGCGTACGTCGATGCGGCCGTCGCGGCAGTCCCCTATCGCGCATAGCCGGCGCCTGAGTGCGGGCGGGGTTATCGGTCTTGGGGAGTATCGGAACTGCTGAAACTCCTTGCAGCGTTGGGGATTCCTGCGCGCTCTGGAGTGGCGTCAGTACGGTCTGTTGCGGTCTGGACCGTTTAGGTTTCTGGTTGGCAACGAAACGGTCCAAACGACAGTTCATTACCTACTGTTCCGCCCAGGGGGAAACCGCCGTCCGTCCTTCCCTGGGGGGAAACACATGTTCCGCAAGCTGCTCGTGGCAGCTCTTGCCTGCGTGCTCGCCGTCGTCGCGTTCGTGTTCGTCGACCGAAAGGCCGACGCCGCCGCGGCCGGTGTCTCGGTCACCGCGGCGCAGGCAACGAACGGGACCACTACGCTTACCTACCGCGCAACCGTGCTGAAGGCAGGCTCGATCCGTGAGATCACGGTAGCGATCCCGGCCGGCACCACCGGCAGGATCACGTCCATCAACGGCACCGTCAGCTCGGTGACCCGGACCGTACTGCGCTGGCGCCCGACCCGGGTCACCAACGTGGCTGTCGGCGCCCACCTGGCGATCCCGATGTACGGCATCCGGCTTCCGGCCGGCGGCCCGTGGACCCTCGGCTTCAAGTCGATGGGTACGGCGAACCAGGTGATCACGTCCGGCGCCGGCGTACTGCAACCTCTCCGCAGCTACACCCCACAGGTCGCGGTCGTCGCGTCCAACCCCATCCCCGCGCAGACGACGAACCTGATCTACCAGGCGACCGTCACCAGCGCAGGAACCCTGGCCGCGGTCCGTATGCAGCTGCCGACCGACGCGACCGGCCCGTACACGACGATCAACGGCACGCTCACCGTCAGCGCCGGCTACGCGACCTGGAAGCCGAAGGCTCCGCTCAACGTCGCGGCCGGTGCCCGTCTGGGCATTCCGGTCAACGGAGTGAAGCTGTCGCGGTACGGCGGGACGATGACGTTCAGCGTCTCCGCGACCACCTCGACCGGCACCGTACTGACGACCGGCTCCACCACGCGGACGTTCATCGCACCGCCGGCCGCCATGCCTGCCGTCGCGGCGGATGCATTCGCCGGCGTCCCCACCGGCTGCCCACAGACCTGGCCGACCACCACCGCCGAGAACGCCAAGCCCGGCACCGGCGACTGGGTCATCCCGGCCGCCATGAACGGCACGATTACGGCGTACCTGACGAAGGTCTCGGCCAGCTGCGGCGACACCGTGGACCTCAAGGTCTCGAGTGGCAACAACGTCAGCGTCGTCGCCTACCGGATGGGGTACTACGCCGGCCTCGGCGCGCGGGAAGTCTGGCGGCAGGACAACGTACCGACCGTCACGCAGCCGAAGGAGACCATCGGCGGTACGACGCCCGACGGCAAGCCGCTCAACATGGTGTCCGCGGCGAACTGGACCAAGACGCTCAGCATTCCGGTCGACAAGAGCTGGACGCCCGGCACGTACCTGATCAAGATCAGCGACGGCACGCAGGCGACGTACGCACCGCTGACCGTCCGGGACGACACCGGCGCCAAGCACGATCTCCTGATCCAGCAGGCGACAGCGACCTGGCAGGCCTACAACGGGTTCGGCGGCAGGAGCTTCTACACGAGCCTCGCGTCCGGCTCAGGCCGCCTGACATTCGACCGTCCGTACGACGAGGGCCAGGGCTCCGGGCAGTACCTGGCGCTGGAGCAGGGACTGGTGTTCTGGGCCGAGTCGAAGGGCCTGGACGTCACGTACTGGACCGACAACGACCTCGACCAGTACGGCGGCCAGCTGAAGAGCCGTGCTGGGACGCTGTTCCTGCCCGGCCACGACGAGTACTACTCGCTGCGGATGCGGGCCGCGATCAGCCAGGCGATCGCACAAGGCGTGAACATTGCGAACCTCGGCGCGAACACGGCGTACCGCTTGATCACGTTCACCGACGAGAGCCGGCGGTCGTGGGACATCGACCGGTACACCGACGGCTACAACTCGACGACCTGGCGGTACCAGGGCGATGCGTACGCGTCGCAGCCGCTGCTCGGTGCGGACTACGTGTGTGCGGTGACAGCCGGCACACTCACCACGACGGGCAGCTGGCTGTTCAAAGGCGTGCCGATGGGTACCAAGCTGCCCGGGTTCATCGCCGGTGAGGTCGACAACGTCTGGCCAGGGCTCTACAAGCAGCCCGGGCAGACCACGCTCGTGAGCGGCACCGCGACCTGTCACACGAACGGTCGCGCCGCCCCGATGGACACGACCGTCTACACGGCCCCGTCCGGTGCCCGGGTCCTCAACGCGTCGACCTTCGCGTACGGATGCTTCCTGGTACGGCGTTGCCCGTCGAACTGGGCGGTCCCGGAGCCGGACGCCGCGTCGCAGCAGGCGGTCGCGACGATGATCGCCAACGTCACCGAATGGGTGTCGGGCGGCACCATCACCGTCCCGGCGAACACCACCGCCGCGAAGGTCCGGGTCGCGGTTCCGAAGCAGAAGCTGGCAACCTCGACTCAGCCCTGACCAGGGCTGTTCGGGTCGACGACGCGGCGGTGCAGCTCTGTGGTCAGGGCGTGGATCTCGCGGGTCAACTGGGTGTTCGTCTTGAGCTCCAGCTCCGACTGGTTGAAGTCGTGGTCGGCCTTGGCCTGCTGGAACGCCGACTGCCGGTTCTGGCCGATCATGACGAAGGTGGACAGGAAGATCGCCTCGAGCGACACGACCAGGGTCAGGGTGGGCCAAGGGTTCTTTTCGACCAGCAGCATCCAGACCGCGAACAGCACGACATGCACGTAGACGAAGCCCATCGAGCCGGCGAACGCCGTGATCGCGTCCGCGATGCGCAACTGCACGTCGGCCGCGCGCTTGGCTTCGACGGCGAGCACCGCCGGGTGGCGCGGATGAGGATTCGGGGACTTGGACGACACAGGACCTCCAGGTAGTGCGACGCGAGGGGCATCAGGTGCGCGCGGACAACCCGCCGGACCCGAACCACCGGTTGCACACAGCATCGACCATGCCGGGGTCCAGACGCACCGTGCCCCACGTCGTCGCCCTCCGTGTCCCCGTCCTCGCCAGAGAACTCAGAGGACAGGAGGGCCAGGAGGACTCAGAGGACGTGGAGTTTCTGGAAAGGCGCCGGGACTCGTAGCAGGCGGCCGTCGCCGAACTCGACGACCACGGCTTCGGCTCCCTCGACCGCGGTGATGCGGCCGACGCCTTCCTTGTCGTGGGAGACCCGGTCGCCGACCTCGAACGTCTTCGGCGTGGAGGGCACCCGCTGCTTGAAGGGACTCGTGGACAGATGACGACGCGTCGTCCCGCGTGAAGACTCCATTTGAGTCCAAGTATGCGCCAACTCCGCCGCTCCGCGCACCCGAGGTCGGCCATGAGCCGCACCGGAGTCGCACTGGAGCCGCACAGGCGGCGGCTACTGTCGGCGGTATGAGCGAACTCGTGGTGGATGCTCCGATCGTCGCGGTGACCGTCTATCCGGACCGCGCACGGATCACCCGGCGCGGTGTGATCACCGTGCCGGGCGGGGACCGGACCGTGTACGTCGAGCCGCTGCCGCTGTCGTTGGAGACCGACAGCGTGCGGGTGTCCGGGCGTGGCCCCGCGACCGTGCTCGGGGTGGACGTGATCACGCGGCACCATCCACAGGCGCCGGACGAGTCGGTCGCGGAGGTCGAGCGGTCGTGGTACGAGGCGCAGGACGCGGTGGCCGCGCTCGCGGACGCGGACGACGTCCAGGAGCAGCTGGACACGTTCCTCGGGCAGCTCGCGAAGCGGGCCGGCGGCAGCTTCGCACGGGCGCTGGCGTCGGGCGAGTCGGACGCGGAGCTCGGCGGGTTCACGGAGTCGCTGGCCGGCCGGTTGTCCGCCGTACGGGCGAAGCGCCGGGAGCTGGCCGCACAACGCCGCGAGGCCGAGCAGCGGTTCGGGGCGCTGGACCGTCGACTCGCGGCACTGCGCGAGCAGCGCACACCGGACCGGCAGGCCGCCGCCGTCGCGCTGGAGCTGGCCGCCGAGGCGGAGGTGCAGATCGAGCTGTCGTACGTCGTTCCGCTGGCAGGGTGGGCGTGCTCGTACGACGTCCGGCTGCAGGGCGATCGGCTGACGTTGACCTGGTACGGGCTGATCACGCAGTACACCGGCGAAGACTGGCCCGAGTGCGACCTCAGCCTGTCGACCGCCCGGCCGACCGTGACCGCGAAGGTGCCGGAGCTGGACCCGTGGTACCTCGACCGCTTCCACCCACCGGTGCCGGTGCGCGCGGCGCCGCGCGCGCCGGGTGCGGTCGCGAGCTTCGGTATGCAGGCCGATCGACGCGAGAACGCAGCTACCGATGCGGACATGTCCGGCTGGGTGCAGGAGCAGTCTGCGTTTGCGGACCTCACTGCGGCCGTCGAGCAGGGCGTGACCGCGGCGACCTACACCCCGCCGCGGCCCGTCGCCGTACCGGCCGACGGAGCGAGCCACCGCGCGACCATCGCCGCGATCGACCTCGACGCCGACCTGGACTACATCACCGCGCCGGTCCGCTCCACCGACGTCCATCTGCGCGCCACCGTGGTGAACTCGTCCGACCACACGCTCCCGGCCGGCAAGGCCGCCGTCTTCCACGAAGCGGACTTCGTCGGCTCCGCAGCCCTGCCGCTGTGGGCGCCGGGCGAGGACGTCGAACTCGCGCTCGGCCTCGACGACCGCATCCGCGTCGAGCGCAAGCTGGTACGCCGCGAAGCTTCCAAGGCGACGCTCGGCTCGACCCGCCGCCGGCAGGTCGAGTACGAGACGCGCATCGAGAACCACACGCCCCGGCAGGCCAGGATCACGGTCCTCGACCAGCTCCCGGTGGCCCGCGACCACGAGATCACCGTCAAGCCTGTCACCGCCGACCCGCAGCCGGCCGAGACCACCGACCTCGGCGTCCTCACCTGGAAACTCGACCTCGCACCCGGCGCCGAGTCCGTCGTCAAACTAGGCTTCCGGGTCGACACCGCGAAGGCTCTCGACCTGACGGGTTGGCGCGAGTGATCAGGTGATCTCGAGGTTCGCCATCATGCCCATGTCCTCGTGCTCGGCGTTGTGACAGTGGAACAGGTAGCGGCCGCGGTAGCCGTCGAACCGGGTGATGAGCTCGGCGGACTCCCCCGGCCGTAGCGACACGGTGTCCTTGAGCCCGGCGTCGTGCGGCAACGGATCACCCCCGTCGCGCGACAGGATGCGGAAACCGGCAAGATGCAGGTGGACGGGATGGTGGACGTCCGCCACCAGCCGCCAGATCTCCACGTCCCCGAGCCGCGTCGTGACATCGGTGCGGTCCGGCGCGAACGGCCGGCCGCCGATCAGCCACCCGTGCCCGTCCCCCATCTGCCCGGCCCGGAACGAGAAGTCCCGCACCCGTACGGCGTCCGACCGCTTCCACTCCGGCAGGTCGTCGGAGAGCACGTCCGGGATCCGGCTCGGATCGGCCGACTTCCGTACGACGTGGAACGCCAGCACGTCCCGGGTCCGCCCGGAGCCCAGCCGGTTCACGATCCGTACCATGCTGCCGACCGGGACCCGGCCGAAGTCCAGGATCACGTCGTACCGCTCGGCCGGCGCGATCGGCAGGTTCCGGTGCGTGACCGGGGTGTGCAGCAGCCCTTGGTCGGCGCCGATCTGGACCAGGTCGAGGCGGCGCCCATCGTCCAGAACCGCTTCGAGGTCGTAGTGCCGCGCGTTCGAGGCGTTCAGGATCCGCAGCCGGTACCGGACCGTGTCCACCTCGCGCACCGGCCACGGCGCGCCGTTGACGAGCACGACGTCACCGAGAACCCCCGCGATATAAGGCTCCTTGACTCCGGGCTGCATCATCAGCGTCGGGTCGATCGACGGGTAGTCCAACGATCCGTCGGCGGCGAACGCCCGGTCCGCGATCATCAGCGGCAGCTCGTACGCCCCGGACGGCAGGCCGAGCGCCTCCTCGGCGTCGTCGCGGACGACCTGCATCCCGGCCAGCCCGCGCCAGACGGCCGGCGCGGTGAAGTCCATCCGGTGATCGTGGTACCAGAGCAGCGTCGGCCGCTGGTCCAACGGGTACGTGTACGTCCGGGTGACCGTGCTCGTCACCGCCCGCGGGTCGTGCATCCCGTGGCCCATGTCGTTCCACCCGGCCGGTACGACGAGATCGGTCGGGTACCCGTCGGACGCGGGTGGCGTCCGGCCGCCGTGCAGGTGCACCACCGACGGCACCGGCAACTCGTTGCGGTGGGCAACCGTGATCGGCTGGCCGCGGCGCGACTCGATGGTCGGCCCGGGGAACGACCCGCCGTACGTCCACAACCGGGTCGTCACACCGGGCAGGATCTCGGCCGTCACCTCCCGTTGCACGATGTCGTACCGATCGGCGCCGGAGAGCACCCGCGGAACGGGCAGCGGAACCTGGTACGCCGGTGGCAGCGGTACGGCGCTCCGCAGCACGGCACCCGTCATCGACGGACGCCGCGACAGCGCCGCCGCGCCCGACAACCCACCGGCCGCGACGACACCGAGCGCTCCCCCGATGCCGAGCAACTGCCGGCGACTCATCCGCTCAGGCATGTTCGACCACCTTCACCGGCTGACGCCAGATCGCGACGAACAGCATCGCGACGGCCGCGACCGTCAGCACGCCGAGCGGGATGTGCAACCACAGCGCCCCGTCCTGCCCCGCGAAGTACTGCACGGTCTCCGCGGCCACCACGCCCAGCGACGCCACGAACGGCCACACCTGCCGCAGCCGCACCCAGACCACGACGGCCGCGATCACCTGCAGATAGCCGATCGACGTCGTCAGGTTCGCGCCCATCGCGTGCATCCGCAGGCCGTCGAAGTCGCCGCTCAGATACACGCCGGCGAACACCGGCTGACCG
Organism: Kribbella aluminosa; assembly: GCF_017876295.1. Lineage (NCBI taxonomy): Bacteria > Bacillati > Actinomycetota > Actinomycetes > Propionibacteriales > Kribbellaceae > Kribbella > Kribbella aluminosa. Next base: position 3,681,987 of record NZ_JAGINT010000001.1, on the reverse strand, counting down.
ACGATCGCCACGAGCTGTGCGGTGACGAGTCCGCGTAAAACCCACCCACTGATCATGGCTCGACACTATGATTCTGAGGTTATGAGCGTCCAAGACCAATATCGCTATCCCGTTATGACCGAAGCCGCATGACGGACCTCACCACGCTCCGCCAGTTCGTCGTCGTCGCCCGCCTCGAACACCTCAGCCGGGCGGCCGACGAGCTGCACGTCGCGCAGCCCTCCCTGAGCCGCACGATCGCGCGCCTGGAAAGCGAGCTCGGTACGCCGTTGTTCGACCGCACGAACCGCCTCCGGCTGAACCCGGCCGGCGCCCTGTTCCGTGGGTACGTCGAACGCGCGCTCGGCGAGCTTGACGCCGGACAGCGCGCCGTCGCGGAGGCGACCGCGCAGGGAACGGGCAGCGTCCGGCTCGCGGCCGAGACCTTCCTCGCGCTGACCGGGCCGATCGCGGCCTTCAAACGTGCGCACCCGACGATCGAGATCGAGCTGCAGCAGGTGCCTGCCGAGGACATGCCGCGCCGGCTGCGCGCGCAGGACGTCGACCTCTGCGTCGCGTCCCAGCCGATCCCGACCGCCGGGCTGGAGTCGGCCGTACTGCTCGACGAGCAGGTGCTGGTGGCGACGCACCTGAACCACCCGTTCGCGAAACGCAAATCCCTCAAGGTCGAGGATCTCGCCGACGAGCCGTTCGTGATCGCGCGCAAGGGCCAGTGGCAGCGCTGGCTGCTCGATCGGTTGTTCGCGGGGACCGGGCTGACGCCGCGGATCGTCTGCGAGAGCGACGAGGCCGCGGTCATCCAGGAACTGATCCGCTCCGGTCTCGGCATCGGTTTCAACCCGGACTTCGCCCGCCGGACGGTCCCCGACTACCCCGTGGCCGCGATCCCCGTCGACCACCCGGAGTGCCGCCGTACGCTGTCCCTCCTCTGGAGCGCGGACGCCAGCCTGTCGACGGCCGCCCAGTTGATGCGCTCGGCGATCACGAGCTGGCCCTGGACGCCTCCAGAGCAAGGAGAAGCTCGGCCACGGCGCGCGGGTCCGTGAGCGATCGGCCGGTGCGTTCCTCGATGCGGTGCAGGCGGTGCCGGACCGTGTTCGGGTGACAGTAGAGGTGTTCGCCGGTCTCGGTCGCCGAGCCGTGGTGGGTCGACCACGCCGACAGGGTTTCGAGCAGTACCTCGCGGTCGTCGGGCGCGAGGTCGTCGAGCCCGCCGAGTACCTTGTGGACGAAGTACTGCATCACGTCCGGCGCCGCCGCGGCCGCCATCGTGAGCGGTGACTCGTCGAACAACGTGACCGTCTTCGGTCCCCCCAGCGCCACCCGGGCGAACCGCACGGCCTGGCCGGTCCCGTCGAGTTCGTCGTACGGCGGGCTGATGCCCACCCGTCCGGTCGCGGACCTGCCGAGGAGGTCGACGAGTACGCCGAGCCGCCCGGTCGGCACGGCGACGACGCCGATCTGCAGCTCGGGCAGCAGCCGCCACGCCGACGCCAGACCGACCGCGCGCAGCCGTTCCTCCGCCGCGGGCAGCGCTTGCCGCCCGACCTCGGGTACCGCGGCCGCAACGACCACGAACGGGCCTTTGTACGGCAGCCGCAGCAACTCGGCCGCCTCCCAGACAGTCCCGCCGCCCGGCATCCGCCCTTCGAGCAGCGCCTCGACGAGCGCGGACCGTTCCTGGTCCTGCGCGAGCAACCGCCGGGACTGCACGTCGCGGTACGCGTCCGTCATCGCGTCCGTGTACGACGACTGCACCTGCCACAGCCGGCTCGACGCCTCCACGACGACCTGATCCGTCAGCCCGGCCGATGCCGCCTCGGCGAGCACCGCGTCCCACAGGTACCGCGTGCCGACCCGGTACGCCGCCATCACGTCCGCGAGCGGCGCCCCCTGCTCCGCTCGCAACCGCCCCGTCTCGCGCGCCGACACCGGATCGGAACTGGCACCGGCCAGCGACTCGAGCATGTACCGGAAGTTCGCACCACACGACGCCCGCAACGCCTCGCCGCGCACCAGCCCACCGGTCCGGTAGAACTCGATCTCGGCCTCGATCCGGGACGCCATCGCCTCGACCAGCTCGCCCGCCCGCACATTCATCCGGTCCACCAGCCCGTCGAGTGCACTCATCTTCGGAGCATAAGAGGGTCGTTGTTCGTGCGCACACCCGGAGCGCCGTGACGTTGGTCGCCGCCCCATCGCCTTTGGGCGCGGGCGGCCCGATCTTGGAGGTACCGCAAGCCGACCACCCCGGAGTACGCGATGACCAACCTCAGCCTGAACCTTTCCGAGTCCGCCGCCATGTACCCGGACCACCCCGCGATCCGCCTGGACGACGACGTCCTCACCTACACCGCCCTCGACGACGCGGCCTCCCGCGTCGCCACGCTCCTGCAGGAGTACGGCGTCCAGCCCGGCGACCGGGTCGGGCTGATGCTGCCGAACCTCCCGGAGTTCGCGATGATCTTCTACGGGATCCTCCGGGCCGGCGCGGTCGCCGTACCGATGAATCCGTTGCTGAAGCGGCGCGAGGTCGAGTACTACCTCGGCGACTCCGGCGCGAAGGTGCTGTTCGCCTGGCACGAGGTCACCGGCGAGGCGACCGACGCCGGCGCCCAGCTCGTACCGGTCGTGCCGGGCGAGTTCCGCGCACAGGTCGCCGAACGCCGCCCGCTCGCGAACCCGGCCACCCGCGACGCCGACGACACCGCGGTCATCCTCTACACCTCCGGCACCACCGGCCGCCCGAAGGGCGCCGAGCTCACGCACGCGGGCCTCAACACGAACCAGGCCGTCACCGCCCGGACACTGATCCTGATCGGCCCGGACGACGTGGTGATGGGCTGCCTGCCGCTGTTCCACGTCTTCGGCCTGACCTGCGGCCTGAACGCCGCGATCGCCAACGGCGCCACCCTCACGCTGATCCCGCGCTTCTCCCCCGCCAAGGCCCTGGAGGTCATCCAGCGCGACAAGGTCACGGTCTTCGAGGGCGTTCCGACGATGTACGCCGCGATGCTCGGTCTGCGGGACTCCGGACACGACGTCTCGACCTTGCGATGCTGTGTCTCCGGCGGCGCAGCGCTGCCGGTCGAGGTACTGCGCGGGTTCGAGGAGGCGTTCGGCTGCATCATCCTGGAGGGTTACGGCCTGTCCGAGACGTCGCCGGTCGCGTCGTTCAACCACCCGAACGCGGTCCGCAAGCCCGGTTCGATCGGTACGCCGATCGAGGGCGTCCGGATGCGGGTCGTCGACGAGGAGCGCAAGCCGGTGCAGCCTGGTGACATCGGCGAGATCCAGATCGGCGGCCACAACGTGATGAAGTCCTACTGGAACAAGCCCGCGGAGACCGCGGCCACCATCGACGCCGACGGCTGGCTGAGCACCGGCGACATGGCCCGCCAGGACGAGGACGGGTACTTCTACATCGTCGACCGGAAGAAGGACCTGCTGATCCGCGGCGGGTACAACGTGTACCCGCGCGAGGTCGAGGAGGTGCTGTACGAGCACCCGGCGGTCGCCGAGGCGGCCGTGGTCGGCATCCCGCACCCGACGCTCGGCGAGGAGATCGGCGCCGCGGTCGCGCTCAAGGACGGTACGACGGCGACGCCCGAGGAACTGCGCGACTTCGTGAAGGGCCGGATCGCGGCCTACAAGTACCCGCGGGCGGTCTGGATCGTCGACGGCTTGCCGAAAGGCCCGACGGGCAAGATCCAGCGCCGCGAGGTCGTCGTACCGGAAGGGACCCTGCAATGACCACCGCAGCGGATGAACTCGCCGCCCCGCTCGACCTGTTGCTGACCAGCGCGGCGGTCGGGCCGCTGCGCCGCTTCGCCCCGAACGCCGCCTGGGCCCGGATGGCGACCGGCCTGGCCGCGCGGCCCCGGACGCTCGGCCACCGCGCGACGCAGCTGGCCGGCGAGCTCGGCCAGATCGCGCTCGGCCACTCGGACCGGGCACCGTCCCGCCGGGACCGCCGGTTCACCGATGCCGCCTGGACGCAGAACCCGGTACTGCGCCGGATCGTCCAGGCCTACCTGGCCGCGGCCGAGACCGCCGAAGCTCTGCCCAGCGACGCGGAACTGAACTGGCAGGACAAGCAGCGGATGACCTTCGTGGTCGACAACCTCGTCGAAGCGCTTGCCCCGAGCAACAACCCGGTGCTGAACCCGTCCACCTGGAAGGCGCTGATCGACACCGCCGGCCTGAGTACGGTGGCCGGCGCCCGGAACCTGATCCGCGACCTGTCGACCGCGCCGCGGGTGCCGAGCATGGTCGACCCGGGCGCGTTCGAGGTCGGCACGACGGTCGCCGTCACGCCCGGAGCGGTGGTGTTCCGCAACGAGGTGCTGGAGCTGATCCAGTATGCGCCGCAGACCGCGAAGGTCCGGACCGTGCCGTTGCTGATCGTCCCGCCGGTGATCAACAAGTACTACGTCGTCGACCTCGCGCCCGGCCGCAGCATGGTCGAGTACTTCGTCCAGCAGGGGCAGCAGGTGTTCACGATCTCCTGGCGGAACCCGGACGCCCGGCACCGCGACTGGGACTTCGACACGTACGGCGCCGCGATCCTGGCGGCGATGGACGCCGTACGGCGGATCACGCGGTCCGGCTCCGCACACCTGTTCGCGACCTGCTCGGGCGGGATCCTCGCGTCGATGCTGCTCGGGCATCTCGCCGATCGCGGCGAACTCGACCGGGTCGCGACGTTCACGCTCGCCGTATCGGTACTGGATCAGAGCCGGGCGGGACTCGCGTCGGCCGCGCTCGACGAGCGGATGGCGGCGGCCGCGATCGCGTCGTCGGCGTCGAAGGGCTTCCTGGACGGGCGGGCGCTGGCCGAGGTGTTCGCCTGGTTGCGGCCTACGGACCTGATCTGGAACTACTGGGTCAACAACTATCTGCAGGGGCGGACGCCGGCCGCGTTCGACGTACTGTTCTGGAATGCCGACACGACGCGGATGACGGCGGCGCTGCACCGTGGGTTCGTCGAGCAGGCGATGACGAACTCGCTGACCGAACCGGGTGCGGCGACGATGCTCGGCTCCCCCGTCGACCTCGGCCAGGTGACCGTGCCGTCGTACGTCGTTGCCGGGATCACCGATCACATCTGCCCCTGGCAGTCGTGCTACCGCAGCACGCAACTGCTCGGGAGTGACAGCCGGTTCGTGCTGTCGACGGCCGGGCACATCGCGTCGATGGTCAACCCGCCGGGGAATCCGAAGGCGACCTATCAGGTGAACGACGCGAATCCCCAGGACCCCGAGGAGTGGTTGCGGACGGCAACTACCGGGCAGGGGTCCTGGTGGGTGGACTATGTCGGGTGGCTGTCCGGGCGGAGTGGGCGGACGAAGGTCGCGCCCAAGTCGCTGGGTGGAGCCGGCCTCGATCCGATCGAGGATGCGCCCGGCAGCTACGTGCGGGAGTCGTGACGTGGAGCTGATGACCGTTGCCGGGCGGCAGATCCGGTACGACGTCCGCCTCGGCGATGCACGGCGTACCCCACTGGTGCTGTGTTGCGGGATCGGTGCCGGGCTCGAGGTGCTGCAGCCGGTGGTGGACGAGCTCGATCGGACCGTAATCCGGTTCGACGTACCGGGGGTGGGCGGTTCGCCGGCGGGGTTGTTGCCGGACGGGATTCCGCGGCTCGCGTGCATCGTCGCGCGGATGCTGGCGGAGCTCGGGTTCCGGGAGGTCGACGTACTCGGGCTGTCGTGGGGTGGGGCGCTGGCGCAGCAGCTGGCGTTCCAGCATCGGCGGCTGGTGCGGCGGCTCGTGCTCGTCAGCACCGGGACCGGTGTACTGATGGTGCCCGGGCGACCGAGCACGCTGTTCAAGATGATCACGCCGCGGCGCTTCGGCGACCCGTCGTACGCGGCGGGGATGGCCGGCTACCTGTACGGCGGCAGCGCGCGGCGGCACTCGGAGGAGATCCGCAGAGTGTTCGGCCAGCAGGTGCGGGCGGGCTCGCTGCGTGGGTACCTGTACCAGCTGGCGGCCGGCGCGTGCTGGACGAGCCTGCCGTTCCTGCCGCTGATCCGGCAGCCGACGCTCGTCCTCACCGGCGACGACGACCCGATCATCCCGGTCGTCAACGGCCGCATCCTGGCCGGCCTGATCCCGAACGCCGAACTGCACATCTACGGCGGCGGGCACGTCGAGCTCGTCACCGAGGCACCGGCGCTGGTGCCCGTCGTCACCGACTTCCTGGACCGCTCCGAGGCGCCAAACTTATAGGAGACTGGCATGACCACCGACCCGATCGACTTCTACGGCTTGGAGATGCTGCTCGAGCAGCACGACCGCGAGCGGCTGCACGCGGTCCGCGAGTTCGGCGACAAGCAGGTCGCGCCGATCATCAACGACTACTGGACGCGGGCCGCGTTCCCGTTCGAGCTGATCCCGGCGCTGCGCGACCTGCACATCGTCGGTACGCCGTACGAGGGCTACGGCTGCCCCGGCCGGAGCTTCCTGCTCGACGGGCTGATCGCGATGGAGCTCAGTACGGCGGACCCGTCGATCGCGACGTTCTTCGGCGTACACAGCGGGCTGTCGATGGGGTCGATCTACCTGTGCGGATCCGAGGAGCAGAGGCAGCGCTGGCTGCCGGCGATGGCCCGGCTGGAGCTGATCGGCGCGTTCGGGCTGACCGAGCCCGAGGTCGGGTCCGGGGCGTCCCGCGGACTGCGGACCACGGCCCGGCGCGACGGCGACACCTGGGTGCTGAACGGGCGGAAGAAGTGGATCGGGAACGCGACGTTCGCGGACCTCACCGTGATCTGGGCGCGGGACGTCGAGGACGGCCAGGTGAAGGGGTTCGTGGTCGAGAAGGACACGCCTGGATTCAGTACGTCGAAGCTCGAGGACAAGATGGCGCTCCGCGTCGTACAGAACGCGCTGATCACGCTGGACGACGTACGCGTGCCGGAGGCGAACCGGCTCGCGCGGGCGAACTCGTTCCGGGACACGGCCAAGGTGCTGCTGATGACGCGGGCCGGGGTCGCGTGGATGTCGGTCGGATGTGCGCGCGGTGCGTACCGGCATGCGCTCGCGTACGCGCGGGACCGGGAACAGTTCGGGCGGCCGATCGCCGGCTTCCAGCTCGTCCAGGACCTACTCGTCCGGATGCTCGCCAACACCACCGCGTCCGCGACGCTCTGCGCCCGGTTGTCCCAGCTGCAGGACGGCGGCGTCGCCTACGACGAACACGCGTCCCTCGCCAAGGCGTTCTGCACCACCCGCATGCGCGAGACCGTCGGTTACGCCCGCGAACTCCTCGGCGGCAACGGCATCCTCCTCGAACACAACGTCGGCCGTTACGTCGCCGACGCCGAGGCCATCTACTCCTACGAAGGCACCCGCGAGATGAACACCCTGATCGTCGGCCGCTCGATCACCGGCCTGTCAGCCTTCACCTGAGCCGACCGGCGTCAGAGGGACCCGGACAGCCAGCGGGTGGCGACCTTGAACTTGTTCTCGAGCCGGGCGCGGACCGCGTCCGCGACCAGCTGCTCGAGCGTGCCGCGGACGACCGGGAGCGAGGCCGTGATGCGCAGGTCGAAGGCCTGCGTGGTGCGGCGCCCGACCGGCAGGATGCGCGTCGTACCGGTCACCTTCACAGTCGCGCCGGCGACGCCTGCCGTGCCGGTGACGCCGCCGTCGACGTCGGCCTCCCGGGCACCGTCCACGCCCGCACGATGCCAGCGCTTGGACTGCGCCAGCTCCAGCTTGTGACCGACGAACCGGCGCGCGACGACCGGCACCTCGGAGACCATCCAGTGGACCTGTACCGCGACGTCGTCACCGTCGTCGCCCACCTGCACGCCGTACGACTGCGCCCGCAACTGCTCGAAGACCTGCTCCTGGAACGTGATGTCGGTGATCATCGCGAAGACCTCCTCCGGAGAGGCGTCGTACGACGTGGCGAGAGACAGATCCATGCGCCCATCTTGCACCGACCGGCCACACCCGGTCACTGCCAATGCAGCTTCCGGCCGCTGCTGTTGCTGCAGGCAAAGTGTCTTGGTACCGGCGACAAAATTCGCGCCGGATCCGGATACACAGCGGAAGGGTGGTGACACGATGGGCGACTTTCGGTAATCTTTTCGTGATGTTCACGGCGTAGCTGACTGAGAACGGGGCTTGGGAAGCGCATGCACATCGATGAATTCGCACCGGGTGGTGCGTGAGCCGGACATGTCCATACACATGGCTGCACGCACCGCCACCGTCCACACCGAAGACGACGAGGACGAACTGGTCCGGCTCGCGCAAGCGGGAGACGGAGCGGCCTTCGGGTTGCTCTACGACCGGTACCTGCCGTCGATCTACCGGTACACCTACAGCAAGACCTCGTCGCGGAGTGCGGCCGAGGACCTGACCAGCGAGACGTTCCTGCGGGCGTTCCGCGCGATCGCCCGCCGGCCACGAGCGCACCTGAACTTCGCGGCCTGGCTGGTCACGATCGCCAGGAACGTGGTGATCGACCATCACCGCTCCGGCTGGAGCCGGCTGGCGATCGTCACCGACGAGGTCGACCCGCAGGTCGACGAGGCGATCGGCCCGGAAGCGGCCGCGCTCGCCTCCGTCGGCGAGGCGGCACTGCGTGCCGCCCTCGGCCGGCTGCCCGACGACCAGCGCGAGTGCCTGCTGCTGCGCTTCTTCGCCGGCCTGTCGATCAACGAGACCGCGACCGCGATGGATCGCACCGACGGCGCCATCAAACAGCTCCAGTTCCGCGCCACCAACAGGCTGCGCCGAATCCTCAAGGACCTCTCGCCTGAGAGCGCGCTGAGTGGCGGCTGAGGATTCGGGTGGCCGGTTCGTGAAGGCGCGCAAAACACGGGACCGGAGTGCTTGCGCGACCTCATACCTTCCGGTAGGAAAGGGCGGGTGCCATCCGGCTCACGACCGCCCCAGTCGTTCCGAGTGACTTCGATCGACACCTTCGGGCGGGCGACAACTCATATCTCACGGGGAGATATCGCATGAGCAATCCTTACGACGAAGACCAGCGCAACGAGAGCCAGTACGGCGAGCAGGGTGGCCGGGATTCCAGCGGAGGGGAATCCGGCGGGAACTCGTACGGCGGCGGCAACGAGGGCGGCAACGACTACAACCAGGGCGGCGACTCCGACCGCTCCGGCAACCAGTCGGGCGGCGACTACGGCCAGCGCGACGACTCGGGCAACGATTCAGGCCGTGACTCGGGCAATGATTCAGGCCGTGACTCGAGCAATGATTCAGGCCGTGACTCGAGCAATGACTCGGGCAGCAGCTACGGCAACGACTCGGGCAACGACTCCCGGGACGGTGGCAGCAGCCACGGCAACGACTCCGGCAACGACTCGCGCGACGGCGGCAGCAGCTACGGTTCGGGCAACGACTCGAACGACGGTGGCAACAGCTACGGTTCCGGCAACGACTCCAACGACTCCAACGGTGGCGGCTACGGCCAGCGTCAGGAGTCCGGTGGCGGCTACGGCTCGGACGGCAGCGGCAACGACAACGAGCGTTCGGGTGGCGGCTCCGGCTCGTCGAACGACGACAACAACAACTACTGACACTGATCGGGGATCAGAGCATGGGTGTTTTCGACAACATCAAGGACGCGGCCGAAGGCCTGAAGGACAAGGCCGCGGACCTGATCGACGGTCACGAGGACAAGGTCGGCGAGGGCCTGGACAAGGCCGGCGAGTTCGTCGACGAGAAGACCGGCGGCAAGTACGGCGACCAGATCGACAAGGGCGTTGACGTCGCGAAGAACCAGGTCAACAACCTGAACAACGAAGGCTGATCGCAGCCCGTAGCTGAGAGGCGGTCGTGGACACGTTCCACGACCGCCTCAGGCATTTGCCTGAAAAGCCTGCACGGTAAGGGCTGCGAACCGCCGCGACGCCGCCAGCCGCGCGGCCGGCGTGGACGCGTGCAGCCCACGGTGCGCGGTCAGCATGATCACCAGGTCCGCCAACTCGAAGTCGCGACGCAACCGGCCCCGCGCCTTCGCACGCCGCGCCAGGATCCCCACCGACTTCAACGTCAGCTCGCGACTCCCGCTACTGTCCACCGCCTCCGGGTACGTCGCCAGAAACGCGTCGGTGAACCCGCGGTTGTGCACATGCAGCTCGCAGATCCGCTCGATCACCAGGCAGAACCCCTCCCACGGGTCGTCCGCGGCCAGCCCGTCCTCGACGATCCGCCGGCAGGCCTGCTCCTGTTCGGCGAACGCCGCGGTCGCCAGGTCCTGCTTGGTCGGGAACCTGCGATACAGCGTGGCCGGACCGACCCCGGCCTCCCGCGCGATGTCCCGCATCGGGACCGTCAGCCCGGTGCGTGCGAACAACGTGCGGGCCGCCGCCAGGATCCGCTCGCGGTTGTCCTCCGCGTCGGCACGCAGTTTCCGAGGCAAACGATCATTCACAGCTCTCACTCTAGCCAAACGGACGCTTGCGTCCACTTAGTCTCGAGGGAGTCGAGAGGAGACAGCAGTGAAGGCAGTGGCTATCAAGACGTTCGGCGGACCCGAGGGGCTGAGCGTCGTCGAGTTGCCGGCGCCCGAGCCGGGTTCCGGCCAGGTCCGGATCGCAGTCGAGGCGATCGGCGTCGGAGGCGTCGACGCGTTGATCCGCAGCGGCTCGTTGTCCGCCTGGGGATTCCGCGAAGGGCTGGTGCCCGGATCGGAGGTCGCGGGGACGGTGGTTGCCGTCGGCCCCGACACGGACCGGACCTGGATCGGGCAGCGGGTCTGGGCGTTCACCGGCCTCGGCGGCGGGTACGCCGAACAGGCGACCGCCGCGGTCGAGGACGTCGTACCATTGCCGCCCGGGCTGTCCGCCGCCGGCTCGGTGACGCTCGGGAGTTCCGGTGTCGTCGCGCATTTCGGGCTCGCCCATGCGCACTTCCGTCCCGGTGAGTCCGTCCTGGTACGCGGTGCGGCCGGCAGCATCGGCATCCTCACGGTCCACCTCGCCGCCCAGGGAGGTGCGTCCGCGGTGGCGGTGACGACCTCGTCGGCGGAACGCGGAGAACTGTTGCGCAAGGTCGGCGCCACACACGTCCTGGATCGCTCCGGCCGCGCAACGCACGCGCCGGATCGCTCGGGTGGCGCGCGCAGTACGACCTCGGGTGCCGGAGCCGCTCCCTCGGCGTACGACGTGATCATCGATGTCGTCGCGGGGCCGGACGTGCCGTCGTTCCTCGGCATGCTGCGGCCGAACGGTCGGCTGGTCGCGGTCGGCGCGATCACCGGACCGCCGCCCGCCGAGCTCGGTACGGCGTTGATGGCGAACTTCCGGAAGTCCTTGTCGTTCGCAACGTTCAGCGCGGACACGGTGCCGCCCGCGGACCGTCGTACCGTCCGCGCCGAGCAGTTCGCCGCCGCGGCCGACGGGCAGCTCCCGATCGTCATCCACGAACAACTGCCACTCGACGACGCCGTACTCGCACACCGGAAGCTGCAGGCCGGCGAGGTGCTCGGACGGATCGTGCTGGTCCCTTAGCGTGAATCCGCGGACGGTTGGACCTGCACGCACGCACAACCTCCGCCACGGACCACAATCAGCCTGCTCGGGGCGGTTCTGTCTGCATGCAGAGCCAGCCCCTGGGTTGCGGAGTCAGTCCACTGCGGGTTCTTCGGTCGTGGCCAGCGCGATGAGGCGCTCGGCGACCTGGACGCAGCGTTCCTCGGCGCGGCCGCGGGAGGCGCCGGTGAAGCGCAGGCGGGCGGTCGCGGTGAGCGGCTCGGCGCGGACCTCGATCAGCGCGCCGCCCGGACGCGGTTGCACCTTGATCCAGATCCGGACCCACCCGCCGAGACCGCTGCGCAGCCGGAGGATCAGTTCGTCCTCCGGACGCCAGCGTTCGACCAGGGCCACCGTCAGGTGCCGGTTCTCGGCGTGCCGCATGCGTGGTTCGCGGCCGTCGTACCGTTGCACGACGCTGCCCTTCTGCGGCCAGTTCGGTCCGGCGCGCACCTCCGGCGGTACGGCCACCATCCAGTCCGCGAACTGTGCCGGGTCCTGGATCACGGCCATGACAGCGTCCACGCCAACGGCGCCGAACCGCCATGCCATCACCATCGGAAGCCGCTTCCCTGTCCGCAACACGTACCGGTCCCCGTGTCTATCAGGTAGCACCCCGGTCTGGCACGTTTCACGCGGCCCGCTGGACCGTCAGCGAACTCCGGCGGCCCTCAGCCGGCGCTGCGGAAATGCGCTGCGTCCAGTGCGGACTGCAGCGAGCGACGATACCCGTCGGACGTGAATGTTGCCCCGGACACCGTATCGATGTGCGAGTTCTGCGCGGCAAGCGCTTCCTGCTCGAGCTGCGGCAGCGCGTACGAGCTGATCTCGCGGTCCCGCCCACCGGACGAAGGGTAGACGAGCGCGTCGACGGCCGTCAGCCGGCCGGCGCGGACGGTGATCCGGACCTGCACGGGGCCGTACCGGGTGCCGGCCGAGGTGCCGTTCACCGTCACGTCGCCGGCCGACGTACTCACGACTCCGGGTGCGGCTGCCGGTGTCGCCGGATGGTCGACGTGGTTGATGCTGGTTGGGTAGAGGAAGAGGAGAAGGAGCAGTACGCCGGTGCTGCCGCCGACGAGGAGGTTGCGGCGGAGTCGCTGGGAGTGGGCGGTCACAGGGCGCCCGCTCGGTGGGCGGCGTCGAGGGCGGACTGGAGCGATTGGCGGTAGCCCTCGGAGGTGAAGGTCGCTCCGGAGACGGTGTCGATGTGCGCGTTCTGCGCGGTCATGGTCTCCTGGTCGAGCTGCGGTACGGCGTACCCGTTGATCTGGTCGGTGCGTCCGTCACCGCTCGGATGTTGCAGGGTGTGAGCCTTGGCGATCTTCCCGCCGCCAACAGAAACCTCCACCTGCACCGGGCCGTACTGCGTGTTCACCACACCGCCTGCAACCACAACCGACTTTCTCACCGGGGTGGTTGGCTTTGTCTTGGGTGATGGGGTGGAGCGCCGGACGTGATGGTTGGCCGGAGGCGTCGTCGAGCTGACCACCGCGGCCGCGCCTGTGGTTGTGGTGGGCTGTTGCAGGCTGGCGCGGAACGCCACCGCGACAACCGCCGTCGTCGCCACCGTCATCAGCAGTCTGATCCCGCGCCTCACGCACGTTCTCCTTTCACCACGAGAAGCGTTCCTGGTGCAGCTGGTTCGACGGCAACCCGGCCTTCAGCACCGCAGCCGCGACCGCGTCCATCCACGGGTCGGGTCCGCACACATACACGTCGTACGCCGTGATCCCCGGCACCAGCCGTCGTACGGCGTACTCGTCCGACCACGTCGCCGCACCGTCCGGCAACCACGACCGGCGCCGTCGCAACCGTGGTCCGAGCAGGTAGTGCACGGCGATCCCCCGCCGTCGTGCGAGCTGTTCCAGCTCGTCCCGGAACACCAGGTCCTCGGCACTGTGCGCGCGATACACGAGCACCGCCTCCCCCGGCCGGTACTCGAGCTCCTCGAGCAACGCCCGCAGCGGCGTGATACCGATGCCGCAGGCAAACATCGCGACTCGCTCCGTCACCCGCCGCTCCGCGGTCAGCCGCCCGTACGGTCCCTCGACCGCGACCCGCGTTCCCGGACGCAGCCGCGCCAGGCGACCGCTGCCGTCACCGGCCGCCTTCGCCGTCACCCGAAGTCGATCCGGAGCCGGCGACGCCGACAACGAGTACGGATTCCCGCGCGACCATCCCGGTCCGTCGAGGAACCGGAATACGAAGTACTGCCCGGCCCGCACCGGCATCCGATGCAGCTCGCGCCCGCCGATCAGCACCGTCACCACACCGGGCGCTTCCTGGATCACCTCACGCACCGTGAGCCCGTACCGCACCGTCCGCCAGGCCGGCAACAGCAATCGGTACAGCACGATCGCCCCGGCCGCGACGCCGTACGCCGACCACCAGTAGACCTGCGCCGGCCGCGACGTCGAGAAGTCCGCTCCGGTCCAGATCTCATGCGGCACGGACAGCCCGACGCCGACGTACGCGTACAGGTGCAGCAGGTGCCACGACTCGTACCGCAGTACCTTCCGGGCCGCCCGGATCGACGTCACCACGACCACCGTCAGCGCGATCGCCGCCGCTGTCGCGAGCAGCATCCCGCCGTACGTCGTGACCACCGTCCACGTCTCGTGCAGCAGGTCGTTGTGATCGCGGAGCGTGTATCCGACCAGGATCAGCACTACGTGTACGAGTAGCAGGTTGAACGACCAGAACCCGACCAGCCGATGCCGCCGGGCCAGCTCGTCCTGCCCGTAGCTCCGCTCGATCATCGGCACCCGGGCCATCAGGATCACCTGCACGAGCAACAGGTCGGCCGACACCAGCCCGGTGAGGCGGCCGAGTGACGTCAGCAGGTCCGCCGGACCGCTGAGCAGGCTCTGCAGCCCGCGCCCCGAGACCCACAGCGCGACGACCACCAGCACGCTCGCCCAGCACGCGATGCCGGCCGCGTCCCGCCACCACGCCGGCGTCCGCGGCGTCCGGCGCCGTACGTGCGGCATCCGCGGCCTGCTGATCGCAGGAGCGGCTCCGCGGTGGGTCATGCCCCCGACGATGCCCGCGGATTCTTAGCTCTTCCTTGGACCGTCCTCGCGGAGCGCCGGAAGCACCAGTTCGAACGTCGCCCCGACCTCGCTCGGCGCCAGCCGCAACTGCCCGCCGAACCGGTTCGCGACGTCGTGCGCGAGCGCCAGACCGAGCCCGTAGTGCGCCCTCCCGCGCCGCTGACCGCTCGAGTCGAACCGCCGCAGCACCCGCTGCGCCGCCTCCGGACCGATCCCGGGCCCGGTGTCGCTGACCGACACGATCACGTCCCGGCGCTCCCTCCGGACGGCGATCCGCACCTCACCACCACTAGGCGTGTGATCGATCGCGTTGTCAACGAGCGCGATCGCCGCCCGCCGGATCGCGCTCGCCGAACCGAGCGCGGGCGCACTGTCACGATCCGCAGCCGACCGTACCCGGACACCCACCTGCTGGGCATGCGCACTCGCCGCCTCGGCGACGTCCTGCGCGAGGACGACCAGGTCGACCGGCTCCGGCTCCTCCGCCCGCCGCGGATCGGCGGCCGCGAGCAGGTCGTCGACGACCTCGGTCAACCGCCGCGTGTCGCGGACCACTCCGTCCGCGTCGTCCAGGACCTGCTCGCTCGCACCGTCGCGATGCAGCGACCGCCCGAGCAGCTGAGCCCGCGTACTGAGCAACGTCAGCGGAGTCCGCAACTCATGTCCCGCATTCGCCACGAACGCACGCTGCAACGTCAACGCCTGCGCCAACGGCCGTACGGCGCGACGCCCGACCAGCACGCCGAGCAACCCGGCGAGCAGCAGCGCCAGCACCGTGGCCAGTCCCATCGCCTGCAGCATGCGGGCCTGTTCCTTGTGCTGGGACGCGAGGTCGAGCACCGCCTGCACCGGACGGCCCTTCACCAACCCGGTCGCGATCCGGTACTCGCCGTCGTCGTCCTCGACCGTGGTCACCTGGATGTGGTTGGCGGCCTCGGTCCGCAGCGCCTCCAGGTCCGGCCGAAGGTCGTCCGGTAGACCGGGTGACGCCGAGTTGCTCATCACCAGCCAGGTGCCCACCGGCGGATCGACCACGTCGTCCGCGCTGGCGAGCGCGGCCCTGAGCAGGTCGTCGGCAGCGACGGACTGCCCGTGGATCATCACCACGGTGACCAGCACGATCAGCAGCAGCATCGCCAGCGCGACCAGCGCCGCGGCCTGTACGGCGACGCCCCGCGCCGCACGCCGTACCAGGACCTCGTCGCCTATCGGCCGGCCGCTCATGGACCACCCAGCCGATAGCCGAGGCCGCGCACCGTACTGATCACGCCCTGCCCGAGCTTCCGTCGGCAGTAGTGCACGTACGTGTCCACGACCGTCTCGGACTCCGCATCGTCGAAGACCCGGTCCAGCAGGTCCGCCCGGCTGAACACGACTCCGGGACGGGCCGCCAGTAGACCGAGCAGCGCTGCCTCCCGCTCGGACAGCTCCACACGTCCGCCGGACGCCTGCTGGACAGTGCGCGTCGAGAGGTCGAGCAGGCCACCCGGTACGGCGAGTTGCACCGCATGATCGAGGTGCCGCCGCAGCAACGCCCGGACGCGAGCCAGCAACTCGGTCAGCTCGAACGGCTTGGTCAGGTAGTCCTCCGCGCCGGCGTCGAGCCCGTCGACGCGGTCCCCGGCACTGTTCCGCGCCGACAGCACGAGGATCGGCGTACCGACGCCCCGGCTGCGCAACCGCGCAATCAGGTCCAGGCCCTCCACCGCAGGCAGTCCCCGGTCGACGATCATCGCGTCGAACGGCCGGGTCAGCGCGACGTGCAGGCCGGTATGCCCGTCCGCGGCGCGCTTCACGGCGTACCCCTCGTCGCTGAGCACCCGGTCGAGCATGCCGGCCAGGTCCGCGTCATCCTCGATCAGGAGGATCCGCCCGCTCACGCCACGCCCCACCCGGGCGTCGCCTGAAGGTTGCCGTCAGCAAGCACTCCGAGTCCGTCGTACCCAGGCAGCAGGACCTCGGGCCAGCCGTCCCCGGCGACGTACGCCGCCGTGGCGAGGACGTCGGCGTACTCCAGCGAGGCCCCGCTCACCGAGACCGACAGCCACCGGCTCGTCGCCGGGCGACCGGTCCGCGGGTCGTACAGGTGCGCGCCCCGCGCCGCCGTACCGCTGGTCGCGACCGCTCCCCCGGTCCGTGCCAGGCTCGCGACCACCCGGCCCGGATCGTGCGGGTCCTGGATGCCGATCGTGAACGGCTCCGCGCTCGGGCAGATCACGAGGACGTCGCCGCCCGCGTTCAGGCACCAGTCGACGCCGTCCACCGCCCGCAGCAGGCCCCCCACACGCTCGACCGCCCAGCCCTTCACCAGCCCGGACGGATCCCACCCGCCGGCCGGCAGGTCCGCGTCGAACAGGCCGCCGGTCAGCTCCCGCGCCGCAGCGCACCGCTCGGCGACAACGCGGACGTCGGGGTCGACCTCGTCCCACCCGACCTCGCCGCGCCCCAGCCGGCTGACCTCGCTGTCCGGCTTGTACGTCGAGAACACCCGGTCGACGTCGCTCAGCTCGACGTACAGCTCCTTGACCGCAGCCTCCACCTCGGCGGACTCCGCGTACTCTCCCCGGGCCAGCAGGCTGACGGGCATCCCCATCACCTGCTCGACCCAGGTCCGCCTCATGATGCCGAGGCTAGGGATCCCTCTCTGCGGACAAGCTGAGACTGGTACGCCGACACATGCTGAGCGATCACCCGCTCCCAGGTCATGCTCGGCAGAGTGTGCTGGTTGTACTGCTGCAGCCGATGCAGGACCGCGGGATTCGTCAGCAGCGCCGCTGTGGTCCGGGCCATCTCCTGGTCCGTGTCGACGAGGTACCCCTCGATGCCGTTGCGGATGAACTCGCCGACGCCACCCGTCGACATCGCGACCACCGGCAGCCCGGCACACCGCGCTTCGAGCGCCGCGACACCGAACGACTCCAGCTCCGCGGGCGCGAGGTAGACGTCGGCGGAGGCGTACAGCTGCTGCAACTCGTACCGCGTCAACCGGCCGGGAAGCTCCACCCACGGGGCGAAGTCCCGCCGCCGGGCGTCGAGTGCGCGCTCACGCGGCCCGGCCCCGGCGATCACGCCGCGGAGCGGCACGTTCGACGGTACGAGGTCGCGGATCGCCGCGAGCGTGTCCAGCAACGCGAGCGGACGCTTCCGGCGGGCCAGCCGCATCGTGCTCACGATCGTCAACGGGTGCTGCGGACGCTGCGCCGGACGCCAGGCGGCCGGGTCGACCCCGTTGTGCAGTACGTCGACCGCACGCCCCGGCAGCGCTCGGCGGATCACATTCGCGACCGCCCCACTGACCGCCGTCCATCCGACGTTCCCGACGTACCGATCGAGCTGCGCCAGCGGCCACGGCATCGTCGGCCCGGGCAACGAATGCACGGTGATCAGCGCGGCCCGCGCCAGCCGGGCAGCCCGCCAGGCCAGCGGCGACACGATCGACGAGTGCGCATGCACGATGTCGAACGACGGCAGCTCGGACCGCAGCCGGTCAACCGCCGACGGCGACGGCATGCCGGCCACCGCCGGCAGCCGGACCACGGGTACGTCGGAGGTGCGCCCCTGGTTGAGCGTGTAGACCGTGACGTCGTGACCGGCCCGGATCAGGTGTACGGCGAGATCGTGCACCTGCAGCTCGATACCACCGAGCCGCGGCAGGTAGACGTCGCTGACCAACGCGATCCTCATGCCGCCACCGCCTGTGCCCGGCGCTGCAAGGAGGTCCAGATCGCCAGCATCACACCGCCCACCGGGATCTCCATCAGGAACGTGAAACCGCGGAACAGCAGCAACCCCGCAGCAACGCCTGCGGGGTCACCGCCGAGCGCGACCAGCGCGGCCGTCGTACCGATCTCGACGACACCCGCGCTGCCCGGCGTGATCGCCACGAGGGTCAGCAACCGCTCCACCGCCAGCGCCGTGAACAGCACCGCCAGGCCGAGCGGAACGTGCAGCACCTGGAAGCACAGCCACAGCAACGCCAGCTGCAGTGCGAGGTACGCGACCATCCCGCCGGTCATCGGCCGCCAGCCGGTGCGCATCAGGTGCAGCGTCGTCCGCCGGAACCGGGGAAGCCGTTCCTCGAGACGCGAACGCCGGAACACCTTGTCCAACTGGCGGCCGACGATCTTGGCGGCCCGCTCGTCGGCGAGGATCCAGACGCCCAGCAGGACGGCGACCGGCACCGGCAGGAAGAGCAGGCTGCTCGGCCCGAACGCCGCAGCACTGTGCAGGATCGGCACCAGGCCGAGCGCGATCGCGATCACCCCGAGCTTGGACACCACGTTCAGCAGCGTCGTCACGGTGATGTAGCTGCCGAACGCATTCCGGGTGAAACCCCAGCGCCGGACCATCGTGAAGTTCAGCGCCGTACCGACGGCGCCACCGAGTGGGAGAACGTTTGCCACCGCGCTGCCGGTCAGGCTCAGCGTGAGCGCGCGGCGCTTCGACAGCCCGGGCAAGGACGCGGCCAGGACGAACGAATGTGCCCACAACCCGGCGAGCCACACAACAGCGAGCAGAATCAGCGACCCGACCGACACCCGTGCGAGGATGTTGCCCACCTCACGCCAGGTCGACCCGACCGCTCGTGGCAGGAACACCACGAGGGCCCCCGTTACCAGCGCACTCAGGACGGACGTCAGCAGCCGCCGTCGCCAACCCGAAAGCCGTTCTCGCTCGTTCATCATTACCTAGCCTGTCGCTCCCGTGCTGAGAGGGTGCTGAGAAGAACTGGCCCACCCTCTACCCAGCATGTCATGCTCGCAGGCATGGCCAGGCCTTACACGCTGGTGGCGTTCCACGCACACCCGGACGACGAGGCCTTGCTGATGGGCGGCACCCTCGCGCGGCTCGCCGCGGAAGGGCACCGCGTCGTGCTCGCGGTCGCCACGGACGGCGAGGCGGGTGCGTCGGCTTCGTCGTACCGCGCCGGTCCCGGGCTGGCGGCGTTCCGGCGGGACGAGCTGGAGCGGTCCGCGACCGCGCTCGGCTGTGCGCGGGTGGTGCGGTTCGGGTTCAAGGACTCCGGATCGTCGGGCCCGCCCGCGGAGGGCGGTTTCAGCACGCTCCCGGCCGCGGAGGCGGCGCAGCCGTTGATCGAGCTCCTGCAGGAGGAGCAGGCCGACGCGCTGACGATCTACGACCCGGCCGGCGGCTACGGGCACCCCGATCACCGGCAGGTGTACACCGTCGGCACGTACGCCGCTGAGCAGGCGGGGACCCCGCTGGTGCTCGAGTCGACGATCGACCGGCGGCTGATCCGCCGGCTGATCCGGATCGTGACGGCGATCCCCGGCGTCCTGCCCGCGGTGTCCACGGCGGCGTACGACCACGCCTACGCCCCCAGCGCCGCGATCACGCATCGGGTCGACGTACGGCGGTACACCCGGCAGAAGCGCGCGTCGTTCGAAGCGCACGCGAGCCAGGCGAGCGCCGACGAAGGGGCACGCACCCTGGGCCTGCTCCTCAAGCTCCCGCGCTGGCTCTTCCGATCGATGCTCGGTCGCGAGTGGTACGTCGAACACGGCCGCACTCCAGGCGCACCGTTGGACGACCTGTTCGCCTCCCTCAGGCACCCGCCCGCGAGGTGAGCGAGTACGCCGGTACGGCGACGGCGGTCACGACCACGTGCATCAGCATCAGGCCCGCGACGCCCGTCCCGGAGGTGGCTGGGATGAACTTGGTGGCCAGCAGCAGGTCCGGGATCATCGACAGTACGAGCACCACCGGCACGACCACCTTGAGCGCGGCCGCAGACCGGCGGCTGACCGCTGTCCAGCCGAGGTAGCCGGCCGCGGTTCCGATCAGTGTCAACGGGACGAAGACCACGATAGCGGCAACTTTTCGGTCCGGTCCGGATTCCGATCCGGCGCGACGGGGTCCGGCATGACGTCTGGAGGGCGGCGTCGTTGGTGTTGGGGCATGCTGGTGGGGCCGAGGGAGGCAATCGATGAGCAGGACGGGACTTGAGGCACTCGCGAACTGGGCGGACGCGCACCTGGACGAGTTGACCGACGAAACGTGTACGGCGATCCGCCGGAAGATCCCGTTCTACCGGGACACGGATGTCGTGGCGGACGCCGAGATCCACAAATCGGTCAAAGGAAACATCCACACGACCATCGGCGTACTGCGGCGTCCCGACACGTCCCTCGACATCCGGCCGGCGCAGTACACCGGCCGGCGGCGCGCCGAGCAGAGTGTCCCGTTGCCTGAGGTCCTGCAGGCGTTCCGCATCGGCTTCGAAGTGCTCTGGGAACGCCTCGTCGGGCACGTGCGGCGCAGCTGGGAGCCTGACGAAGCCGACGGGCTCCTGACCGCAGCCAGCGTCCTGTGGCGGCTGAGCGACGAGCAGTCGCTCGCCGCCACCGAGGAGTACCGCGCGACCACCGCCGCGATCCTGGTCGCCCAGCAGCACCAGCGGTCGGCGCTCGTCGAGGCGCTGCTGGGCGGTCAGCCCGGCCCGCAGGGAGGTCCGTGGGAGGCAGCCGCGCTGCTGGGGTTCCCTCCGAACAGCCAACTGGTCGTGGTCGCCGCCGAGACCAAGGGTCTGGCCGAGGAGAGTCTGCCCGGGATCGAGCAGCAGCTCGCCGAGCACGGTGTGGTCTCCGGCTGGCGGCTGACACCGGCCCTGCAGCTCGGCCTGGTATCGGTCCCGGACAGCTCCGGCCCGTCGATCCTCAGCCTGCTGCAGGGGTCGGCGACGGCGCGGACCGGGGTGAGTCCGCCGTACGACTCGCCGTCCGAGACACCGCGGGCACTGCAACTCGCCCGGACCGCGCTGGTCACGCTGCCGGTCGGCCGGGCCGAGGTGCAGGTGTTCGACTCCAGCCCGCTGGCCGGGATGATGGCGATGGATCCGCGCGAGGGCCGGCGAATCGCGCAGCAGGTGTTCGGCCCGGTGCTGACGTTGCCGGCCGAGGACCGCGCCGTACTGCTCGACACCTTCGACGCGCACCTCGACCACGGCGGATCCGCGGAGGCGGCCGGTGCCGCCCTGCACTGCCACCCGAACACGATCCGGTACCGCCTGCGCCGGCTCCAGGAGCTGACCGGGCGGTCACTGACCGATCCGCGTCAGGCGTCCGAGCTGGCCGCCGCGGCGTACGCCGTCCGCCTGTTGCCACTCACGACACCCGCTGTCGGTGTCGACAACCTCTCGGCCCTCGGCGACCGGCAGGTGCAGACTCGTCTCTAGACGCAGCACGGAGGGAGCGGGAGACGATGAGCGACCAGGGCGGCGACGGACCGACGACCGAGGCGGAGTGGTCCCAGAAGGACTACCACCACCCGTCCGCGGGCTGGGGTGCGGCGATGTCGGTGGCCAAGGTTCTCGGCCGGGAGCACGCGATCACCTCCGGGCCGCGCGCGATGCTCAAGATGAACCACGAGAACGGCGGCTTCGACTGCCCCGGGTGCGCCTGGCCGGACGCGATCGACGGCCTCAAGCTCGACCTCTGCGAGAACGGTGTCAAGCACGTCGTCTGGGAGATGACGCCGAAACGCGCCGGCCGCGAGTTCTTCGCCGCGCACACCGTCACCGAGTTGGAGAGCTGGACGGACTTCGCGCTGGAGGACGTCGGCCGGCTGACCGAGCCGATGGTGTACGACGCGGCGACGGACCACTACGTACCGGTCAGCTGGCAGGCCGCGTTCGACCTGATCGGCACGCAGCTCCAGGCGCTGGACTCCCCCGACCAGGCGGCGTTCTACACGTCTGGCCGGCTCAGCAACGAGGCGACGTTCCTCTATCAGCTGTTCGCGCGTGAGTACGGCACGAACAACCTGCCGGACTGCTCGAACATGTGCCACGAGGCGTCCGGCCGCGCGCTCCAGGCGGCCCTCGGGACCGGCAAGGGTACGGCGGACCTGAAGGACTGGGAGACCGCCGAGGCGATCCTCGTCATCGGGGTGAACGCGGCGTCGAACGCGCCGCGGATGCTGACCGCGCTGTCCGACGCGTACCGGCGCGGCGCGCAGATCGTGCACATCAACCCGCTCGTCGAGGCCGCCGCCGGCCGGACGATCGTGCCGCACGAGTTCGTCGACATGGCGCTGAACAAGTCGACCCCGACCAGCACCCTGAACCTGCAGGTCCGGGTCGGCGGCGACCTCGCGCTGCTCCGCGGGATCGCGAAGGCGGTGCTCGAGGAGGCCGAGACCGACCGGAAAGCGCTCGACGAGGTGTTCCTCGAGCGCTACACCGACGGCTTCGCGGCGTACCGGAAGATCTGCGAGGAGACCGACTGGGCCGAGCTCGTCGAGCAGTCCGGGCTGACCGAGGCGGACATCCGCCGGGCCGCCACCATCTACTCGCGGTCCCGCCGGACGCTGATCAGCTGGTGCCTCGGCGTCACGCAGCACGAGCACGGCGTCGACACCGTCCGCGAGATCGTCAACCTGCTGCTGCTCCGCGGCAACCTCGGCCGCGAGGGCGCCGGGCCGTCGCCGGTCCGCGGGCACAGCAACGTGCAGGGCAACCGGACCTGCGGGATCGACCACCGGCCGAGTACGACGTTCCTCGACCGGCTCGCGGCCGCCTGCGAGATCTCGCCGCCGCGGCACCACGGGCTCGACACGGTCAAGACGATCGCGGCGATGCGGGACGGGTCGGTGAAGGTGTTCGTCGGGATGGGCGGCAACTTCGCGCTCGCCGCACCGGACACCGTCGCGACCGCCGAAGGCCTGCGTTCGTGCGAGCTGACCGCCCACGTCAGTACGAAGCTGAACCGCAGCCACCTCGTCCACGGCCGGAAGGCGCTCATCCTGCCGTGCCTCGGCCGGACCGAGCTCGACGTCCAGGCCGCCGGCCCGCAGTCGGTGTCGGTCGAGGACTCGATGAGCATGGTGCACCTGTCGATCGGCCGCAAACGCCCCGCGTCGCCGTTGCTGCTGTCCGAGCCCGCGATCATCGCCGGAATCGCCCAGGCCACGCTGCCGGAAACCCGGACCCCGTGGTCGTCGTACGTCGAGGACTACGACCGGATCCGCGACATCATGGCGCGGGCGCTGGACGGGTTCGAGGACTTCAACCGCCGGGTCCGGCACCCGCTCGGCTTCCGGCTCCGGCAGCCCGCCCGCGAGCTCGTCTTCCTGACCGAGAGCGGGCGCGCCGAGTTCTCCACCGCGGACCTCCCGGATATACGGCCCGCGGACGACGACGTGCTGATCCTGCAGACCATGCGGTCGCACGACCAGTGGAACACCACGATCTACTCCGACAACGACCGGTACCGCGGCGTCAAGAACCTCCGCACGCTGATCCTGATGAACGCTGAGGACATGCGGGCCCGTGGCCTCGCCCAGGGCGACCTCGTCGACATCACCGCCATCGCCCGCGACGGCTCCACCCGGGTGCTCCGTGAGTACCGGGCGCTCCGCTACGGCATGCCCCGCGGGAACGCGGCCGGGTACATGCCGGAGATGAACGTCCTGATCGCCGCCAGCGACTACAGCACCCAGAGCGACCAGCCGCTGATGAAGAACGTGCACGTCCGGGTCACCAGGTCCACCTGAACGGCACCGGCTGCAGACCCGTTATGATTTGGCCGAGCTGGAGAGGCCTGTCTTGGAGCACCACCCTGGGAACCCGCTGCCGCGCGGCGCCGTCGACTCCGACGTAGACCTGCGGGTAGACGGCCGCGATGGCCGCGCGCACGACCCGGCGATCCTCGGCGTCATCGCGATCGGCGGCGCACTCGGCGCCACCGCGCGGTACCTGATCGGCCTCGGCTGGCCGACGCCGCCGGGCGGGTTCCCCGTGAACACGCTGCTGATCAACATCGCCGGCTGCGGGCTGATCGGGATCCTGATGGTGCTCGTCACCGACGTCCTCACCCAGCGGCGGCTGCTCCGCCCGTTCCTCGGCACCGGGGTGCTCGGCGGGTTCACGACGTTCTCGACGTACGCCGTCGACATCCAGCAGCTCGTCACCGGGAGCCACGCCGGGACCGCGCTGCTGTACCTCGCCACGACCATCCTCGGCGCGCTGCTCGCGGTCCGCTGCACGGTGAGTGCGACGCGGGCCCTGATCACCTGGAGGAACCGGTGACCCGGCTCCTGCTGGTGATCGCCGGCGGCCTGATCGGCGCACCGCTGCGGTACGTCGCCGACCGCGCCGTCCAGGCCCGGCACGACTCGATGTTCCCGTGGGGCACGTTCAGCGTGAACGTCCTCGGTTCGCTCGTCCTCGGCTTCCTGGCCGGGGCGTCGAACGCGTTCCCGCACGGCGTCCAGCTGTTCGTCGGCACCGGGTTCTGCGGTGCGCTGACGACCTACTCGACGTTCTCCTACGAGACGATCCGGCTGTTCGAGGACCGGGCGCGGTTCCTTGCCGTCGCCAACGTCACCGCCAGCATCGTCGCCGGGCTAGGCAGCGTCTTCCTCGGCGTCGCCGTCAGCCAGGCCGTCTGGAGCTGATGGATGCACGACCGCCCCGAGTCCGCGCTGGGCATCGTCCTTCGGTCGCGGTTCTACCGCTCCGCGTTCCTGTCGTTGCTGGTCGCCGGTATCGGGGTGTCGGCGGCGACACCTCAGCTGACGTTGTTCCTGGTCCGTGAGCTGCACACGCCGCTGCCGGTGGCCGGGCTGTACTACGTGACGAACCTGGCCGCTCCGCGCGCCGGATTCCTGGTCGGCCGCTGGTCGGACCGGAGCCACGACCGGCTGCTGTGGTTCCGGGTGTGCGCGGTGATCGGTGCGGCCGGGTGGCTCGCGATGGCGGCGTCGACCAAGGTGTGGATGCCGTTCGTGATCAGCGCGCTCGCGTTGAGCGTCGCCGGCGGCTCGATGGCGCAGCTGTTCGCGGCCTGCCGGGACGAACTCAGCCGGCACCCGACCCGCACCGAGAACCGGGTGATCGCGACGATCCGGATGGCCTTCACCACCGGCTGGATCCTCGGACCGGTGTTCGGCAGCTGGTTCGGCGGTGTCTTCGGACTCCGACCGTTGCTGGTGGCAACGGCTGTCTGTGTGTTCGCCCAGGTGCTCCCGCTCGGCCGGCAACGCGTCGAGCGGTACGACGACCCGCACCGCGACACCTCGACCGAACGGCGCCGGATCGACCACATGCTGCCGCTGCTGGTCTTCACCGCGGTGTGCGTGCTCGCGATGACCGGCGACACGATCAAGTTCGGCTACCTGCCGATCTACATGGCCGACCAGCTGCACGTCTCCGACGCCGTCCGCGGCGCCGTCATCGGCATCCAGCCGCTGCTCGAACTTCTGCTGCTCCCGGTCGTCGCCCGGCTCGCCGACCGGTACGGCGCGATGCGCGCGATGACCGCCGGCGCCGTACTGGGCCTGGCCGGCAACATCACGTACGCCCTCAGCACATCGGTCGCCGGCCTGTTCCTCGGCCAGGCCCTGACCGCCGGCCTCTGGGCCTGCGTCGGCGCTCTCGGCGTCACGATCGCCCAACGCCTCTACCCCGAAGGCGTCGGCACCGCCTCCGGCATCTTCCTCAGCGCCATCCCCCTCGGCTCCGCCATCGGCGGCACGATCGGCGGCATCGGCGTCGCCGCCATCGGTCTCCCACACGTCTTCTTCGTCCCCGCCTGCCTCACCGCCGTATCGATCGTCGCCTTCGCCGTGCTCAGCACACGGACCGCTCACTCGTCCTAAGATCTGTGTGCAGGTTCCTTACCGCCCTGAAATAAGTGAGGAGCACCATGCCCAGAAGAACGCTCGGCGTCGTCCTCGGCACCGCAGCCCTGATGATCACCTCGGCCGCGATGGCGTACGCCGAGCCGCCGCAGCACCTCCCACAGAACGCCGACGGGTACGAGCAGTCGTTCTCGCCGGCGTACGACTACGACACCGACGGCTGCTACGCCACCCCCGCGATCGGACCGGACGGCACGCTGAACCCGGGCCTGAACCCGACCGGCGCCGTGAACGGCAACTGCCGCGACCAGTCCGACCTCGACAACTCACAGACCTACTCCCGCGAGAAGTGCAACAACGGCTGGTGCGCGATCGTGTACGCCAGCTACTTCGAGAAGGACCAGGCCCTGCCGGGCAGCAGCCTCGGCGGTCACCGGCACGACTGGGAGCACGTGATCTCCTGGGTCAACCAGGCCACCAACCAGGTCGAGTACGTGACCACCACGCAGCACTCCAGCCAGGTCACCTACACGCGCTCGCAGGTCCGGTTCGACGGCTCGCACCCGAAGATCGTGTACCACAAGGACGGCGCCAGCACGCACTTCTTCCGGCTCGCCAACAGCAACGACGAGCCGCCGGAGAACCACTACCACGACTGGCGCTACCCACCGCTCGTCGGCTGGAACGGCTACCCCAGTACGTCGTTGCGCGACACGCTGATGACCGCCGACTTCGGGTCGGCCACGATCAAGATCACCGACAAGGACGATCGGTTCCGCAACCTGCTGAACGCGTCCAAGCCGTCCGGGATCCCGTTCGACCCCTGGGCCTGAAACCTCTGGGCCTGAAACCTCTGGGCCTGAAACCTCTGGGCCTGATCAACCCCGGCGTGCGCGTTCAGCGCTGGACGCGCACGCCGCAGGTCAGCGATTCCGCGATCAGGTCGATCATCGCCGCGTGCCGCTTGGTCGCCGTCTCCACCTGGCCGAGCGCGACCGTGTCCAGGAACACCCGGCTCACCACCAGCTCCGCGGCCGCCTGCACCCGGGCCCGGTCGGCGACCACGTCATCGGCACCGGCCAGTACGTCGGCCACGGTCGCGGTCGCCTCGGCGAACGTCTCACTGGCCCGCGAAGCGATCTCCGGCCGGCCCTGCGCCTCCCGGAACACGATGATCCGGGCCGCGCGGTCCTTCTCCAGCTCGGCGGCCATCGTCTCGACGATCGCCCGCAGCCGCCGGCGCACCGTCCGGCCGCGCGCCGCGGACCGCAGTACCTCACCGGGCGCCGGGCGCTCCTGCACGACCGCGAGCAGCAGGTCGAGCTTGGTCGCGAAGTGGTAGAACACCAGCCCCGACGGTACGCCGGCCTCGGCGGCGATCCGGGCCGTCGACGTCGCGTCGTACCCGTGCTCCGCGAACAACCGCTCGGCGGTCTCGACGATGATCTGCCGCTTGGTGGAGCGCGTCCGATGACGGGGACCGTGGTGGTGCGCCGGTGCGGTCATGACGGTTGCGGGGCGGGCCAGACGTCGCCTTTCCGTTCGGCAGCGAGCACAGCGGACCGCTTCAGGGACTTGAAGACGTAGTCCGGCACCTTCAGCCCGCGGCGGTGTGCCCACAACAGATCGTGTTCGGCGCGCCCGACCTGCTCGGCGTACTTGCGCAGCTCCGCCTCGCCGCCGTCGCTCATCTTCAGCTTGTCCATCACGTCCCCGAACTGGGTGACCTGAAGCTTGTTGTAGGCCCCTACCACTTCGAACGTACGCTTCCGCAGCCCGCGCGTCAGCCACTTCTGCCACCCCGACAGCTGGTCCCACAGCTGCTGCGAGGCCATCTGGTAGTACGCGAAGTGGCCGGGCTCCTGGCGGCGGATCGGCGCGACCACCGTGGCGGCGATGGCGCGCTCGCCGAGGTCGACCAGCCCGGCGTGGAACCTGTTGTAGGCAAGGACCGCGGACCGCTCGGTGGCCAGTCCGGTCAGGTAGTACAGCATCCGGCTGATGTCCTGGACTCCCGGCACCTTGCCGAGCGCGCCCAGCAGCTTGAGGCTGAACGACACCTCGTCGAGGTTCGGCTCGTGCGGCTCGACGCCGAGCAGGTCCTGGAGCTTGTCCAGGATCTGCCCGTGCCGGGTCTCCTGCGGCATCCACACGTCCGCGTAGAAGTGCCGATCCACCTCCGGCGGATCGGGCAGCATGATGTTCAGCTCGAGCACATTCCGCTCGACCTCGAGCTCGACGCGGGTCATGTAGGCCAGCACCGGGCCGAACCGCTCAGCCAGCAGGCCCGGCTTCTGCATCGTGTAGTCGACGCCGCCCAGCGGGATCGGCGGATGTTCCTCACCGAGCCGGTCGACATGGTCGGCCAGCCGGGAGTCTTCCCGTCGTCGGCCGCGGCGGCGCGGGATGGTCAGATCACTCAAAGACATAGGCGGCACCTCACTCGGTCGTCAGGGATGCGCGCTCGATCCCCCCGGCAAGGTTAACAAGTGACTGACTGATCAGTCAGTCAGAGCGATGTGACTCAGGGAACAACCAGGGGCCCCGCCCCCTCGCTTCGCTCGGGGGCGGGGAGGCGTCGCGGGGTGGACCCCCGGTTGTTCCCCGAGAACTTGCGACCTACTTGGCGATCGTGTAGCGGATCGCGTCGTTGCGGAGAACGTCACCGTTCACCTTGACGATCTTGAGCACGTGCTGCCCGTTCTTGAGCCCGGTCGCACTGAACACCGTCCGGTTCGTCACCCGGACGTCATTGTGCAGGTTCACCCGCTGCACCAGCTTGCCGTCGACGTACACGTCGGCGTCACCCTGATCCGGTGCGAGCGCCGTACTCCAGTCGACCCTCGTACCGGTGAACGTCAGGCTGACCGATGCCCCGTCGTCCTTGGTGGCGTGGATGTCGTCGCGGTAGTCGCCGCGGAACCGTACGTCGAGCGCCGCGTTCCCGACCGGCAGCGTCGCGAGGTACGCCTTGCCGATCGTGACGACGTTCCCGTTGACGGTGTAGTCGGTGCCCTTCACGAGATCCTTGCCGGCGTTCGCGATGCCGTCGAGTTCACCCGGGTCCCGCCCGAGGGTCACGTTCACGTCGGCCGGCGCGTTCTTGTCGAACGCCGCGGTGTCCGGGTTCAGCAGGCTCTCCTGCCGGATGTTCAGCTTGTCCAGCAGCATGAACTGGCCGGACTTCTTCACAGCCCGGATCGTGTGGCTGCCGTTCGGCAGGTCCGAGACGCTGTACACGACCTGCTGGGGTTTGTTGTGCCCCTGCGACGGATCCAGGTACGTACTCACGGTCTGCTTGAGCTGGCCGTCGATGTAGATGTCGACGTCGCCCTGCCCCGGGTCGGTCTCGGTCACGTAGTCCACCCCGGTGCCGACGAACTGGTACGAGAACGCGTCGCCGTTCGTCTCCGTCCACTGCACGTCGTCCTGGTAGTCGCCGAGCCCACGTCCGGAGCTGTAGTTCCAGTTGCCGGTGTAGACGATGCCCGGGTCGTTGTTGTTGACCTGCACCGTCCGGGTCGGCAGGTCGAGCGTCTTCGCGGCAGCGGTCTTCGAATCCGTCACGCCGACGGTCAGCGCCTGCGAGACGGCGGGTACTTCGTAGTTGTTGTTCCGCTGCCATGCGCCGTCGTACGTGACCCGCAGGTCGTCGTCGTTCACGCTGATCGCGGAGTTCTTCTGCGGCGTGACCTTGAACAGCCGCGCGCCGTGGATCGGTACCTGGCTCGCCGTGTAGCTGGACGCGTACGTGCCGACGTCCTTGCGGGCCCACAGGTCGCGGACCTTCGCGGCGCCGTTCAGGCCGAGGTCCGCGAAGTTCACCGTCATGTCGGCGTCGGTCTGGCCGAGGTTGAACAGGGCCACGGTGTACGAGTTGTCCGCGTTCAGCGCGAACCACACCTGCCGGTTGGACTTCGTGGACACCGGGTGCGCCGGACGCCCGGCCCTGGTCGACCGCGATCACCTCGGGGTTGGTCAGCAGGCTGAGGCCGTACGAGTCCAGGTTGGTCATGTCGTTGCCGATGGACATCGGCGCCGCGGACACCGCCCACAGCGTTGCCGCCGTACGCCGTTCGTCCTTGGTCATGCCGTCCATCGAGCCGTTGCCGACGTCGAGCGAGTCGAGGTCGTTCCAGCCGCCCGGCCCCGCGTGCCGCCACCATTCGGCGAGCTTCGGGAACAGCCGGTTGATGTTCGGCCAGGCGGTCAGCGCCGTACCCGTGCAGTAGCACTCGACGTCCCAGTCGATCCGCCAGCCGTTGGCGTACTGCTTCCAGGTGTCGGCGTAGTTGATGTCGAGCGCCCAGGACAGCTCGAACCAGATCTTGTGCCGGGCCAGCGCCTGCGACCACGCCTTCACGTCGTCCCGCGCGTCCAGCGACAGGTCGCTGATCCCGGAACCCGGCGTCACGCTGTCGAACTTGAGGAAGTCGAGACCCCAGGAGCCGAACAGGTCGGCGATCGAGTCGATGTACTTCTGCGCGCACGGCTTCGAGAAGTCGAGGCGGTAGCCGATCCCCCAGTAGTCCGCCTTCTGCAGCGGCTGCACCGGCAGGTCGGCGGTGGTGCACCCGGGCGCGCCGTAGATCGGCAGCTTGGCGTCGATGACGGACTTGCTGACGCCGGGGATCGCGTACAGGCCGACCTTCTGGCCGTTCGCGTGGATGTGGTCGAAGACCGCCTGCAGGCCGTTCGGATAGAGCTTCTTGCTCGGTGTGGGACGGCCGTACGCGTCGATGCCGTCGTTCCAGCCGGCGTCGATGTTGAGGTAGTTGTACCCGTACGGCTGCAGCTTCGCGTGCATCGCGTCGGACTGCTTGATCAGCTGGTCGGCGGTGATCCAGCTGCTGCCGTTCGGGTTGAAGACCTGCATGCTGTAGCTGCTCCAGCCCATGTAGGGCTTGGCGGCCTTGTCCCCCGCAGGCCCGGACAGCGGAGCCGCGGTGGCCGTGGTGTTTGTCGTGGTGGCCGGTGCTGCTGACGACGTACTCAAACCTGCCGGCAGCAGCCCGGCGACCACGAGCCCCGCAACCGCGGCTCGTAACACCCTGCCCCGAATCATGGTCCGAACGGATCTGGTCATGGCGGTGACCTCTTCTTCTCGGCGAAACCGGAGAACCGAATCGGATAGGATATTGGAACTATTACTTAACCTTGTCAATATTCTGTGCGAAACTGGCCCAGTGGGACGGACCGTCCGAGCCCGCCTCGTACTCCTCCAGCGGCACCTCGCCGCTCCGCCATGCGTCCAGCACCGGCTCCACGATCTCCCAGCACCGCTCGGCCACGTCACCCCGGACCGACAGCAGCGGGTCTCCCCGCAGGATCCCGTTCAGTACTTCGCCGTACGGCAGCACCGGCGACGACGGCAGCGTCGCGTCCAGGAACACCTGACCCATCGTGTACGGCCCGTCGACCCCGAGCGCCGGAACCGACAGCGACAACTCCCCCGGATTCAGACCGATCCGCAACGTCTCCCCGTCGCGACTGCCGTGCAAGCCGGACGGCAGATGCCGCAGCGGCTTGAACTTGACCACGATCTCCTTGCGCGCAACCCCGAGCGCCTTCCCGGACCGCAGCGTGATCGGCACACCCGCCCAGCGGTTCGTGTCCACCTCGACGGTCACCTCCGCCAGCGTCTCGGTCTCCCGCCCCGGATCCACCCCGGCCTCGTCGGCGTACGACGGAACGCTGCCGCCGGCCGTGTACCGCGCCCGCCGGCTCGCCTCCGGCGTCGACCCGTACAGCTGCGTGCTCCGGAGCGCGCGAGCCATCTCGCTCCGGACCTCGACCGCGTCCATCGTCGCCGGCGCGTCCATCGCGAGCAGCGCGAGAACCAGTAGCAGATGACTCTGGATCATGTCGACGAGCGCGCCGGCGTTGTCGTAGTACTGCGCGCGGCCTTCGAGCCCGAGGGTCTCGTCGTACACGATCTCGATGCTCTCGATGTGCTCGGCGTTCCAGACCGGCTCGAACAGCCGGTTCGCGAACCGGAGGCCGATCAGGTTCAGCACCGCGGTCCGGCCGAGGAAGTGGTCGACGCGGTGCACGTTCTCCTCGGGGACGAGCGTGCCGACCAGCTTGTTCAGCTCGGCGGCGGACGCGGCGTCGGTCCCGAACGGCTTCTCGAACGCGAGCTCCGTACCGGCGGGCAGGTCGATGCCTTGGAGGGTCTGCACGATCGCGGTGGTCACGGCCGGCGGCAGCGAGAAGTACAACACCGGCGCCGGACCGGCCAGCTCGAGCAGCGCCCGCAGGTGCGCCGGATCCGTCGGGTCACCGGCGACGTACTGCGTGGTCGCCAGCGTCTCGGCCGCAGCCGGGCTGAGGTCGTGGCCGAAGGCGGCCTGCACCCTGCCGGTCCACTCGTCCGGAGCGAGCGGCGACCGGCCGGTCCCGATGATCCGTACGCTCGTGGCGCGCGGCCCGGCGAGCAGGCTGCCCAGTCCGGGCAGCAACAGCCGCGAGCTCAGGTCACCGCTGGCGCCGAAAATGACGACGGTTCGTTGATTCAACACGCCGGAATCCAACCACGTTCAAGGCAACCGCATTCCCGCCGGGAGACTCGAGCTAGCCCACGGGCGTGCTCTCGATCGCCGGGTACGGCGTGTCCGGGAGGCCGAGGTTGCGCCAGACGAATCGCGGCACCCGGCCGAGGAAGCCGCGCAGGTACAGCGAGCAGTGCGCGATCGCCGGCTGGCTGTGCTCCCCCGGCGAGAACCAGACCCAGTCCTGCTCGATCCGGAACGGCCTGCCCTGCGCCGCCATCAGGTACTCCATCTGCCGCGGGTGGATCACGTCGTACGCGTACTTCGCGTCCTGCGCGAAGACCGCGAACTGCTTGTTGAACGCCGCGCTCTCGAACT
The DNA here is from genome assembly GCF_017876295.1 of Kribbella aluminosa. Classification (NCBI taxonomy): domain Bacteria; kingdom Bacillati; phylum Actinomycetota; class Actinomycetes; order Propionibacteriales; family Kribbellaceae; genus Kribbella; species Kribbella aluminosa. Next base: position 3,648,945 of record NZ_JAGINT010000001.1, on the reverse strand, counting down.
CGATGCCCCTGCTCAGCCCCTTGCGCCCGACGGTCAGCGGCGGCATCCGGACCGGCAGCTGGAACCCCAGGACCGGCTCGGAGTGGTGCTCGGTGACGGTCCGGGTCTGCGTGTTGCCGTTGCTGTCGGTGTACGACTCCGTGCGGGTCGTCGTCCAGTGGTGCTCGAACGCGACGAACGGCGGCCCGTCGCCGTCCCGGCCGCGCACCACATCCGAGGTGCGGTGGTTGGATCCGCCGCGCTGAACCGGCGCGAACTGCAGCAGGCTGTCGTCGACGCCGATCCAGTTCCAGTCCGGGTGGTGGTAGAACGTCAGCCGCCGCGCCGGCTCCGGCTGGATCCACCGGTCCAGCGGCGTACTGTCGATCGAGGTCGCGATCGCACCGAGCTGCTCCAGCCAGGGCGCGAGCCGGTCGAGGTCCTTCCGCGGCGGATCGAGGACGACGACCTGGTCGCCGTCGATGCTGAGGTTCACGCCGGGTTGCCCCGCGGCGAGGGCGGTCAGCTGCCGGCACAACTGCGGCGACATCGTCTCCTGCGCGTACGCCGGATCCATCGTGCCGACCTGCCACCCGGGTCCGAGCTGCGGCGGCGCGGGCACCGCCTGCGCGAGGACGCCGTACCGCGGGGTGGTCTCGCCGCCGGTGATCCACAGCTCGGGCAGCCGGCGAGACAGCGTCACCATGCCGACCCAGCCGGACCAGTACGGCGACTTGTACTCGATCACCTGGAACGACCGCCCGGCCGCGGTCACCCCGCTGATCTGGTCGTCCGGCTTCCGGTCGAAGCCGATGCCGAACGGCGGGTTGCTCAACCGCGCCACGGAATCCCACGTCGGGGTGTTCACGAAGTTCCAGCCGCGCTCCCGGATCGAGCGGATGTACGCCTGCCGGCGAACCAGCGCGACGATCCCCCAGACGACCCCGGCCACGACCAGCACGATCGCGAGCACCGCGACGACGACCAAGACGCTCATGCCTGGACCTTAGCGCTGGGCGAGGATCAGGCGAGGGCACTCGGCAGCGGTTCGGCGTGGACGATCTGCAGGCGGCTGACCGCCCGGGTCAGTACGACGTACAGCCGGTGCAGGCCGCGTGGCTCGGCGGCGACGATGTGGGCGGGCTCGGCCACCACGACGGAGTCGAACTCCAGGCCCTTCGCCAGCGTCGCCGGTACGCAGACCAGCCGGACGGTGTCGATCTCGTCCTCGGTCTCGCCGAGCAGCGCGGCCTGCAGCCCGGCCGCGGTCAGCGCGTCCCGCAGCTCGGCGACCTGGTCGTCCGCGGCGATCAGCGCCACCGAACCTTCCCCGGCCAGCGCGGTCCGGCACTCGGCGACGATCTGGTCCTGGTACGTCGACCCGTCGGCGCGCACGATGCTCAACGCGTTCGCGACCGTGCGGACCCCGGTGGGCTTGCTCAGCGTCGGCGCGATCGCGGGCAGCAGCTTCGCAGCGAAGTTGATGATCTGCTCCGGCACCCGGAACCCCCGGTCCAGCTCGGCGACCATGCCGTCGTCCTTGCCGAGATGCCCGAGCACCCGGTCCCACGGACCCGCGGCCCACGCCGTCGTCGCCTGCGCGAGGTCACCGAGCACCGTCGCGGACCCGCTCCGGCACCGGCGGCCGAGCGCCCGCAGCTGCATCGCCGACAGGTCCTGCGCCTCGTCCAGGACCAGATGCCCGAGCGATCCGGTACGGCGCTCGATCAGGTCCTCGAGCTCGTCGAGCAGGACCGTGTCCGCGAACGACCACTTCGCCGACTTCCACGAGCGGGCCGGCTTCGGCCACAGCAGCGCCGTACGCTCCTCGTCCGTGAGGTCCGGCGCGGCCGCGGCCAGAAACTCCGGGTCGGCGAACAGCCGGTGCAGGATCTGCTCCGGTACGACGCGCGGCCAGACCGCGTCCAGCATCTCCTTCACCGGCTTCGACCGGGCCACCGCGTCCTGTACGCGGTCGTCCGGGGACTCGGCGCGCTCCTCCATCCGGACCAGTACGACGTGCGCGATCCGCTGCGCGAGCGCGTTCCGGCCGGGCGCGTACCGGGTCGACTCGCGCAGGTCCGACACGATGTCGACCACCTCGTACTCGTGCACGCGGTACCGCCGGGATCCCTTGCTGTACAGGACTCCCGCGGTCGGTGTACCGACGTACGACCAGAGCGCACGGCGGAGTACGTCGGCCATCCGGGCGTCGCCCTTCAGCGCCTCGGCGGCCGGCTCGTCGGTTGCGGCCGCGGGCCGCGTCAGCAGCTCGTCGATCGTGATCTGCCGGACGTCGACCTCGCCCAGCGCGGGCAGGACCTTGCGGATGTAGGACAGGAACGACTTGTTCGGCCCGACGATCACGACGCCGCCGCGGCCGAGCCGCTCGCGCTCGGTGTAGAGCAGGTACGCGACGCGGTGCAGGCCGACCGCCGTCTTGCCCCACACCGGGTTAGAGCACATAGGCTGAGCGGTAGGTGAGAGAGGATGGGCACCGTGGAGTACCTGACTGGGGCTGATGGGCGTGAGCGGTCGATTCTTTTGGGTCGGCTGTCGGATAACCGCGAGGATCTCGACCTGACGGACGAGGGTATTCCGGCGGCGTTGGGTGATCAGATTTTCCGGATGGAACAGAAATCCGATGAACTGGGTTGTGTTGTGTGGAAGGTTATTAAGAATCCCCGGCTGTCGGCGTATAAGACGCGCCTTGTCACGTTGCCGGATGGTCGGCGTGAGTATCGGGTGTGGCGGCCGGACCTGCGGGAGGCGATGGACGATTTAGCCGCTGGCCGCGCAACCGTTTTGATCGCGCTCGATCTTGACCGCGCGTTCCGTGATTCACGGGACTTGCAAGATTTGATTGATTTGGTCGAGCATTCGCCCTATCCGATTCGGGTCGAGTCCGTCACTGGCTCTCTGCGGTTGGAAAAGGGGCGCGACAATTTCGACGCCGAAATTCGGGTGCTGGTTGCTAACAAGTCGTCGCGGGATACCGCGCGGCGGGTTTCCAATGCGCGAGAGCGGCAGGCGAGAGCGGGCAGGTTCGGCGGGGGCAAGCGTCCCTTTGGTTTCTGCGGTGGTGCGCCAAAGGTTCCGGACGGCGAGGATCACGATTTGTATGTTTGCCCGTTTCATGGCGGCCGGACGTGTAGCGCTGGTGAAACCCCGATTGATTTCGAGTATGACATTATCGAGGATCTTTCGTACCGCGCTTTGCAAGGTGTGAGCCTCGCGAGCATGGCCGAAGAACTGCGAGACAGTGACGTGTCCACGGTGTCGGGTGCGCCATGGTCGGCGGAAGTCTTGAAAGATATTCTGATCCGGCCGCGTAATGCCGGACTGATGAAGTTTCAGGGTGAAATCCTCGACGGCGTTAAAGCGGTGTGGCCGGAGATCATTCCGCGTGAAGTATTCGAGGCGGTAGTACTGAAACTGACGGACCCCGACCGGGTCACCAATCCGGGCGGTCCGGCTGAGAAATGGATGGGGACCGGCGTTTACCGTTGCGGCAAATGCACACCTCTTGACGCGCAGGGATTCGCGCCGGATGCCGATAAGCCGGTAAGGATGAAGGTCACGGTTGCGGGCAGGCTGCCCCGCTACTGCTGCAAGGCACGTAACCACCTGACCCGCAATGTCGCCCATACGGACAGGTTCGTGCAGTCACGGCTATTCGCTGCGTTCACTCACCCGAAGGCATACGAGTTGTTGCAGGAACCGGCACCGGAAATTGACGCGGTCGCGTTGCGCTCCGAGCGGACCGGCATTCGTGACGCGCTCGACCAGTTGGCAGCAGATGAAGTATTGAAGCTGCGGACCCGTCGTCAGGTCCAAGCCGGGACAAAAGCGGGCATGGCGCGTATTGCGGAAATTGATGAAGCCTTGAATGCGTCGGTTTCGTCTGACCCGCTGGCCTACATCATTAACGCTGTTGACCCGATCGCCACATTTGAGGCTCTCCCGGTCGCGAATAAGCGAATCATCATTGACCGGCTGCTGACGGTAACCATTCTCCCGACCGGACGGCGCGGAAGCGGATTCGACCCCAACGGGGTTCATATCGAACCTAAGCACAAGCTTGATATTGTGTACGTAGATTAGGCGGCAGACCCGAAACACCTGATCAATAGCAGAGCGAAACCTGATCGACTATAAATAGCGCGGAACCCCAGCCGGATAGATTGGCTGGGGTTCCGCGCTTTCTGTGTCTAGGTAGTGGTGGGCTTCCGGTAGCTGTTAGGTCGCCGGAGCAGGACGGCGAGCGTGTCCAGTTGTTCGGGGGTGAAATCCCAAGTGTCGGCGATCTCGTCCACGACTCCGGCCATAAGGACCGGATCGCGCAAGGCTGCGCGCAATTCCGCTACCGCCGGATTATCGGAATCGCGGGGTTGCGCCATTGCCTCCAATCGTGCGCGCATCAATTCCTTGGTTGTGGGTTGGCTGGTTGGTGTGGCTTTCTCCTTTCTCGCCGTCGATTCGGCGGGGCTGATGGGTTGTTTACGGGTTGGCGTTGGTTATCGCCTCCAATGTGCTTTGTTGGTCGCACCGCGATAAGATTCTTTTTGCCGCACGCGTTCAACGGCTGGTGTCACCGCCGGTTCGTTGCGTGTGGCAACGGCTGGGCCATCGTGTGTACCCCCTCGCGGTGGCCCAGCCACCCCGCCCGCCACTGCCTCCGGTGGTCGTCACCGTGCGTGGTCGTGCAGGGAGTGTGCACGGGTAGTTCCAAAGTTCCGAACGTGTGCCTCAACGTGCGGGCGCGCGCGAGATTCTGGAACTTTGGAACTACCGTGGAACGATCACTCAGGGTGAGATTCGGGGTCGCCTTCCTGCTGGCCCTGAGTGGCCGTGTCGGCGCGGGCAGAGCGCCACAGACCGCGCCCGACCTGTTCGGCCTGCTGCTGTGCCTTGAGTGCGTTCAAACGCCGGTAGAGCTGGGTCTTGCCGTGCCCGGTCACGGCACGGAGATCGGCCACGGAGACGCCTTCGGCCGGAGCGTCGTTCAACGCTGCCCAGAGCGCCATTTCCGGGCCTGAGACACCTGCGGGTGACCCGTTGGACCCCTGACCCCCTGAACGGCCGTCAGAACGGCTCTCAGAGCCTCCGGCCGGTCCTGTGTCGGCATGGCGGGCGTGCTGGTCGGCCGTCACCCTGACTTCGCCGTCCGTGATCCGGTAGGCGCGACCGCGCCGGGGAGTGTCCAACCCCGGTCCGGACACGAGGAATTTCCCCGGTCCGTCGAACATTGTTGTGTCCCAACCGGCCGTGAGTTTCCCCGCGCCGAGAATCAAATCCACGTCGGGACGCTCGTTCACCCGGAGACAGAACCGGATATTCATTTGCGACCGTAGCGCCGAACCTTCACCCATCGCTTTCTGAGTCGGCCGCTGGGTCGCAATAATCAGGTTCACACACAGCGCGCGGCCACGCCGTGCGATCGAATCCGCGAGCTTCTGTGCCTTCTTTGAGAGTTCCGCGTATTCGTCAATGATAATGAATAGCGCGGGCGCGTCGAATTTCGGATCCCACTCACGCCGGCCGGAGGCCATTAAAAAATTCGCGCGCTTTTCCAATTCCTCGACTCCCGCGGCCAGCAATTCTTCCGCAGTGTCATTACTGGTTGCCACTGGCCGATCGAGGACTCTCGACCAGGGCGCGAGTTCCATCCCTTCTTTCAGGTCGATTCCCCACAACGCGACGTCGCCGCATTCCGCGAGGCGGGCAAGGATCACATTCAACAGGCCAGACTTGCCCGAATCGGTTGCGCCACCGATCAGAACGTGTTTGCGCAGGAACGACACCGAGATATCGGAACCGTCTTCGAAAACGCCGACCGTGAGCGGTTGCGTGATCGACTGGTTGCGTTTCCCCGGTCGGGGTGCCCATTCGATTGGTTGCGAGTGGGGGTCAATCTCGACCATGCGCAGGGTGAGCGATCCGGCATCGTCATTGACGGGCTCGACGCGCAATGATCCGTTCCTTGCGCCGAATGCCGATTCCAGTTTGGGTAGTGCGTTGATTGCGTCGGTCCAGTGCTGGCCGCGTCGGAGCTTGATTCTCGCGGTCCAGCCCCATTTGTCGAGAATCGCGGACAGCATCTTTGCGCCGGTGAGTCCGGCAGCGTCGGCGGTATCGGGGAACCGGTCCCGCAGAATGCGCACCTTTGTCAGGCGTCGCCGGTCCTCCCGCCAAATCCACGGCACCGCGAATCCCGCCGTTGCCAGCAAGGCAATCAGTTCCATTTTCCCGGCTGTCGGGCCGATGATGGTTGCAATGGTCAGCCACACGGAAACGGACAGAATGAATCCGGTTCCCCATAGCCGGACCCGCCACCGAGTGAGCAACGGATAACGGCTGACCAATGCGGCAGGCCGGAAGGTGAGTAACACCAATCCAGTGAGTCCGGCCACTACAGGGAAAGGCCACCAATTCGGCCCGGACGCGTGCAGCCATGCACCGCCGACCATGCACCCGATGAGCCAATACACGGGCGCGAGCTCGGCGCGGTAACGCCAGAGAGCGCGAAAGAATTCGTCGCCCACATAGAACACGTCTCCGCCTTGACGGACGGGAACGATCCACATTTCGTCTCTCCGGCCATGGCGGCCGGGGCGGCCCCTCCCATAGGGAGAGGCCGCGCCACGGTAATTCCGTCTGCGCATCAAAGGGACTGACCACCCCACCGCCGCGCAGGAATGACCTGTGCCAGCGGGTGAAAACCCGGAGGCATCGGCAGCGCATCTGTCACGAATACCCACGGGGAATCCGCAAACCACATGTCGAGCGGTCGAGGGTCGTTCTCAACCGCCATACCCAAACCGGCAAGGCAGGCAGCCTGCAGAATCTGCCACTTGGCCCGAAGCCGGTAGACCTCATTCACGAGATCGGGAACGTCGCACGACGACAGAACCGCCGCACGGAAAAGGTCGTCAATCGGGCCCACGCGAAGGGTCGCCTCAAATCGGGCGCGGGCCTCGTCAATGTCATAAAGCGTCATACGAGGTACAGAAGGGACGTTCAAAAAACAGGTCACCACCAATGTGTTAAACACGGATAATTGGGTTCATGCGGTACTCCCTTCTAATCGCTTAATGAAAATGGTTGTCGTCAGCCGGCCTGGGGCATAAGAAAAACTTTTTTGCCCTGCCGGGGTGGCCGGGTCCGGGAATAGAAATACTCCACCCCGAAAGACCGGACCCGACCTATTGTCAGCTACTTACCAGCGCCCGGCAGGTTCGTCAGGAACTGCTGAATCTGCGGCGCAAGCCAGGTTGCTGCAAGCAGAAACCCGAACAGCGTGCAGATAATCGCGTGGAGGACCCTAAGGCCACCGAAACGGATCAGCAGGACAACCATGATCCCGAACGCCAAAACCAGCGACAATGATATTTGCAGTGTTCATCACCCCCTCTCGATCTCCTTGGGTGAGAGAGAGGGCGACCCCGTTGATTGCCGGAGTGAGGCTTACCGACAATCTTCCGCACGCCAGAACCGAACACGGCGAGCGCATTTCTTGCAGCTAGTCCGGCCACGCTCTTTCTGCGCACCACACGCGCAACGAGTCGCGAACCGCACATGCTGACCGTTTCTCAACCAACCACCTCCAATCGTCTCGCGGGACCAACCATCATTGCCCCCGGCAACCCTGGCAATCAAGCGTTTGCCGTTGCATCAAGCTGCAAAAGGCCATACACGCTTGTGTCAAGGACTTATGGGCCACTGGCAACCAGTGCAGCACAGACCGGCCGACAGCGTCAGAACCCTTGTGGATAACCCGTTTTCACGCTCACCGCTCACGCGGATGCACCGGCAAGTGCACGTGCATTCGCGCGTGCGGTTGCCAACGGCAACGGGGTTAATCGTTAATCGAAAAAGCGCGACTCCGACCGGCCGCCTACTGGGAGTGTCCGAATGATTACGGTATGTCCCAGTGGGTTGCGGCCACGGAATCGCGCTATACATGAAAGCTATTCAGTTGTTAGGTCCGGCGTTCCCTGTGTGCTCGGGCACACGGGGAACGCCGGGTTTTCACAATTCCCCCGCTCGCTGTGAGGGGTCGTAACTAGGGTTGACCGCGAGCGGGGAAATTGTGGCTTGGATACGGCGGGGCGGGCGTGGTTCTCTTTTCCGTATGGGCGGAATGGTCACACCACGCGCGCCCCGCCGACGTCAGGTGTAATCGGGCAACTGGAAGGCTCGCCCCCTCCCATTGCTCACCAATCACCCTGACGGGTCTATTCGACGTGTCCGGCAATCAACACCTCTACGTCGAAAGCTTTTAGGTCCCCCAGTACGGCAAGGGGATTCTTGCCAAGGTTCGCGAAATGGTGGACGCCTGGAATGATCAGGTACCTTTTCCGGCGTCCCCGAAGACTCGTCACCATCGCCCTGTGTGCTACAGCATGTGGGCGGGTATTTAACGGCTCGATAAATGTCTCGGTTACAGCTAGTGCGTGTGATTCCGCGAACCTCTCCATGCGCTGGACGATCAACTCCATTTCCTTCGGCGTCGTTTCCTTCTGCTCTTGCAAGTAGATTGCGACGAACGCTTTAGGTGACTTGTTGTCTGACGTGGTCCCGCCGTCGGGTCGGGTGTAGGTCGCGAACATTTCAGGCAACAATGAGCACCTCAATTCCACGGGCGGTCAGGTCGGCGACCACCGCTAGTGGTTCACTCCCGCCGATATGGTCGAGATGGTCAATACCGGGAATGATCAGGTAGCGCGGTCCGTAGGTGTCCAGCTTTGCAAAAGCGGAGTCGAATGCGCTCTGACTCATCGCTTCCCTCTCGATGAAAAGCGCCCCGACTTCCAACCCTTTGGATAGTGCATGCCTAATAATTTTGCCCTGAATCTCAAACATTTCTGTAGGAGATATCATCGGCCGATGCTGCACGTAGCCGACTACTATCGGTTTCAGTTCGTCATTCATTTTGAGGCCCCGTGAGTTTGGTTCATGATCGACTGCGTTTGTGCAGCACCCATGCGGCGGCTAGAACAAAGCCTGTTCCGCAGAAGGCCAGAAACACAGCTACTTGATTGAGAATGTCTGCAAACCCATGGCTCACGGCAGCGGTAGCAGGGTGCTGGGGTCTGGCAGGTCCGGAAGTGGCTCATTCGTTACCCGCAATGACGGGAAACGCCGACGCATTGCCCTCTCATACGTGGCGGCCAAATCCGAACATGCGACGTGGTCGGCAATCGAATTCGTCCCAAACCACACGCGGACCCGCCTTCTGCCGGTGATCATTTCCACTCGACTCCACGCCTAGAGCGGTGGCACTGTCTCAGCCTTGCTGCGCCGCCTGTCATGGTTCGTGGCCTCCCCTGTCTCGACCGGGTCCGCGCTGGTCACGGCCTGGTTCGTCACTGACTGTGTCGACGATGTATCCGGTGAGTGAGTAGCCTGGTAGGTGGGATGCCTTCCTGACCAGTACTCAGGCGTCTACAGCTTGTCTACAAATCACCGGCAGTGTGTGCATTGGCCGTACAAGCAAGGGATGATGGGTACATGAATGCGAGCTTCGGTGAAGCGCTGAGGTCGGTACGCAACTCGCAACAGTTGAGCATTAGGCAACTGTCGAGTCTTACCTACCTTTCGCGTGCCTTCATTGGGCACGTAGAAACCGGGGTGCGAAAGCCCACGGCAGCGTTCGCCCAAGCAGTCGATAAGGCTCTCAAAACAGCGGGCTTGTTCGCGGAGCTGGAACGCTTAGGAGATGATGACGAGGTGTACCGCCGCACTTTGATAAAGGCGCTTGGAACACTTACTAGCGTTGGTGCGATCGCTCCCAATGTGGTCGCTGAAACCCTCCGTCATTCGCTTGACCGTGCGGCTAGCCTTTCGCCGGACGCCGATGAGTGGGAAGGTATCGTCACCGCGTACGGCAGAGGGTTTATGACGGAGCCGCTGTCCGAATTGTCATCGCGTGCCGTAGGGGACCTAATGGTGCTTTCCGCAAATCCACAGTTACGCGGGAGGCATGGGGTTCGCCTTGCAATGGTTTACGGATCATCAGTCGCGAGTCTCGGAGATGTCGTCACGGCGAAACGCTGGTATCAGACAGCGGTCAAATTGGCCGATCACTCCGGGGATAAGGACCTACGCGCTTGGAGTCGCGCACGACTCGCTTACCGGATTTTCTACGAAGGGGGCGAGGGTACTGAAGTGCTGCATTCCACCGAGCTACCTATAGCGTTCGGAGGGTCGTCGGCTGCTGTGATAGAAGCTCACGCGGCACAGGCTCACGTTTTCGCCAGTCGAGGCGATGCGCAATCAGCAAATCGGGCATTAGGTTCCGCCTATAGATCGCTAGAACTTGCGCAGGAACAAGACTCAAGCTCGATTTTCTCCATGCCTGGTTGGCGTCTGGCTATCGCCGCTAGCTGGACCTATACGGCTCTCGGTGAAGTCGCGAAAGCCGAAGCAATCCAGAAAGAAGCCGAGAAACTTCCCGACGCTGCTAAGCGGTGGCGCGCCCAACTGGATATGCACCGCGCATGGGGTGCCGTGCAGAGCAAAGATATAGAAACCGGCGTCATCCAAGCTCGCCAATTGCTGGCCACTGAGACGAGCAGAGTCGTGCACGGCTTGGCGCAGCGTGTGTATCAAGCCGTCCCCCCGAAAGAGCGCAAGCGTGATGCCGTCCAAGAACTCGCGGAAGCGCTACGAGCACGATGACAGCATTACAGCAAGGCTGGATATTCTGCGACGATGGTTTCGCATGGCTTCAGCGCCTCACGCCTGAGGGATTGTTCAATCCCGACTCAATGACGGTTGATATCTCGGAGGTATCAACCGTTGGTGACCTTCCCGAAAGCTGGCAACCCTACTTGGGCGCGGACGGTTGGTACCTCGCCGTTCCGGTCCGAATGGTGAATGAACTTGCAGCCGCTCACGGCGGCGTGACAGACGCACAATCTTCGTATATCACTTGGCAAACCCCAGTTGGTGAATCGGATAACACCCAGTAGACAGAGGTTCTAATGAGCGAATACAAGGAATACAAAGACAAGGCAGCCGGTAAGAACCACAAAGGAAACACCGACCACCGCAAAACGTCGTCCTGCATGGTGGCCGCCCCCGTACCCATCGTGGTCATCGGTACCATTGGTCTGCTAGCCGTTCGCGTCGCGCGACGGTTGCGGTCGTAAGCACGTTCCAAACGGAGGGCAACACATGGCACGCAAGGAAGACAAGCCGGTGATGAGCGACGCTGCGCGCACCCTGTCGTTTGGGCTCACCATGGGCCAGCCGACCAAGCCACCTAGCCGGATCATCACCCCGGCTGGAACCCCAAGGACACAAGGGAAAGCGCTAGATATCGGGGAGGCGATCACCCGCGCGCAGATGGACGAATACCGCGACGCCAGCGAGGCAAAGGCGGCCGGTCGCGAGTCGCCCCGCCTCGTGTTCGCGTTCTGGGCCTGCCTGGTGATCATCGGCGGCATGTCGGCGTACTTCCTCGTCAAGGCTCTACTTGCCCCCTGACGCGCTCCCCAGAAGGACCCCTCAGCTTGCACGGCTGAGGGGTCCTTCTGGCGTCTGACCTGCGGAAACGTCCACACTGGGTCGCCAAGCCGGGCGACGGCGGGTAGTGTGTGTTGCTCCGGGGCGGGGCTTCCCGGTGCCGGGCGCTCCCTGCACGCAGACGCTCGGGTGCAGCGGCGCGCGGACCAGGTCGTCCTGCTCGGGCTGGATGGTGGCGACGATGTCACGCATCGGGCCGGTCCGCGGGCGCTCGATCTCGGCGCGCAGGAACGCGTCCGCCTGGTCGGTCTCCACGACCGCCGTCAGCGACTCGTCCTCGAAACCGGTCAGGTCAGCTGTGCCTGATCGTGTGTCCGAGAACCCGTACCGGCGGCGCATCAGCACTTGTTGCCGATCGCCCGTGGTCGCACGGTAGAACGGCACCGACACGGGTGCGCGCCAGTCGATCACCAGCGGTACGCCGGTGCCGTCGTGGACGTGCCGGCGGCCGATGTAGATCTGGTCGTGCCCTTCGATGGTGCCGCGCTCGTAGTCGAGCCGGCCGAAGAACAGCGGTACGTCGGGCAGGTCCAGCAGCGCGTGCGTACGCATCTGCTTGGCCCGCTGGTTGGCCTCGTTGGTGAAACGCTCGTCGTTGTCCTCGCCGCCGATGGTCTGGACCTCACGGTCCACGACCTCGGCGTACATCGAGCGCAGTGCGGTGCGGGCGGCGGACAGGTAGGCGCGTTCGGTCGCTAACTCAGGTTCGGCCATCGGAGAAGAGCCTCGAATCGTAAGCTGGGTCCCGCCCCGGAGCAGATCCATCCGGTTCGATTCGATCCCGAAAAAGACAGGTCCGCGACGCTACCAGCGCCCGCCTGCCCTCGCCACCTAATTAACGGCGCATCCAGTCCGGCACGTTCTCGTCGTCCCGGGGAAAGACCGACAGGTCCGCCGCGTAGATGCCTTCGTCCACCGGGATCGACCAGTTCGGCCTGCCGTCGTAGTCGAAGTCGGTGGAGAAGTGGCCGGTGGAGGTGATGGTCAGCTGAGCCGTCAGCCACGTGCCCTTGCCCGGGCGGTACATCTCCCGCCGCAGCTCCTCGAAGTGGTCCTCGAGCCCCTCCGGCAGCACCTCCACCTGCGCGCCGTCCACGTCCGCGTCCAGTTCGGCGTACGACGACGTCGCGCGGTAGACCGCGGTCACCTCGCGCCACCCGGCCGGCAGCTCCGCGACCAGCCCGCGGGCGATCGTGTCGATGACGCCGATCTCGCTCAAGCCTCCACCTCGCTCCGCTCGGCTCCGGTCTGAGCGAGAATCTCGGCTCTGCTTTTTGTTCGCTCGCTCATTCGGTTCCCTTGGCCAGAGGTTTGGTCTCCCTGAAGATACTCCGGGGTGACCGCTTCCCCTCGTGCCGCGACACGACAGTACGGCTGGACGGACGCAGCGTCGCACCGTTCGGATGCTTCACGTCGATCGCGGCGTGCACCTGGACGCCGGCGGCGCGCATCGCCTGCCAGCTCTCCTCCATCGCCCGCCAGTTGTCGGTAACGCCCTTCACCGCCTGGTTCTGCGACCGCGACTGCGCGGTGATGTTGATCGACTCGCCCGGCCCGTCGAACGCCGTACCGAAGAGATGTCCGCCGTCGTCGGTGCGCTGCCGATCGGGCTTGCCGGCGTCGCGCTGCGCGTCCAGGTTGCGGCGGTCCTCGTTGTCCTTCGAGTCCAGCCGCCCGAGCCAGCCCTCGGCGTGTGTCACCCGGCCGTGCTCGTCGGTGACGTACAGGTAGCGGTCGTCGACGACGTACACCGACGTCGGCTCCGGGTCCATCAGCTGCGGGTTCCAGTCGTCGCCGTGGCCGGACTTCTCCTGGTGCACCGGCAGGTCGGCGTACTTGTCCGGCACTGCCGGCGGCTTGTCCGGGCCGTAACCGACGACGCGGACATCGGCCGGATCGGCGGGTTGCTCGATCCGGGCCGACGCCCGCGTGCGCTGTGGCATGCAGTGTTTCTACAGGCCGGTTCTTAACTTGTGGTTACCGCAAAGTGTCAGCCGTCGTTCTCGGAGCCGGGGATCACCGCGCCGGGGACGTCGTTCGGCGCGAAGATCTTGGCCTCGCCCGGGTACGGCAGGGACCAGTTGTGCGCCTGGTACCAGTCGAAGTGGTTCATCAGTACCGGGCTTGCCGTGTCCGGCTTCGCGGTCGGGGCGTTGAAGAGCTGCCGCGACTTCCACGTGTCCCACGTGGAAGCGACCGCCTGCTGGTCCGCCGGGACCGTTGCCGAGGGCACCGGAGCGGCGGCCGGGTTCTGCGTCGCCGGGACGTCGTTGCCACAGGGCGGCGGCGTCTTCAGGCCCGCGGTCAGCGAGGTCCGGTTCGGCACCGCCGAGAACGGCGTGAAGTCCGGCTTGCTCGTGAACGCGCCGAACATCGGGGTGGCCGCGGTGTCCTTCTGGTTCATCGGCTTGATCCCGAGGATCTGCTCGATCGTGCGGATCATCGTGATCTGGGTGTAGTAGTGGCTGTCCACCGCGCCGTGCTGGGCGTACGGGCTGATGATCTGGATCGGCGCCCGGTGCCCGTCGATGTGGTCGAGCCCGGCCTGGGAGTCGTCCTCGGCGATGAAGATCGCCGAGTCCTTCCAGTACTTGCTGTGCGTGATCTGGTCGACGATCCGGCCGACGGCCAGGTCGTTGTCCGCCACGCCGGCCGGGCCGCTGTTCGGGCCGCCGGTGTGGTCGTTGGACAGCCAGAACATGTTGAAGTTCGCCGGGCCGTTCTTCTGGAAGTCCTTCTTCCAGATCTCGGCCTTGTAGATGTCCGGGACGTTCAGGTCGAACTGCGGGAAGCCCTGGACCGACACGGCGTTCAGCGACGGGATCGCCGAACCGACCGTGATCGGGTACTGCGTCGCCGCACCGGTGGACTGCATCGTCTTGGTGTCGCAGTACAGGTTCTGCCAGGTCGCCCCGGCCGGCTTCTGCTCGATCGACTGGAACTCGCCGAAGTCCTTCACGGACTTGCCGGCCGCCTGCGCACCGGTCCAGATGAAGCCGCTCTTCTGGTGGCCGAGGGCATCGTTCTCGGTGTCGTAGCTGCGCAGGTACTCACCGGCCGAGGACTCGGTGTACTCGGGGTTGTCGGCCTGCATCAGCCAGTTGTGACCCTCGGCGGAGTTCGTGCCGATGTCGTAGGTGTTGTCGTACAACCCGAACTGCTTGGCCAGCGCGTGCTGGTTCGGCGTGACGTTCTCGCCGTACTGCGTGAGCGCCGGATTGCCGTTGCCCGCCGGGATGTCGCCGTACACCTGGTCGTAGGTGCGGTTCTCCTTGACGATCAGGAACACGTGCTTGATCGTCGACGGGGCACCAAGCTTCGCCGGGACCGGCACCGGATTGCGGTGGCCCTTGTCCGTGGCGACCTGCGCCGAGCCCTTGGTCCAGCCGTTCTGGTCGAAGACGGTCTTGGTGTACTTCCTGATCGCCTGGTCGTCCGGCAACTGGAACTTGGTCAGGCTCGACGTGGTGTCGTGCGTGCTGTGACCGGCAGCCGTGGTGTCCCGGCGGGCGTCGACACCACGGGTGTTCGACACCACGATGTCCTTGCCGACCTGAGCGAGCTCGGCCGGGAAGTAGTCGGTCGGCAGCAGACCCACGTAGCTGACCGGCTCCAGCGGGTTCCTGAACTTGTAGACCGCGACCGCGTTCGCGCGACCGAGCGAGACCAGCAGGTGGCCGTCGTCGGTGAGCGTGACGCCGTCCGGCTCGTACCCGACCGAGGCCTCCGGCCACGGCTGGGTGGCGATGGTCTGGGTGACCTTGCCGCGCCTGGTGTCGATCACCGACACCGAGTTGGTGGCGGTGTTGGTGACGAACACGACGCCGTTCTTGGCGTAGACCGCGGTCGGGTGCAGCCCGACGTCGATGCTGGCCGGCGCGGCCGACGGGTTCGACAGGTCGATCACGCTGACAGTACCGGTGGTGGTCACCGCGTTCTGGTTGGCGACGACGTCGGTACCGTACGAGTTGATCGTGGTGTCGCCGGCCTTCGCCGGGCGGCCGCCCTCGTTGCTCACGTACAGCTTGTTGCCGACCATCACCAGGTCGCGCGGCGCGTTGCCGGTGGCCCAGCTCTGCTTGATGGCGCCGGTCGCGGTGTCGATCGCGATCACCCGGTTCTGCCCGTTGACCGCCGAGTACACGGTCGAGCTGTCCGCCGAGAACACGGCCTCGGCCGCGAGCGAGTGCTTCGCACCGTCGGCCGGGATCGCCACGAACGCCGGGTTCGCGAGCGAGCCGTCGGCGTTCACGTCGAACTTCCGGTAGCCGTCGGTCTGCCCCAGCCAGACCTGCTTACCGTCCGGCGAGTACGTCGGGCCTTCCTGGCCGACGTCGTTGCCGGGGATCTTGAGATCCGCGGCAGCGTTGTTGCCGACGTACTGCTGGACCTTCCAGTTCTTCAGGTCGACGATGGCCAGCGCCATCCCGCCGTCGGTCACCGAGGCGGCCAGGTGCGTGCCGTCCGGGCTGACCGAGGACGACATGATCTTGCCCTTCTGGAGGACGAGACGGTCGCCGATCGGCTTGATGTACTGGTCGGACGAAATGACCTGACCCTTGTCGGTGACCTGCCCGACCTGGTCGTGTCCGAAGCCCGTCGTCGAGGCGACTGCGGTGCCGGCGAGCGTCACGGCGACCGCCGTGGCACCCGCCGTCACCAGTGGAACCCTGCGCCGGAAGGGGCTGGACGGGCCCGTTTCGTCACGCCTGCGGCGGCGTGTTACCTGCATGGGAGTGATCCCTTCGGTTGGCACTACTTCACGGGTAGCAGTTCGATGTTGCCGTCGAACTGCCACAGTGGGTTCGGTTCGTCCCCGGTCGGGGTGCGGACCAGGAAGAAGCCGTTCACTTCTTTCGGTCCGTCCCCGTCGGACACGTACCGACCGAGTGGGTTGATGTCGAGTTGGTAGATCGCGGAGCCGGCTGCGTCCACCCCAGGGAGGTGCCAGCTGACCACGCACCGCCAGTCGTTGCCGGGCCCGCGGGCGGCGACCTGGTCGCCGCCCTTCGTGCACTCGGCAGCGGTCTGCAGCTGAGCCTCGGTGACATCGGCCCGGTTCAGCTGCTTGGTCTGCAGGCGGTACAGATGGGCGAACTCGACCGCGACCGCGCGCTGCACCTTGTCCTGGTCGATCCCCGAACCGAAGCCCGTGATCGGGGCCAGCGCCGCGGTGCTGACACCGAGCAGCAGGACGAGCGGTACCAGCCCGGCGGTCAACGCCCGGCGGCCCGAGCCGTCGTGCGTCGGGTTGGTGAAGTCGCGGCGTACGAACAGGAAGTAGGCCAGGCCCGTCGCGATGACCGCCCACGCGAGGCTGACGATGACGCCGATCAGCAGCGGTCCGCGCTGGACAGGCTCGGTGAAGAGACCGTTCCAGCTGATGAACGCGTAGCCGGGCAGCGCGAGCCGGAGCGCGACCGGAATCGGCAGCTGTTGCACGATCTGCATCGCGAGCGCGACGACCGCGGGCAGCAGCAACCCCATCGGCGAGCGGCCCATCGCGACCGAGCCGAGCAGGCCGATCGCGGCCAGCGCCAGCGTCGGTGCGAGCGCGCACAGCCAGGCGAGCAGGACCCTGCCGGCCGCATCGCCTGGCGAGAGCAGATGTCCGTCCAGGCCGATCAGCTGGCGGTTGCCGACGACGAGCAGACCGCTGACCGTACTCGACACGACCAGGCCGATCACCAGTACGACGATCACGGTCAGGCTGGAGAGCGCCTTCGACACGAAGATCCGGCGCGGCGACCGGACCGCGACCAGCAGGTGCCGCCAGGTGCCGAGCCGGTCCTCGGACGCGAACACGTCACCGGCGACCAGCGAGGTCAGCAGCGGCAGCGCCCACGAGCCCGAGAAACCCAGCAGCACAAGGGGGCCGGCCCATCCGGTCGCGTGCATCATCCGGCCGAACAGCGTGTCGACCGGCAGCGACGCCTGCTGACTGATCACCGTCACGAACACCGCGGGCGCGAGCCAGCACGCGATGATCAGGACCCGGACCCGCCATTGCGACAGCAGCTTGACGAGCTCGAAGCGGTACCCGCGGGTGATCGGGACCCGGCGTACGACAGGGCTGTCGGGGGCAGCCACGGTGGCTGTCATCAGTCGGTCTCCTGCTGCTCGGTGAGGGCGGCCTGTTCAGTCAGGGTCAGGAAGGCGGCTTCGAGCGGCGAGACGACCGGCGCGAGTTCCCGTACGGCGACGTCCTGCCGGACGAGCGCCTTCACGAACTCGTCCAGCGCGGGCACCGGCGCGGAGATGATCAGCAGCTCGGCGTCGTCCTGTGGGTTGTCGGTCTCCTGCAGCCGGACGCCCGCCGTCTCCCGGGCGACGCGTCGTGCGACGACCGGGTTCGACGTGAGCACCCGGTAGTCGAGCTCGCTGTCCTCGGACGCCAGCTTGCTGATCGGGCCGGTGAACGCCACCCGGCCGGTCGCCAGGATCGTCACCTCGGAGCAGAGCGCCTCGACGTCGTCCATCCGGTGGCTCGACAGGATCACCGCGGTACCGTCCGCCGCCAGCTTGGTCAGGACGCCGTACACGTGCTTCTTGCCGGCCGGGTCGAGGCCGTTCGACGGCTCGTCGAGGATCAGCAGCCGGGGCTTGGTGAGCAACGCGGCGGCCAGACCGAGCCGCTGGCGCATGCCGAGCGAGAAGCCGCGGACGCGGTCGTCGGCCACGTCGGTCAGGCCGACCTGCTCGAGGTACTCGTCGATCTGCTGCGCCCCGTCCCCGCGCAGCGCGGCGAGTGCGGACAGGTTCTGCCGGGCGGTCATCGACGGGTACAGGCCGGGTCCGTCGACGAAACCGGCGACCCCGTCGGGTACGGCGAGGGCGCGGCCGACCGGCGTACCGAGGATCTCCAGGTTGCCCTTGTCGGCAACGGCGAGGCCGAGCAGCAGGCCGAGCAAAGTGGTCTTGCCGGCTCCGTTGGGTCCCACCAGGCCGTGCAGCTGACCTGGTGCGACGTCGAGGTCGACGCCATCGAGCGCCACGACCTCACCGAAGTACTTGGTGATTCCGCGGGCACGGACAGCGGGCGGTGTGTCCATGGTGAATACATTAGAAAGAGATGTACGGCCGCGTGAAGACCGAAGGTTAACTAGTGGCGAACTGGCAGCAACTGATTGCAGCCAACCTCTCAGTCACTTCTCAGTTCCGTCTCATTTCCCGGCGTAGTTTCCGCTAGCGGTAGGCGCGGGCCTGGAGTTCGAAGAGTTCGGTGTAGCGGCCGCCGGCGGCGAGGAGGTCCTCGTGGGTGCCGAACTCCTCGACGCGGCCGCGGTGCATGACCACGATCAGGTCGGCCATCCGGACCGTGGAGAACCGGTGGGAGACCAGGACGGTGATGCCGCCGGTCTCGGTGGCGGCGATCCTCGCGGCGTCGGCGTACTGCTCGTAGAGCCGGTGCTCCGCCTCCGGGTCGAGCGCCGCCGTCGGCTCGTCGAGCAGCAGGAGCAGCGGGCGCTCGCGCATGAAGGCACGAGCCAGCGCGAGCCGCTGCCACTGCCCGCCGGACAGCTCGACCCCGTCGGTGAACTTTTTGCCCAGTTGGGAATCCAGCCCCCGCGGCAGCCCCGCGACCACCGACTCGGCGTCACCGCGTACGACGGCGGCCCGGACCGCGTCCTCGTCGTCGGCGCGTTCGAGGTCGCCGATCCCGACCACCTCGCGGACGGTGAACTCGAACTTCACGAAGTCCTGGAAGCCCGCCGACAGCTGCGACCGCCACGCGTCCGGCTGAATCGTCGCCAGGTCCTCGCCGTCGACCAGGATCCGGCCGGACGTCGGGTCGTACATCCGCGCCAGCAACTTCACCAACGTGGTCTTGCCCGCACCGTTCTCCCCCACCAGCGCGACCGCCGACCCGGCCGGGATCGTCAGGTCGATACCGCTCAGCACCGCGGAATCCGAACCAGGGTAGGAGAATCCCACGTCCCGCAGCTCGATCCCCTCGGTGATCCGCGCGGGCGCCGGCGTCCGGCTCGACCGCCAGGCGTTCTGCTTCGCGTACTCGCGCAGCCAGTCGTACCGGCTGAAGCTCCTGACCACCTCGCCGACCCAGTACACGTTCTGCGCGATACCGCCCGTCATCTGGTCGACCTGTGGCGCGAGCAGCAGCACCAGTACGACGTCACCCGCGGACGCGTGCCCGTTCCGTGCCCGGGCGACGACCCAGATGATCGCGGCGGAGTACGCCAGCCCGAACACCAGCCGGACCGCTCCGTCCACCTTCCCGCCCCAGCGCGCGGCCGCCACCCGGCGGTCGAAACGCTCGGTCTGCAACGTGAAGATCCTGTCCAGCAGCACCTTCCCGAGCCCGAACAAGCGCACCTCCAGGCCGGTCCGCGGGTCCTTCGCGACCTCGATCAGCCGCTCGACGAGCCGCTCCTGCGGCATCGAGTCCTCCCACGCCTTCTGCTGTCGCGTGCTGCTCAGGTACGCCGACCAGATCCGCACGCCGCCGAGCAACGGCAGCACGAGCAGCACCGGATGCACCGAGCCGAGCAGCGTCAGCACGGTCACCGTGTTGGTCACGGTCGCGAACGCCCACAGCAGCACCTCGGCGCCGACGCCCATCCGCCACGCCCGCTCACGCACCAGCTCGAGCCGGTCGGCCACATCCGGTCGCTCGTGGTGCGACAGCCCCGGGATGCCGGTCGTCACGTCCAGCAGGTCGGCGTGCACCCGGCCCGCCATCCGCTCCTGGGCGGTGTCCTGCAGCGGCGCACCGAGACCGTCGGCGAGGAACGACACCGCGAGGCCGCCGACGATGATCGCGACGCCGAGCGTGACCGTGCCCGACCGCCCCGACGCGAGCCCGTCCACCAGCCGGCTGACGCCGTACGTCTGCGCCGGAGCGGTGATCGCCCGAGCCGCGACGAGTACCGTCGAGATCGTCATCAGCCACGGCGCCGCCCGGAACGACGTGGTGATCCACAGCCACAGGATCCGCAGCGACCTAGGCATCGACGGCCTCCGGTCCGGTCACGTACCGCTCCGCCTGCAGCCGGAACATCCCGGCGTACTCGCCGTCGATCGCCAGCAGCTCCTCGTGGGTGCCGTCCTCGACGATCCGGCCGTCGGACAGCACGCAGATCCGGTCCGCGTTCCGGACCACCGAGAACCGGTGCGAGATGATCAGCGACGCCACCCCCGACGTGAGCTCCAGGTACCGCTCGACGAGCTCCGACTCCGCCCGGACGTCGAGCGCCGCCGCCGGCTCGTCCAGCACCAGCACGCTCGCGCCCGCGTGGACCGCGAACAACGCCCGCGCCAGCGCGACCCGCTGCCATTCACCGCCGGACAGGTCGACGCCGCCGTCGAACGTCTTGTCCAGGATCGTGTCCCAGCCCTTCGGCAGCCGCCGTACGACGTCGTCGATCCCGGACTCGCGCGCGACCCGGGCCAGCGTCAGCTCGTCCCCCGCGCGCTCGACCGCTCCGAACACGACGTTGTCGGTCACGGTCAGCGGGAACCGCACGAAGTCCTGCACGATCGCCGCGACCCGGCGCTGCCAGGC
This sequence comes from Kribbella aluminosa, assembly GCF_017876295.1. Classification (NCBI taxonomy): domain Bacteria; kingdom Bacillati; phylum Actinomycetota; class Actinomycetes; order Propionibacteriales; family Kribbellaceae; genus Kribbella; species Kribbella aluminosa. The sequence goes on along the minus strand of NZ_JAGINT010000001.1, from coordinate 3,627,911 downwards.
CGCCAGGTCGAGCTCGGCGAGATCGACGCCGTCGACCAGGATCCGCCCGCTGGTCGGCTGGTACGCGCCGCCTAGCAGCTTCACCAGCGTGGACTTCCCGGCACCGTTGATCCCCACCAGCGCGAGGGCCTCGCGCGCGTTGATCGTGAGGTCGAGGTCCCGCAGCACCGCCTTGCCGGAGCCCGGGTAGTGGAAGCTGACCTTCTCGAACCGGATCTCCCGGGCCGGCATCGTCTCGACCCGATGCTTCGTGGTCACCACCGGCTCCGGATGCCGGGCCGCGATCGTGCCCGGCAGGTCCCGCATCGCCCGGTACGCCGAGAGCCCGCGACGGACCTGCACCACCCCGAATCCGTTGCTGGACTGGCCGATCGCGAGGATCGCGGGCAAGGCGGTCGCAACCTGGGTGAGCGGCAGCGAGCCGTCGTACGCCGCGCGGCCGACCGCCAGGATCGCGATCCCGTTGGCGATCAGGTGGATGCCGCCGATCAGCAGCGACCACTTCGCGTTCGTCCGCCGGCGCGCCCAGACCGGGCGGTACCCTGCCGTCCACTCACGGACGTACCGGTCGACGAGCCAGGTGTGCAGGCCGAAGACGCGCAGCTCCTTCGGGGCGTCGCGCATGCCGAGGTCGAAGAGGTAGTGCGAGCGCCGCTGCTCCTCGGTGTTCCCCCACCAGACGTCGATCTCGCGCTCGATCAGCCGGCCGCCGTACCACTCCAGCAGGAACGTCACCGCGACCAGCATGGCGGCCACCCACCACGCGAACATCGAGCCGACGATGACCGCCGAGCCGACCAGCGTCACCCGGCTCGCGAGCAGCCACGGCAGGTTGCCGAGGCCTTGCGCAAGATGGAACCCGCCCTTGCCCTTCGCACGCTCCTGCACGTCCAGCACCTCGGCGTCCTCGAGGTGCTGGATCCGGCGCGGCGCGAGCAGCGGTCCGGTGATGCCGGTGCCGATCGCGCGGACCAGGCCGGCGTCCATCACCATCGACGCGACCTGCTGCACCGCGGGTTTCAGGCTGTCGACGACGAACACCACCAGCAGCCCGCCCAGCAACCAGCTGAACTCGCCGATCGGCATCGCCCCCGGGCTCCCGTCGTGTGCACGATCGACCACACCGGGAACCGCCCCGACGACCCGGCCGGTCAGCAACGTGACCGCCATCCCCAGCAGCGAGCCGAAGACAGCCAGACCCATCGTCAGAAGGGTGCTTCCAGGTGCAACCCGAACGCCGTACCGCAGGAGAGTCAGCACTCGACCGACCGTAGTGCGAGCCACCGACAGATTGCATCCGAGTTTCCGGACGTGACCGCAATCCGGCCGTCAGTTACCGGTGGCGAAGAAGGTCGCGAAGACCTTCTGCAGGGCGGGCGAGTCGACCAGGGTCGGAGCCGCGCTGCTCTGGTTGCTCCAGCCGTAGGTGTAGTCCATGACCGGGGCCGGCACGAGCCGCTTCCACTCCATCAGCATCGCGTGCTCCTGGCTCGCCGTCGGCTGGTTGTAGTAGTGGCTCGTCGTCCGCTCCTGACCGAAAGCCTGGTACACCGGCACGATCGCGGCCGGCGGCACACCCGCGGAGCGAGCTGCGCTGACCTTCTCGCCGATCTTGCCGAGGTCGCACTGCGGATGCGCGGTCGAGCAGGGGTACGGATCGAGCCCGACCAGGTCGACATGGCTGCTGGCCGGTGCGAACGGCTTGTAGTCGGTGACCTTGCTGAGCACGACGAACGACTTCTGCCGGCCATGGCTCGCCGCACGGATGTAATCCGCACGCGACCGCAGAGCCGCCGGGCCGCCCGGGCAGTCCCCGATGTGCGGCTCGTCGGACAGGTAGTAGGCGAAGACCTTCGGGTTCGAGGCCAGCGCGTCGACCGTGGCCTTGAACGTGCTGTCGGCCGGCTTCGGGCACTTCTGCCCCAGCCAGAACACCGACTGCACCGCGGCCGGCAGCAGGCTAAGGCTGGAGACCGAGGACTTGTCGGCCAGGTTGTAGCCGAGCGCGAACGGCGTGGTCGCGCCTTTGAGGTTCGCGATGAAGTGCCGGGCCGGCGCCGGGCTCTGGGCGTCCGCCCGCGCTCCCCCGGACGTGCCGGTGACGGCGACGACGAAACTGGCGACGAGGCCGAACAGACCGGCGCCGAGGGCGATCTTGGTGCGGGACAGGTGGGTGGGGATGGCGGGCATACGGCGGCCTCTCGGGGCGCGAAGGAGTCCCGGACGGCAGGGAGCCGCCCGGCCGGCAGGTCACCACCGGTCTCCGTACTGCGCCCCAGCCGACAGCCCGCGATCCGCGGCGGCCGATCACGAGTGGCCCGCTCGTCGCGGGTTCGCCCGTCCCTGCCTGGCGCGTTACCTTACCGTGATCTTCCCCAGACCTCGACCCCTCCCCGGATATCGGTCGCTCGAGTTCGGTCGCCGGTACGGGGCTTACTCTCGTGACAACGACGCCGAACCGGAGGGGGCGTGGTGACCGGGCCTGTCGTCGAAACCAAGCTCTACCGCCCACGGAACCGGCAGGGTCTGGTGGACCGGCCCCGGCTCGACCAGCGTCTGCTGCGCACGGACGGCGTCGGGCTGACCTTGGTATCCGCGCCGGCAGGCTTCGGCAAGACGACGCTGGTTTCGGCCTGGGCGGCCGAGAGCGCGGCCTGGGTCTCGCTGGAGGAGAGCGACCAGGACCCCACCACCTTCTGGACGTACGTCCTTACCGCCCTGAACCGCGTCACACCGGGCATCGCCGAAGGCGCCCTGGTGCTGCTGCGGTCCGGTCCCACGCCGATCGAGACGATCCTCGCCGGAGTTCTCAACGACCTCAGCGTTCTGCCTGACGACATCGACCTCGTCCTCGACGACTATCACCTCGCCGACGGCCTGGAGATCAGCCGGGGCATGACCTACCTGCCGGACCATCAGCCGCCCCAGCTGCACCTGCTGATCAGCACCAGGGCCGACCCCGCACTCCCACTGGCACGCCTGCGGACTCGCGGCGAACTCGTCGAGGTACGCGCCGCCGACCTGCGCTTCACTGTCGACGAGGTGGACAGCTTCCTCAACACGGTGGCCGGGCTGGGGCTCGACGCCGAGGCGATCGCGACCCTCGAAGAACGCACCGAAGGCTGGATCGCCGCGCTCCGACTGGCGGCGCTGTCGTTGCGGGGCCGCAGCGACACCACCGGGTTCATCGACGACTTCGCAGGCGACGACCGGTACGTCGTCGACTACCTCGTCGACGAGGTCCTCGACCGGCAGCCCGACGATGTACGCCGGTTCCTGCTCGAGACCAGCGTCGTCGATCGGTTGACCGGCCCACTCTGTGACGTCGTGACCGGTCAGCCCGGTGGTACCGCGATGCTCGAATCACTCGAGCGCCAGAACCTGTTCGTCGTACCGCTGGACGACCGGCGGCAGTGGTACCGGTACCACCACCTCTTCGCCGACGTACTGCGGGCGCGGCTGCTCGCCGAGCGCGGCGACATCGCAGAGCCGCACCGACGCGCCGCCCAGTGGTACGGCGATGCCGGCGATCTGGTGGCAGCCGTTCATCACGCGCTCGCCGCCGGAGACGTCGACCATGCCGCCGAGCTGATCGAACTGGCGGTCCCCGGCTTGCGGCGGGAACGGCAGGAGGCCACGATCCGGCGCTGGCTGGACGACATACCCGAGGAGGTTGTCCAGCGCCGGCCGGTCCTGGCGATCGGATTCGTCGGAGCCTTGATGGCCGGCAACGAGTTCCCGGGCGTCGAGCAGCGGCTCCAGGACATCGAACGGCAACTGTCCGGGCCGGACGACGCGCTCGTGGTCGTCGATCCCGGGGAGCTCGAGCACCTGCCGAGCGCGATCGAGACGTACCGGGCCGCGCTCGACCTCGTCGCCGGCCATCCAGCCGGCACGATCGAGCATGCCGCGCACGCCCTCCGCCTGGCCATCCCCGGCGACGACCTGACGATCTCGGCGGCCTCTGCACTGTCCGGTCTTGCCTCCTGGGCCGGCGGGGATCTCGTGTCCGCGCATCGCGGGTACGCCGGCGCCGCCGCCGGCCTGGAACGGATCGGCCACCTCTCCGACGTCCTCGGCTGCTCGGTCACACTGGCCGATCTCGAGATCACCCAAGGCCGGCTCCGGCAGGCGCAGGCCACACTCGAACGAGCGCTCGAAGTCGGCCACGGCGTGCGTGGAACATCCGACATGTACGTCGGACTGAGCCGGATCGCCTGGGAGCGGAACGATCTCGACGCCGCCGCCGACTACCTGCGCCGCGCCGAGGAACTGGGCGTGGTGTCCGACCTCCCGCAGAACCCGTACCGCTGGCGGCTCGCGATGGCCCGGATCCGCGAGACCGAAGGCGATCTCGACAGCGCACTCGACCTCGTGGCCGCGGCGATCACGGTGTACGTCGGCGACTTCTCACCGAATGTCCGCCCGCTGACCGCCGTTCGAGCGCGACTGCTGATCGTCCGGGGAGACCTGTCCGCGGCGCAGGAGTGGGCCGAGAGCGTGCCCGAAGACGAGTCCTATCTCCACGAATACGAACACGTGACGTTGGCCAGGCTCGTGATGGCCCAGCGCGGAGACGCCGCACCGCTCCTCGAGAGGTTGCGGGCCGCCGCCGAGGCGGGTCGCCGAACCGGCAGCCTCATCGAGATCCTCGTCCTGCAGGCCCTTGCCGGCCGTGATCCAGCGGTGCTGGAACGAGCGTTGACCCTCGCCGAACCCGAGGGGTACGTCCGGGTCTTCATCGCCGAGGGCGCCCCGCTACTGACATTGCTGGCGAGACTGCAGCAGCATCGGCGAGGCTCGGCGTACCTCCGAACGCTCCTGGCCGCGGCCCGCCGGCCGGCTCGCGTCAGCAGGCCGGCCGCCCCGCAGAACCTCCTGGACCCGCTCAGCGATCGCGAACTCGACGTACTCCGGCTGCTCACCAGCGAACTCGACGGCCCTTCGATCGCGCGGGAACTCGTGGTGTCGCTCAACACCGTGCGGACGCACACCAAACACATCTACACCAAGCTCGGCGTCAACAACCGGCGCGCCGCGATCCGGAGAGGTCATCAGCTCGGCCTGCTCACCCGCTGAGGATCACCACATGATGTGATGCGCGGTCACCAGCCCCGCTCCTAACTTGCGGCTATGGACCACGAATCAGCCTGGTACGAAATCCGCCTCCAGGGGCGGCTCGATCCCCGGTGGACCGAGTGGTTCGACGGAATGACGATCAGCACCCACGCCGACGGCACCACCGTCATCCACGGCCACGTGGCCGATCAAGCAGCCCTGCACGGCCTGCTGCAGCGACTCCGGGACCTCGGTCTGCCGTTGCTCTCAGTCGACCGGCAATCCCAGAACCCAGGAGAATGACATGACCATCACCGCACCGAGCACGACCGCGACCCGCCGCTCCACCGATCCGGACCGCGCTACCATCCGCGCAGCCGGCATCTTCTACCTCGTGACCTTCGCCGCCTCGTTCACGGCTCTGTTCCTGATCGGACCGGTGCTCCACGATCACAGCTACGTCCTCGGCGCCGGACAGGACACCCGCGTGCTGGTCGGCTGTCTTCTCGACTTCGTCAACGCCCTGGCCGGCATCGGCAGCGCCGTCGCCCTGTTCCCGGTGATGCGGCGGTACAAGGAGTCCCTGGCCCTCGGCGTCGTCATCTCGCGGACACTCGAGGCCGCCGTGATCATGATCGGTGTCGTCAGCCTCGTCGCCGTCGTGACACTGCGACAGGATCTCGCGGGGACCGCCGACCCGAACGCGCTCGCCACCGTCGGCCGCGCCCTCGTCGAGGTTCGCAACTGGACCTTCCTCTTCGGCGCCGGCACGATGCCCGCCATCAGCGCCATCCTGCTCGGAATCCTGATGTACCGGTCTCGCCGGGTCCCGCGGTTCATGCCGATCATGGGCCTCGTCGGCGCTCCGCTGCTGCTCACCGCCAACATCCTGACCGTCCTCGGCCACAACGCCCAACTGTCCGGGTTGTCCGGGGTCGCCACCGCTCCGGTCGCCCTCTGGGAGTTGTCGATCGGCATCTACATGACCGTCAAGGGCCTCAAGCCGGACGAGCTCAACCGGTGATCGGCGCCGCGTGGGCCTCCGCGTAGCCGGCGGCGGCCAGCCGGTCGAGGGTCTTCTCCAGTACGGCGGTGTCCTCGAGCGTCCGGACCTCGGTGATCTTGCCCCACCGGATCCGCAGGAACTGATGAACGACGTTGTCGTACGTCGAACCGTCCACGACGCCCACGTGGACGGTGACGGCTGTGGCGACCCGGGTGTTCCACGGCCAGCCGTCGACAAGCACATCCAGCACGTCGAACCGCGTGTTCGGCAGCAGCCGGAAGCACCGCTCCCACCAGCGCCGCAAGGCCTCGTGCGTACGCCGCTCACCGCCGAGCGCGTGCTCCCCGTAGAACCGGTACGTGAACGACGGCGCCATCCCGGCCACCATCGCCTCCCAGTTCCCCGCGCTGATCCGCGCGAACGCCGTCCGCACCTGCCGCGCCACGATCCGGTGGTAAATGCCCATACCCGGCAGCCTAGGCGTAGTGAGTTCAATGCTGCAACTGACTACACTCACTCCGGTGAAGGAAGGAAAGTCGAAGAGGGAGATGATGCGGCCATGCGGAACACCAGCTTCGCCTCGATGCACTGCTCGCTCGCCCAGTCTCTGGAGCTGATCGGCGACTGGTGGACACCGCTGGTACTGCGCGACCTCTACCTGGGACTGAACCGCTTCGACCAGTTCGTCACCGACCTCGGGATCTCCCGCAACCTGCTCACCGATCGGCTGGCCACGCTCGTGGACGGCGGGCTGGTCCAGCGGACGCCGTACCAGCAGAACCCGGTCCGCCACAGGTATGAGCTGACCGAGGCGGGGCAGGAACTCGTACCGATCCTGATGGCGCTCACCGCCTGGGGCGACCGCTGGGCCACTCCCCCGGCCGGCCAGCCGATCCGCTTCACGCACAAGACGTGCGGCAAGGTCACCACGCCCACGGTGGGCTGCTCCGAGTGCGGCGAGGCACTCGCGACCCAGGACGTCGTACCGTCGCCGGGACCCGGCGGCCGGACCGCTCCCGGTACGGCGCTGATCGCGAGCGTGCTAGGACTCGAGCCGCAGGCGCAGTAGTTCGGCGAGCGGCATCGACTCGCCGTCGCGGGCGCCTCGCCCGACGACGAGCGGCGGGTCGGACGGCTGCAGCTGCACACCGGCGACGCGCGACTTCAGGCTGGCCGGAACGCCGAGGATGTAGAAGTTGCCGTCGACGTCCACGGCGAGCGAGCGGTTGCGGCGCAGGTACCACCCGGTCAGCGTGGTCCGGTAGCTGGTGTTCGACCCGACGACCTGCGCACGCAACGGCTCCGGCTCGACGGCCCGCGCCCGCAACTGCTCGATGAACTCGCGCAGCAACTCCCGCGCCTGCGCGGTCTCGGCAGCCTTCTTCCGGTCCAGCGCGGCCGCATGCTCCGCCGCCGCCTGCCGTCGTTCGTCGCGCCAGCTCGTCACCCCCCAACCCTACGGTCAGCTAACGCAGAGGCAGAACGGGTGTCCGGCCGGGTCGAGGAACACGCGGAACGACGTACCGGGCTGGTGGTCTGGCTTGGTGGCGCCGATCGCCAGTACCTCGGGCTCGGCCTCGTCGAGGCTGCGCACCATCACGTCGAGGTGGAGTTGCTGCGGCACGTCCTGGGTCGGCCAGGTCGGTGCCTTGTAGTTCTCGACCTGCTGGAAGCAGATGCAGTTGCTGCCGTCCTCGGGGCGGATCTCGGCCCACCCGTCGTCGGTCTTCACCGTCCAGCCCAGCAGCTCGCCGTAGAACTTTCCGAGGACGGCCGCGTCCGGGCAGTCCAGCACGAAACTCGGGTACATCGCGATAGTCATGACCCGCACCCTAGTGCCGGTTGCGGACGGTTTGCGTCCGGTTCTACGCAGAATTTCCGACCAGGGTCTGCCAGGCCCGATCGAGTCCGGCCGCGATACAGCCGGCCACCACGGTCTCGGAGCCGAGCACGCTCGCCTTCACGTCGGGCATCACCGGCGCGAGCTGACGCAACTGCTTGCTCACCGCCTCGAGGAAGCCGGGCGCCTGGCCGATACCGCCACCCAGAACCACCAGGTCCGGGTCGACGACGGTGATCACCGTGCACACCGCCTTCGCCACCAGCAGCGCCTCCTCCGCGACGACCGCGGCGGCCAACGCGTCCCCACGGGCCGCGGCCGCGAACACCTTCTCGGCCGTCTGCGCGCCGCGGACACCCGCCCGGCGAGCCGCCCGTACGACGGCTGCCGCGGACGCGGACGCGTCGAAACCGCCACGCTTGCGGGCGTCCCGCGGATCGCTGCCGGAGCCCTCGGTGAACGGCAGGTACCCGATCTCGCCCGCGACGCCGTGCGATCCGTGCCGCAGCTTGCCGTCCAGCACCAGCCCCATGCCGATGCCGGTACCGACGCTGACGAACGCGAAGCTGTCGACGTCCCGGCCGTGCCCGTGCACCCGCTCCGCGATCGCGGCGGCGTCCACGTCGTTCTCGATCATCAGCGTCGGCCCGAACCGGTCCCGCAGCGCGGCCAGCGTCGCGGGCGAGTCCCACCCGGACAGCCGCCCGGTCAACGTCAACGCGTCCAGCCGCGGGTCGTACACGCCGGGACTACCGAGCACGGTCTGAGTGAGGTGCGTGGTTTCGATCCCGGCCTCGTCGGCCAGCGTCGCCGTCAGGTCGACCAGCTCCTGGATCCGCGCCATCGCGTCACCGGCCTTGGTCCGCACACTCAACCGGGACCGGACAGTCCCCGCGAGATCCGCGATCGCACCGCGCAGGTACTCCCGCCCGACGTCCAGCCCGAGGACGAACCCGGCCTCCGGCCGTACCTCGTACAGGCTCGCCGCCGGCCCCGGTACGCCGGTGCGCTGGCCGGTCACGTAGACGAGGCCGGTCCGCTCCAGGGAGCTCAGTGCCGCGGAGACCGTCGGCTTCGACAGTCCGGTGAGCCCGGCGAGCTCCGTCCGCGAGATCGGGCCCGATCGCCGGATATGGTCGAGCAGTACCTGCTCGTTGATCTCCCGGATCAGTTGCGGACGCGCTCCTCCGGCAGTAACCGTCACGGTCGCCCCCCCTCGCTCTCTAACAACTCGGCCACCAAGTTTCACTGATCCCTTGTGGTCCCGGTGATTGTTAAGTTAGTTTCCAATCGATTCTATTGGTCGGCGCGAGGAGGTGCCACCCCGTGGTTTCGACACCGGTCGTCCTCGGGCTCGACTTCGGCGGTACGAAGATCGCCGTGGCCGTCGGCGACCTGTCCGGTCGCCGCCTGGGTTCGACGACCGTCGACAGCCAGGTCGAGTCCGGCGGCGCCGCCGAGGCGATGGCCCGCGGCCTCGCCGCTGCCCGAGAGCTGCTCGCCGAGGTCGCGCCGGACCACCAGCTCGCCGGTGTCGGTGCGGCCACGCTGGGCATCCCGTACGACGACCACGTCGAACTGGCCCCGACCTTCCCGGGCTGGGGCGAGCTGCCCTTCGGGCGGCTGATCCGCGACGGGTTCCCCGGCGTACCGGTGCGGCTGGCAACCGACGTGAAAGCGGCGGCCGAGGCCGAGCTGCGCTGGGGCGCGCTGGCCGGCTCCGACCCGGGGCTCTACCTCAATCTCGGCACCGGTCTCGCGATCGCGATCGTTGCCGGAGGCACCGTTGTCACCGGGGCGCACGGTGCCTCCGGCGAGATCGGGTACCAGCTGCGCTCCCCCGCCGACGTGTACGTCGACGCCGGGGAACGCACGATCCTCGAACACGTCGTCAGCGGTCAGGCGCTCGAGACCACCGGGTCCGCCCGGCTCGGCCGCCCGGTCACGGCCGCCGACGTCTTCACGATGGCGCGGACCCAACCGGACGCCGCCGTCCTCACCGACGAGTTCGTCCGGGAGCTGGCGATGCATCTCGCCAACCTGGCCATCGCGATCGATCCGGACCGGATCGTCGTCGGCGGCGGCCTGGTGCGCTCCTGGGACCAGCTCGAACCCGGCCTGCGGCGCGCCCTCGACGCGGCCGTCCCGTTTCCGCCGAAGCTGTCGGTGGCCCGGTTCCCTTCGGAGGCACCGCTGATCGGAGCGCTCGCCCTCGGCGTCGAGGCGGCGGGGGCCGCCCTCGGTGCGGAAGCATTCGCATGACCAGGATTTCCAGTAGCGAAAGGCAGAAGTCGATGAGGGGCAGCATCACACGCATCGCCGTTGCCGCGATTGCGGTCGGCGCGCTGACCGCGGCCTGCGGCAGCGGCGACAAGCCGATCGGGAGCGCGAGTTCATCCAACCCGTCGTCGTCGACGAGCAGCGGCGGAGGCGGGCAGTACAAGCAGGGCGGCACGGTCACGATCGCGAACGTCGGCGGGCAGACCTGGCCGTGCCAGTTCAACCCGTTCAACCCGTCGGTCAACCAGGCCGCCAACGGCTTCGTGTACGAGCCGCTGACGTTCGTGAACGTGCTGAAGGCCGGCGGCACCACGCCGATGCTGGCGACGGCGTTCACCTGGTCGCCGAAGAAGGACTCGATCGTCTTCACCATTCGCGACGGCGTGAAGTGGAGCGACGGGCAGCCGTTCACCGCCGACGACGTCGTCTACACCTTCACCCGGATGAAGGAGCAGCCGGCCCTCGACCTGTACTCGCTGTGGACCGGCGCCGGGCTGACCAGCGTCACCGCGGCCGGCAACAAGGTCACGCTGAAGTTCAAGGCCGCCGCCGAGCCGTACTTCTTCAACTTCGCCGGCCAGGTCGGCATCGTGCCGAAGCACGTCTGGTCGACCGGCGAGGCCGCGTCCAAGCCCGCCACCTGGGCGGACCCGAAGCCGGTCGGCACCGGGCCGTTCACGGTCGAGTCCTGCACCAGCAACAACATCTCGTACGCCGCGAACCCGTCGTACTGGCAGCCGGGCAAGCCGTACATCCAGAAGGTCCAGTACCCGGCGTACCTGGACAACAACCCGGCCAACCTCGACCTGGCCAGCGGCAAGGCCCAGTGGGGCGGCCAGTACATCCCGAACATCGACAACTTCTACAAGTCGAAGTCGCCGGACAACAACTACTGGTTCCCGCCGACCGCGAACGTCGCGATCGTCCCGAACAACGACCCGTCCCGCCCGGCGACCAGCAAGCTGGCGGTCCGGCAGGCGATCGCGTACGCGCTCGACCGGGAGCAGATCTCGAAGATCGGCGAGAGCGGCTACCAGCCGGCCGCGAACCAGACCGGTGTCGTCACGCCGACGTTCGACAAGTACTTCGACCAGAGCGCGGTGACCACGGCCGGGTACGACAAGCCGAACCTGGACAAGGCGAAGCAGTTGCTGCAGAGCGCCGGGTACTCCGACTCGAACAAGCTCAAGCTCAGCATCATCACGGTCACCGGCTACACCGACTGGGACGCGTCGCTGGCGGTCGTGAAGCAGCAGCTCGCCAAGGTCGGGATCGACCTGACCATCCAGGACCTGCAGCAGCAGTCGTACAACCAGAAGCTGTTCACCGGCGACTACGACCTCGCCTACGCGAGCCAGTCCGGCGGCCCGACGCCGTACTACGAGCTGCGGCAGCTCCTGTACTCGAAGAACACCGCGCCGGTCGGCAAGCAGGCGAACAGCAACTACTCGCGGTACTCCAAGCCCGAGGTGGACGCGCTGTTCGACCAGTACGCCGCCGCGGACCCGGACACACAGGTCAAGCTGATCAAGCAGATATCGTCGTACATGATCAAGGACGTGCCGGTGATCCCGACCACCGAGTCGGTCGACTGGTACCAGTACAACACCAAGGACGTGCAGGGCTGGCCGACCCAGGACAACCCGTACGCGCAGCCGGCGCCGTACAACATCCCGGACGTCGGTCAGGTGCTGACCAACCTGTACTCGAAGTCCGCCCAGAAGTAAGGAAGCTGAACGCGTGAGCACGAGGAGCTGGTGGGAGTGCGATACCTGATACGACGCCTCGGGTTCTTCGTGCTCACGTTATGGGCGGCGATGACGCTGAACTTCTTCATCCCGCGGCTGATGCCCGGCAGCCCGGAACAGGCGCTCCGGGAGCGGTTCAGCAAGGGCGGTTCGGTGGTGACACCGGAGCAGCTGCGGACGGTGCTGGCCGAGTTCGGCTTCGACCCGGGCAAGAACCTGTTGCTGCAGTACGTCGAGTACCTGAAGTCGATGGTCAGCGGGCACTGGGGCGTGTCGATCGGCAGCAGCCTCGGCGTACCGGTGACGTCGCTGATCAGCCAGGCGCTGCCGTGGACGCTCGGGCTGGTCGGCATCGCGACCGTACTGGCGTTCGTCCTCGGCACGCTGATCGGCACGGTGGCCGGCTGGCGGCGCGGCGGCCTGATCGACGGCATCGTGCCGCCGGTGTTCATCGTCACCTCGGCGCTGCCGTACTTCTGGGTGGCGCTGCTGCTGATCTCGTTGTTCGCGATCGGCAGCAAACCGGTGCTGCCGAACGACTTCAACTACGACCAGGGCCTGACGCCAGGGTTCACCGGTGAGTTCATCTGGAGCGTGATCAAGCACGGCATCCTGCCGGCCTCCACGATTCTGGTCACCGCGGTCGGCGGCTGGATCCTGACCATGCGGAACAACATGGTCACCACGCTCGCCGAGGACTACGTCCGGATGGCGCGGGCGAAGGGCATCCCGGGCCGCAAGATCATGTTCGGGTACGCCGGCCGGAACGCGTTCCTGCCGAACCTGTCCGGGTTCGCGATGTCGCTCGGCTTCGTGATCTCCGGCACGATCCTGGTCGAGTACGTGTTCAACTACCCGGGCCTGGGTTACATGTTCTACAACGCCACGGTGAGCACCGACTATCCGTTGCTCCAGGCACTCTTCCTACTCGTGACGCTGGCGGTGCTGATCTGTGTCCTGCTCTGCGACTTCGCGGTGTTCCTGCTCGACCCGCGCGCCCGGACGAAGGGATAGACCACTGTGAACGAGCGAAGCGAGATCACCAATAAGTACAGCGCTCCACTGCGCTCATCGTCCGGAGGACGTCGATGAGCGCTGTCGTTGCTGGTGCGTCTGCTCCTGTGGCGGGGGTCAGTCGCCGCCCTCGTGGTGGGCTGTTCCGGGCCATTCTGCACAACCGGAAGGCTGTGGTCGGGGCTGCGCTGCTGATCCTCTTCATGCTGCTCGCCGCGTTCCCGGGGCTGTTCGTCCCGGGCGCGCACCACGATCCGCAGGCGATCGGCGACCTGCCGCTGCAGCACCCCTCGGGCAGCCACTGGCTCGGTACGACGGGACTCGGGCAGGACGTCTACGCACAACTCATCTACAGCACCCGTGAGTCCCTGGTGATCGCCGTGGTCGCCGGCCTGGGTGCCACCGTGCTGTCGGTCATCATCGGCGTGTCAGCGGCGTATCTGGGCGGGTTCGCCGACGACGGTCTGTCGATGCTGACCGACATCTTTCTCGTGCTCCCGACGTTCCCGCTGATCATCGTGCTGGCGACGTACGCCGGCAAGGGCAACCTGACGGTGATCATCATCGTGCTGGTCCTCACCGGCTGGTCGTACGGCGCCCGCCAACTGCGGGCGCAGGCGCTGTCGCTGCGGAACCGGGACTTCCTGGAATCGGCGCGGGTCCGCGGTGAGCGCCGGTCGTACATCATCGTGGTCGAGGTACTGCCGACGATGATCTCGCTGATCGTCGCGAACTTCCTCGGCGCGGCGCTGTACTCCGTGCTGACCGCCGCAGGCCTGCAGTTCCTCGGGCTCGGCGACCCCAACTCGCTGAGCTGGGGCACGATGCTCTACTGGGCGCAGAACCAGGGCGCCCTGGTGAACGGACTGCCCGCGTGGGCGCTCTCGCCGGGTCTGGCGGTCGCGCTGCTCGGGGTCTCGTTCGCCCTGCTCAACTACGCGTTCGACGAGATCAGCAACCCCGCGCTGCGGCCGGTTCGGAGGCGACGTGCCAGATCAGCTTCTTGAGGTCCGCGACCTCACCGTCGAGTACGACACCGGGTCACGTCCGGTGGTCGCGGTCGACCACGTGGACCTCGACGTGCACGCCGGCGAGTTCGTCGGGGTGGTCGGCGAGTCCGGCTGCGGCAAGTCGACGCTGCTGTTCGCGATCGCGCACCTGCTGTCGTCGCCGGCCGCGATCACCGGCGGCAGCGTGCGGTTCAACGGGCAGAACCTGGTCACGATGCACGAGAAGCAGCTGGCCGCGATGCGCTGGCGGGACTTCTCGGTGGTGATGCAGAGCGCGATGAACGCGCTGAACCCGGTGCTGAGCATCGGCGCGCAGTTCCGGGACACGATCATGGCGCACGACGAGCCGGTCGCCGACGACCGGCCGGCCGAGGTGCTACGGCTGGTCGGCATCGACCCGATCCACCTGAAGAGCTACCCGCACCAGCTGAGCGGCGGGATGCGGCAGCGGGCGATGATCGCGATGGCGCTGCTGTTCACCCCGGACCTGATCATCATGGACGAGCCGACGTCCGCGCTGGACGTGGTCGCGCAACGGTCGCTGATGGTGCAGATCAAGGAGCTGCAGAAGAAGCTCGGGTTCGCGGTCATCTTCGTCACCCACGACATGTCGCTGGTGAGTCACTTCTCGGACAAGCTGGTGGTGATGTACGCCGGGCAGGTCGTCGAGTTCGGCGACACCCGCGCGGTGTTCGACCATCCGGAACATCCTTACAGCGCAGGGCTGCTGGACGCGTTCCCGTCGATCCGCGGGCCGAAGGTACCGTTGACCGGGATCCCGGGCGCGCCGCCGGACCTGGCCAACCCGCCCAGTGGGTGCCGGTTCCAGCCGCGCTGCCCGAAGGCGTTCGAGGACTGCCCTAAGATCGAGCCCGAGCTGTACCAGGTGGGCGCCGTACAGGCTCGCTGCCTGCTGCACGCGCCGGCCGTCCAGTCCGAGCGGGAGGTGTCATGACGCCGTTGCTCGAGGCAAAGGAGCTGACCCGGCACTTCCGGGTCGGGCGCGGGTTCTCGCCGCAGTTGTTGCACGCGGTCGACGAGGTGAGCTTCTCGATCGGGCGGCAGGAGATCGTCGCGCTCGCCGGGGAGAGCGGCAGCGGGAAGAGTACGATCGCGCGGCTGCTCGCGGGCGTGTACAAGCCGACCAGCGGGGACGTCTTGTACCAGGGCCGCGCGATGTCGACGTTCCGCTCCCGGAAGGACCAGTTGTCCTACCGGGGCGACGTACCGATGGTGTTCCAGGACCCGTTCAGCTCGCTGAACCCTGCCTTCCGGGTGTCGCACGGCGTACTGCGGTCGCTGAAGCTGCACCGGCCGGAGCTCGACCGGCAGCAGCGGTACGCCGAGGCGGAGCGGGTGATCGAGGCGGTCGGGCTGACACCGGCCGGCGACATCATGAACCGGTTCCCGTACGAGCTGAGTGGTGGCCAGCGGCAACGGATCGGGTTCGCCCAGGCGCTGGCGCACAAGCCGAAACTGATCCTCGCCGACGAGCCGGTGTCGATGCTCGACGTCTCGATCCGGATCGGGCTGCTGAACCTGATGGCCGAGCTGCGTGAGTCGCAAGGCGTCTCGTTCCTCTACATCACCCACGACATCGCCAGCGCCCGGTACGTCGCCGACCGGCTGATGATCATGTACGCCGGCCATATCGTCGAGTCCGGTCCCGCGGAGTCGGTGCTGCAGAACCCCAAGCACCCGTACACCGACCTGTTGCTGGGCGCGGTCCCCGACCCCCGGGCCCCGCTCGCCGCAGGCCTCGAAAGCGACACCGGCGAACCGCCGAAGGTCATCGACCCCACGCCGGGCTGCCGCTTCCGCTGGCGCTGCCCGCTCGCCATCGACAAGTGCCACTCGGTCACCCCGGTCCTTCGCACCCTGGGCGAGAACCACCAAGCCGCCTGCCACGTCGCCGAGCCGGACATCGGCAGCTGACCGGCCCCTGCCCGCCGCCGACTCCCCTGTACCGGCGGCGGGTGGGGGTCAACCAAGGACCACGCCCAGGTGGCATCCCGGGGTGATCAGCTGCGGCTTGACCAGCGTCACGACGGACCGGTTGCCGTTAGCAACTACGGTCGCGCGGAGGCGCTGGGAACCGGCGTGGACCTCGACCTGGCGCGCCGGGGCGGTGGTCTCGAAGGACAGGGTGGTGACGTTCAGTCGGCCGTAGCGGACGTCGATGGTGGCGGTGAGGGACTTCTGTGTGCGGCGTTGGGTGTAGAGGCCCCAGCCCTCGGCGGTGGTGAAGGCGCTACGGAAGTTCTCCGGGTGGATGCGTGGGGCGAACCCGAGGTGGCCGCGGGGACCGTGGTACTCGTAACCGCAGGCGGCGAGGTAGACGCCGTACCCCATCATCGCGCGGGCGTAGTGGTCGCTGGCCTCGATCTCGTTGTAGGGGTTGCGTTTCGTGGCGGAGTACCGGTCGTACATGGCGCGCGTGACCGCCAGGCCCTCGTCGGCCATACCCTCGGCGAACAGGTGCGCGGCGAACTGGTACTCCTGCCCGGTCCACACCTCGTTGAAGTACATCAGCCCGCGGGTCTCGTCCGAGCCGCCGTGCGGCCAGGTCGCCATCAGTACGCCGCTCTCGTCGCCGGTCGTGTAGACCCGGCCGGCGCCGATCCCCGGCGGGTGGTACGTACCGGGCGCGGCGCGGAAGTTCGACCCGTACAGCTTCGACAGAGCGGTCCGGGCCTGGTCCTCCGGGAACACGCGCGGCAGGCCGAGTTGCGATGCGTACGTCTGGCCGTACATCTGGTCGACGAACAGCCCGCGGTTGCTGTTCTCCGCCGTCGGGTGGGCGAGGTCGACCTTCTGCACGTAGTACCCGTACTGGTCGTTCCACAGGTGCCCGGCGAGGTACGCCGACCCGCGATCGGCGATCGTCCGGTAGCGCGTCGCGTTGGCCGTGTCGCCGACGTCGGTCGCCATCGCGGCGGCGGCCCGGAGCGCGGCGACGTACAGGCCGCTGATCCACGGCACCTCGCCGAACCACTCGGTGTCGAGGGTGTTCCACTGGCTGCCGCGGAAGATGCCGTCCTCGTCCGGGCCGTCCCGGTGCGTGACGAGGAACTCGACCGCGGTCCGGACCCGCGGCCAGACGCGCTGCAGGAACGACAGGTCCTTGCTCATCTGGTGTTCGCGATAGATGCGCAGGATCGTGCCGGTCTGGCCGTCCGCGAACGAGCTCGACGCGTCGCCGGACTCACCACGGTTGCCGATCTCGCCGGTCGGCCGGAACGCGATGCCGAGGTCGACGCGTTCGCGGGTGTCGCGTTCGAGATCGGGGAACAGCCGGCCGATCGCCTGCGCGTAGTTCCAGACGTGTTCGCAGGTGCCCGCGCAGCAGTACGTGCCCTCCCACGCGTAGAAGCGGCCGTCGTCCCAGCGGTAACAGGTGCTGGTCGCGATCGTGGACGCCGTCGCCAGTGTCCGCTCCAGGAACCAGTGCGGCAGCGACGAGTCGTCGTACCAGGTCTGCACCCACAGCTTCGTGTCGCGCTCGAGCCGCGCGGCCTCGCGACCGACGTACTCGACGACGTCGCGGGCCGAGCCGAACCGGGTGGCGTAGTGCCGGCGGAAGGTCGATGCGCCAACGAGTTCGGCGAACAAGTCGCGTTGCGGGTTCGGGAAGAACCAGCCGTACGCGAACTGGACGGTCCGCGAAGCGCCCGGCGGCAGCGTCACCGTGACAGCGACGGTCCCGGCCTGCGGGCCGTCCGAGTCCGCGGGACCGGCAGCCGAGTCGAACAGCGCGTCGGTCGTCGACCAGTCGACGATCGACGGGCGGACCACAGCACCCGGCGTCAGCGCGGCCAACGCGAAGGTGCCGCCGTCCGGTCGCTCCGGCACCGACTGCCGGCGGATCGGGCGGTCGCTGAACAGGATCCGGTCCACGTTCACGTGGCCCCAGCCGCCGGGGTTGTTGTCGACAATCTGAATGTGTGCATTCCTACCGGCGTACTTCCCGACGTCCATCGACACCGCGGTCAGCGGCTCGATGTCGGTCCCGGTCGCGGACGCCACCACCGTGCCGTCGACCACGACGTTCAGGCAGGTCTCCCCCCGATGACTGCCGCCGCCGACCCACGCGGTCACGAACCGGCGCTCGACCGTGAACTCGCGGCTGGTCAGTGAACCCGTGAAGTGGTCGGGATCGCCGGTCCCGCGGAAGTTGTACGACGTGACGAACCGCCCGCTCACGTTCAGCTCGGTGCGGACGCCGAACGCGCGGCGGAAGCCGTCAGGCGTCTCGGCCGCGGTCACCGGGCCGGCACCGAAGGCGTCGCCGGCGACCGTCCACCCGTCGTACGTCGGCTTGTCCCAGGTCTCGAAGAGGATGTCCGGGCGGTCCGTGAACACGATCGCGTCGCAGCTGAGGTGACCCCAGGCGCCCGTGTGATTGTCAACAATCTCAATGTGTGCAGTCCGGCCGGCGTACGCCCCGACGTCCAGCATCTGCGCGACCAGCGGCTCGCTCTCGTCACCGGTCGCGGTCGCCACCACCTGACCGTCGACGACCACGTTCACGCACGTCTCCCCGGGGTGCCGGCCACCACTCAGGCTGACAGCGACGTACCGGCGCTCGATCGTGAAGTCGCGGCTGGTCAGCGTGCCGACCGCACCGTCGTACTTGCCGCCGCGGAAGTCGTACGACGTGACGAACCGGGTGTCCGACACGTTCAGATCGCCGAACCGCTTCATCAGGTCCGGTACGTCGAGCGGCCGCACCGGGCCCGCGCCGAAGGCGTCGCCGCTCACGGTCCAGCCGTCGAACGTGTCCTTCTCCCAATCCTCGAACAGGATGTCGCCCTGCTCCGCGCCCAGATCGTCGACAGCGCCGAACTGCACGCCGCCCTTGAACGCCCGCGCTTGCAGCGTCGTCGGCTGACGCATCCGGCTGTCGATGCACACCGGGTTCTCGGCGTACCCGAGCAGAGTCGCCCGAACCGCCGCCGAGGACGTGTTCCGCAAGGTGAACGACATGATGGTCGTCGGCAGCGTGGAGTCCAGCGTGGCCAGCGGGACGAACGGCGAGAACGCCTCCAGCTGCACGCTCACCGGGCTCTCCGCGTCGGCGTACGCGACCCGGCCGATCGGGTACGACCCGGTGAAGCGGACGTCCTTGAACCCGGCCGCGTCCACCGTGCGGCTCGTCGTCCGGCCGCGGGTCGTCGTCCGCAGCGCGAACCCCTGGCCGAACTGCGACGCCCCCGGATCGTCGGCGGACAACGGGAACGCGTAGTGGTGCCCGGAGAAGTCCGCGCCGCCGAGCGGGAACGACGTCGGGTTGAAGACGTCCCACGCCCACAGCCGCCCGTCACCGGACAGGTACACCTGGCCGGTCGTTCCGCCGCCGACCGGCATCCCGATCCGCTGCAGGGCGGCACCTGTGTACGACGTCGGCGTACCGCGGTCGAACAACACCTTCGGATCGGGCTTCGGCGGAGCCGCCAGGGCCTGCGCCGGTACGGCGAGCGCGCCGACCGCGGTGGCGCCGAGGGCGATGAACGTACGGCGGCTCAGCTGGGCGCGGGGACAGTCGCCGGCACAGGACCGGTTCGCACAGCCGGCCGGGGCGTCAGATGCGGTCATTCGGGTTCTCCTTGACGGGCGGAGGCGGGAGAAATCGATTTCCGAGATACGGTTCGAACACCGTAGCCAGCGCACAGGCGGAGGTCAACGGTCCACCCGATGGGATATTGTTCGACGTACATCAAACAATGTCGTAGGCTCGGTGCCATGCCCCAACCTCGCCGGTCGGTGGTCGCGCTCGCGCTGATCGCCTCGTTCATGGTCTTCGTCGACAGCACGATCGTGAACGTCACACTCGCCGAACTCGCCACCCACCTGAACGCGTCCCGCGCCGAGCTGGAGTGGTCGCTGAACGCGTACACGCTGTCGTTCGCCGCGCTGATGCTCGGTGCCGGCGCGATCGCCGACACCCTCGGCGCGAAGCGTGCGTTCCTCACCGGACTGCTGGTCTTCACGCTGTCGTCGGCGGTCTGCGCGGTGGCCGGCTCGATGCTGATGCTGAATCTCGCGCGGCTCGTGCAGGGCGCCGGATCGGCCCTGTTGCTACCGAGCGCGCTCGTCCTCGCGACGGCGTCCGCGACCGACGAACACACACGGCACCGGCTGGTCAGCTGGTGGGCCGCGGCGGGCGGCGCCGGGATGGCGGCCGGTCCGCTGCTCGGCGGCGGCCTGGTCGCGCTCGCGAACTGGCGGGCGGTGTTCGCGGTCAACGTGGCGATCGGCATCCCGGCGGCGATCTGGGCCTGGCGGACGATGCCGGCCGTCGTCAGGCGATCTCGGCGGCTCGATTGGGCCGGGATGGGGACGGCGACGGTGTTCATCGGTGGGCTGGTGTTCACGTTGATCGAGGCGCCGGCGCGGGGGTGGCTCGATCCGGCGATCCTGGTCGCGGCAGTGCTGGCGGTCGCCGGGCTGGTGGGGTTCGTCGTGGTCGAGCGATCGGTCCGGGTGCCGTTGCTGCCGCCGCGGCTGTACGCCGATCGCGGGTTCGCGGCCGCCGCGATCCAGGGGTTGCTGCTCAATTTCGCCTTCTACGGCGTGCTTTTCTCGATGAGTCTGCTGCTCCAGCAAGGGCGGCACCTCAGCGCGTTGGTCACCGGGTTGCTGTTCCTGCCGTTGACCGGGCTGATCTCGATCGCGAACATCGGCTCAGCGCCGCTCGCCCGGCGGCTCGGGCGTCCCGCGGTCCTCGCGATCGGGCAGGCGGTGATCACCGTCGCGATGCTGGCGCTCGCCTGGGCGAGTACCTCGTCGATGGTGTGGCCGATGGTGCTGGCGCTGGTGCCGATCGGGTTCAGCTCGGGGCTGCTGGTGCCGACGATGACGGCACAGTCGATCGCCGCGGTCGAGCCGGCCTTGCACGGTGCGGCGTCGGCGGCGTTCAACACGTCGCGGCAGATCGGCGGGGCGATCGGGGTGGCGACGTTCGGGCCGCTGCTCGGTACGGCGCACGATCTCGGTAGCGGGTTCGTGACGTGCGCGATCGTGGCGGCCGGGGCGAGTCTCGCCGGGTTGGGCGTGACCGCGCTCGGTCGCCGTAGGCCGGTACTCGTTCGCCCGGCCATCAGGTAGCTTTCGGGTGGGAGAGGGAGGCGAGTGGCGCAGCGGACGAGGCGGGTGGGGAGAACCGTCGCGCTGACGCTTGCCTGCGTGCTGGTCTGTGGCGTCGCGTTCGCCGGCGCCGTGTTCGTGCTGATGCCGGGCGTCCGCGACCGCAGTACGACGGCATCGGCCGGCGGCTCGCCCACGCCCAGCACTCCGCCCAAGCCCCCGCAGCCGACCCCAACCCTCCCGGACTCCACCGACGAGCCGCTCCCGGGCGTCGACACCCCGGCCTCTCCCCCGCCGTCCACCCCGGTCGCGAACACGGGCACCTACGAGTGCCCGGGCTACAGCGGCATCGACTCCAACGTCCCACTCCCGATGCTGCTGAACGACACGTTCCAGTGGGGCGACGACCCGCCGTACAAGGTCGGCAACGGCACCGGCAACATCAACTGGCGCGCCGACCCGTACAAGAAACCCAGCTGGTACATGTGGTTGCACTCGCTGCGCTGGCTCGGCAAGGGCATCGCGGCCGGCGGGAGCGGCGACCGTACGGCGCTCACCCATGTGATGGCGATCATCCACGACTGGGTCCAGGACAACCCGTACAGCTGGAAGGGCGACGTCGGCGCCTGGGAGGCGACGATGCACCGCACCAACGTCCTGCTGTGCGCGCGCCAGGCCGTCCTCAGCGGGCTGCACGTCAGCAAACTGCCGACGCAGTACGCGTGGCTGGACAAGTCGCTCGTCGACCATGCGCAGTTCATGATCGTGAACTGGAGCGGTCAGTCCAACCACGGCACCGACGAGAGCGTCGCGCTGTTCGGCGTCGGCTGCACGCTCAAGCGGCCGGAGCTGAAGCAGCTCGCGGTCGACCGGCTGACGCAGGCGATCACCACCGCGATCGACCCGCAGGGCTCGACGAACGAGCAGTCCGTCGGGTACGCGATGTTCAACTACCTGCTCTGGGGCCGCGCCACGACCGCGCTGCAACGCTGCGGCTCCGATCCCGGCACGGTCATCGATCAGCGCCGCGCCGCACTGTCCGAATGGCTGGCCCTGGCGACCAAGTCCACCGGCGAACTCCAGCAGGTCGGGGACGCCGTGAAGCAGAAACCGACGGGCGCGGCCGGTACGGCGCTGGACTACGTCGCCTCGCTCGGGAAGCACGGGACACGACCGGCGAAGCGCGTCGCGGCGTACGACGCCGGGTACGTGTTCGGGCGGACCGGCTGGGGCGAGACGCGCCCGTTCGCGCAGGAGTCGACGTACAGCATCCGGTACGGCGCGGCGCGCACGCTGCACGGTCACGACGACCACATGTCGATCACGTACTCGTCCCACGGCCGCGATGTACTGATCGATCCGGGCCACTCCGGCTACCAGCTCGACAAGTGGCAGGCCTGGTCGAAGAGCCAGGCCGCGCACAACGTGATGACGATCCCGTCGGCGGACACCGCGTCGGTCGACACACAACTGGTCCGCGCCTCGATCACGCCGACCTGGGAGTCGTACTCGCTCGCCGACTCACCGGCCCCGGGCATGACCCGAAAGCGCGACGTACTGGTGCTGAAGGACCCAGACCTGATCATCACCCTCGACCGCGGCCAGGCGACGGACAACCAGCGCTACGAAACCCTCTGGCATCTCGCACCCGGCCAGAAGGTGACCGTCCAGTCCCCCACCACGGCCGTCGCCACCGCCCCGGGCGCCAAGACCTACCTGCTCCAGATCCCGTACCAGCAACAACCCGCCAAGGACGGGATCACGGTCGTCGAGGGCCAGCAGGACCCGGTCCAGGGCTGGTACTACCCCGACATCTTCCACCGCGAGTCGGCCCCGGTCGTCAAGTTCGACCGCACCGGCAACGAGGCGACGATCCTCTCCGCGATCGTCCCCACCGCCCCCACCGAAACAGTCACCTACACAACCCGCACCACCGCCGGCATGTTCTTCGTCGACCTCACCGTCGGCACCCACAAGACCACCGTCCGCGTCTCCGCCGACGGCCGGCTCACCCGGATCAGCTGACCTGATCGACCCGGCTCGAGGTGCCGGCCTCGGTCTGGAACGCGTCGCGTGGGCTCTGGACCGAGGCCAGGGAAACGATGTCGCGGCCGTAGCAGAACGACGCCAGCCAGATCGCCAGCACCCGGGCCTTGCGGTCCCAGGTCGGCACCGCGAGGACGTGGTACCCGCGGTGCATCAGCCAGGCGGGCAAGCCCTTGATGACGAGCCGCCGGTACTGGAAGATCCCGGTCCCGAGGCCGAGGGTCGCGATCGCGCCGAGGCTGTGGTGCACGTAGTTCTTCGGCTCCCGCCCGCGCAGGGAGCGCAGCAGGTTCTTGGCCAGCACCTTCCCCTGCCGTACGGCGTTCTGCGCGTTCGGCACGGTGTACCCGGAACCCGACGCGAGGTCCGGCACGGCCGCGTCGTCGCCGGCCGCCCACGCGTCCGGGATCGCCTCGTCCGCCGTACCGATCCGCAGATCCGCGCGCACCTGCACCAGCCCGCGCTCGGTGTGCGGCAGGTCCGTGTGGTTGCGCAGCAGCCGGGTCGCGGCGTTGCCGGCCGTCCAGACGATCAGCTCCGAGTCGAACTCGGAACCGTCGGACAGCACGACGTGCCCGTTGTCGGCCGACGTCATCGTGGTGTTCAGGTGCACCACCGCGCCGCGCTTCTCGAACAGCCTCACGACCCACTCGCCCGGCTTGTCGCTCACCTCGGGCAGGATCCGCCCGGAGGCCTCGACCAGGTGGAACGCCAGATCGCTCTCGGACAGCTCCGGGTACTTCTTCAGCAGTGCCCGCGCCAGCGAGAGCAGCTCGGCCATCCCCTCGACCCCGGAGAATCCGCCGCCCACGAAGGTGATCGTCAGCAGCTTCCGCCGCCGCGTCCCCGGCTCCAGCCCGGCCGCCTCGTCGAACGCGGTGAACAACCGGTCCCGGATCGCCACGGCCTCCTCGACGTGCTTCATCCCGATGGCACGCTCGGCGACCCCCGGTACGTCGAAGGTCCGCGTCACCGCGCCCGCGGTCACCGCGATCACGTCGTACGTCATCGGGTAGTCATCGCCCAGCGCGGGCCGGATCGTCACGGTCCTGTCCGCGTGCGAGATGCCGGTGACCGTCCCGGCCACGACCTTCGTGTGGCGCAGGTTCCGCCGCAGTGACACCGCCGCATGACGCGCCTCGACCGAGCCGGCCACCACCTCGGGCAGGAACGGCTGGTACGTCATGTACGGCCGCGGGTCCACGATGACCACCTCGGCCTCGCCGCGGCGCAACTTCTTCTCCAGCCGCCACGCCGTGTAGAACCCGGCGTACCCGCCGCCCACCACCAGGATCTTGCGCACCTGAGCTCTCCGTCCGTCGGCTGCACCAAACGCTAGTCGAGAAGTCCGGCAACAAGGGACAACGGCGGCCAGGTGACACGGTCCCGGCGGGTGACTGCCTGGGCTCGCAGGCGGGGCTGGGGGTTCCGCAGGCGACGGAGCGAGATTCCGGTGGCCTTCGGGTACGAGGCGGGCAGAAGCGCGACACCGAGGCCCGCGCCGATCATCTCCTGGACAAGTTGCAGGCTGTCGGCGCGCTGCGTGATGCGGGGTTCGAAGCCGGCCAGTGCGGCGATCGTACGGACGACCTGCTCGTCGGCGGTGTGCCGGGAGTTCACGATCCAGTCGCTGTCGGCGAACGCGGCCAGCACCTCCGCGGCGGTACCCGGCGTACGACGGGATCGGGACGGGACGGCCAGGCTCCAGGCGGACTCCCAGAGCACCGTCGCCTCGAGCGCCGGGCCGAGTCTTGCGGGCGCGAGGTTGTAGTCGTAGGTCAGGGCGAGGTCGACCTGGTCGCGTTCGAGCATCGACAGTGCGTCGGGCGGTTCCTGCTCCTGGATCTCCAGGCGTACCGCCGGCGGCAGGCGCGGTACGACGGGCAGCAGGGTGTCCCGGATCGCGGTGTGGAAGGCGGCGATCCGGACCGTACCGGAGGGCTCCGCGGACGGGTCGAGGTCGGCGCGGGCGGCCTCGTGCGCGGCCAGGATGTCGACCGCGTGCCCGGCCAGCCGACGCCCCGCCGGAGTGAGCCGGACGCGGCGGCCGTCGGGCTCGAGCAGCGGCGTACCGACGTCCTTGGCCAGCGCCGCGATCTGCTGGGAGACGGTGGACGTCGTCACGCCGAGGACCTCCGACACCGCGTGCATCGAGCCCAGCCGGGAGAGCGCGAGCAGGAGTTCCAGGCGACGTACGTCCATTCATTGATCATGAACGATCTGTGCAGGATTCTCACGTGGACGCGAACGTCGTCGCCGGGCTTCACTGGACGGCATGCGCACACGGAAGACCGGTATCGCGTTCGCGGTGCTGTCGATGACGATGGTCCAGCTCGGGCTGGCCGTCTCGGTCGGGCTGTTCGACCGGGTCGGTCCGGAGGGTGCCGCCTGGCTCCGGTTGGCCTGTGCCGGCGTGATCGTGCTGGTGCTGTTCCGCCCGCGGCCGAGTGCGTTCGATCGGAACGCGTTCCTGGCCGCAGTCGGCCTCGGTGTCGCGACCGGCGGCGTGACCTTGCTGTTCATGGCCGCCGTGGCGCGGCTCCCGCTCGGCACGGCGAGCGCTCTGGAGTTCCTGGGCCCGCTGACGGTCGCCGTACTGCGGAGTCGCGGGCGGCTGATCTGGCCGGCGCTGGCGTTCGCGGGCGTACTGATTCTGACTCAGCCTTGGCACGGTGCGGTCGACGGCGTCGGCGTCCTGTTCGCGCTCGGCGCGGCGGTGTGCTGGGCGGCGTACATCGTCCTCACCCAGCACGTCGGCAGCAACGTCACCGGTCTCCAGGGCATGGGCGTCTCGCTCCCGGTCGCGGCCGTGGTGGCGACCGTCGTCGCCGGTCCGGCCACGATCCCGGTCCTGACCTGGCAGCTGGTGATCATCGGGTTCGGTCTGGCGCTGCTGCTTCCGGTGATTCCTTTCAGCCTGGAATACCTGGCGCTTCGTCGCCTGGACGCGGGCGTCTTCGGCACGCTGATGAGCCTCGAGCCCGCGTTGGCTCTGCTGATCGGCTGGCTACTCCTCGGCCAGTCCCCCAGCCTGTTTCAAGCCGTCGGCATTGCCTGCGTCATCGCCGCCGGCGCCGGCGCCGAGCGGGCGGCCGCCGCACACGCGACCGGTACCGAAGAACGGGTAGTGGTCGGCCCCACCGGCATGCCGTGAGCGGCGGGCCGGCTCGCCCAGCCGCCGATTCATCCACGACTACCCGTTCTTCGGTACGCGTCCTACGCCGAGGCAGCGCGGGCCTCGGTCAGCAGACCTTGCAGCGTTTCGGCGTCAACGTTGGCGCCGAACGGTTCGGTGCCGGGCTCCAGGCGTTTGCCTTCGGGGAGGGGGCCGACCGGGACCGGGTCGAAGCCGAGGGCGTCGACGAGGTTGGCCACCTGGGCGGCGTCCTCGGTCGCGCCGGCGATCGCGATGGCCTTGCGGTCGGCGGCGCCGGCGGGTCGGGGGCCTTCGTCGAGGTCGTGGTAGCCCATGTGGTTGAACGCCTTCACGACACGGGAGTCGGGCAGGAACTCCTGCACGATCTCCGACGAGGACGTCCGCGGGTCGGTCAGGTCGTCGCGGATGCCGTCGACCTCCCACCAGTAGTTCATCGCGTCGACGACAAGTTTGCCGCGCAGCTCGGGCACCGGAATCGTGCGGTACTTCCCCAGCGGCAGCGCCAGGATCACCACATCCGCCTCGGCCGCTGCTTCCTCGGCCGTCACCGCGACCGCGCCCGGCGTCACGACCTCCACGATCAACGCGATCTTCGAGACCTCACCCGATCCGGCGATCAGCACCCGGTACCCGGCCGCGACCGCGAGCCGCGCCAGCACCGTCCCCACCTTGCCCGCGCCCAGGATCCCGACCGTCGTCACCCGGCCCGCACCATCGCGCGTCCCGATCACTTCGACTCCGCCAGGATCTCGCGCACCAGCGGGACCACCTTCGTCCCGTACAGCTCGACCGTCTTCAGCCGGGCGCTGGTCGGCAGCGGTCCGCCCGAGTAGATCAGGTCGAACCGCTCGGCGCCGATCGCCGGCACGGCCCCGGCGATCCGGCGCGCCACCGTCTCCGGCGAGCCGACGTACATCGACCCGTGCAGCACCTCGGACTCGAACTCCTCGCGCTTCAACGGCGGCCAGCCGCGCAACGCCCCGATCCGGTCCCGCATCACCTTGTACGGCGCGAAGTAGATCTCCTTCGCCTCCTCGTCGGTGTCCGCGACGAACCCCGGCGAATGCATCCCGACCGGATGCGCCACGGTCCCGAACTGCTCCGCGGCCCGCTTGTACAGGTCGACGTACGGCGCGAACCGCTCCGGCGAACCGCCGATGATCGCGAGCATCAACGGCAACCCGTAGAACGCCGTCCGCACCACGGACTGCGGCGAGCCACCGACGCCGACCCAGGTGGTCAGCCGGCCGGACTCGGTCTTCGGGTAGACGTCCACGTTGTCCAGCGCCGCCCGCACCGTGCCTTCCCAGGTCACCGGCTTCTCGTCGAGCAACCGCACGAACAGCTGCAGCTTCTCCTCGAACAGCTTGTCGTAGTCCTCCAGGTCGTACCCGAACAACGGGAACGACTCGGTGAACGACCCGCGCCCCAGGATCACCTCGGCACGCCCGTTCGACAACGCGTCCACGGTCGAGAACCGCTGGAACACCCGCACCGGGTCGTCCGAGCTCAGCACGGTCACGCCCGACCCGAGCTTGATGTTCGACGTCCTGGTGGCGATCCCGGCGAGCACCGTCTCCGGTGTCGAGATCGAGAACTCCGGCCGGTGGTGCTCCCCGAGCGCGATCGCGTCCACGCCGATCTCGTCGGCCAGCACCGCCTCGTCCACCACCTGCCGGATCGCCGCCGCGGCGCTCACCGGCGCGCCGCTGTCGTCCACCGGAATATCCCCGAAGGTGTCGAGCCCGAAGGCGACCTCGGTCATGTCTGCACGCTCCTGTCCAGTCCCCACAAGTCTAGGTTGACACGTCAACACCAGACCGGGTGGGGTTCATTCCCAGTGCCGCAGCTTGTCCGGGTTCAGCACGATCCAGACCGCCGCCACCTTCGCGCCCGCGACCTGCAGGCTGACCACGGCGACGACCCGCCCGGCGTCCCGCAGTACGACGCCCGGCTGCCCGTTCACCGCCTCGACGGCCAGGTCGGCCCCCGGCCCGACCAGCTCGGTCACGCATCGCGCGACGTCGCCAGGACCGTGGATCCGCCCCGCCGTGATCACCCGCCCGCCGCCGTCGCTGACCGCGACCACGTTCTGGGTCAGCAGGCTCCGCACCGCGCCGGCGCTGCCGGCCCGGCACGCCGTCGCGAACCGGTGCACAACGGCATGTTCGCTCCGCTTGAACACACTGATCCTCCCACTCAAGCGACCGCGGTGAGCTTCTCGCCGTTCAGCTGCCACATCACCTCGTTGATCCCGTCGGGCGAGACGGTCACGATGCAGACCGGGAACTTCGACACCTGCCGCGCGCCGTTCCCGTCCGAGTAGCTGATCGCGTCCGTCGTGAGCAGCCTCTCGAGCACGGTCAGGTGAGCCCGGCGAGGTTCTTCAGGGTTGTCTGGAGGACGTCGATGATCGGTACGTCGTCCGGGGCGTTGATCCAGCGCTCGAACGCGACGCGGAAGACCGCGACGCCGGTCTCGGCCGCCAGGGCGGCGATGTCCGGGGGGACGCCGCGGGCGAGCAGGCCCTCGGTGAGCGCGGTGGTGAGCGTCGCCATCTTGATCAGCTCGCGCTCCCGCAGCTCCGGCGTCGAGGTGATCACCGCGGCCCGGCGGCGGGAGTACTCCCGGCGGATGTCGTCGAAGAAGTCGGCCGACGCGAGCACCGCGGTCGTCATCGCCGTCATCGGCGTAGCGTCCGAAGGCGCGGCCGCGAGCGCGGCGACCATGTGCTCCTGCAGCAGCTCGGAGCCGGCGAACAGTACTTCGCGTTTGTCCGCGAAGTGCCGGAAGAACGTCCGCGCGGTGACCCCGGCCCGGTCGGCGATCTCGGCGACGGTCGTGCCGTCGTACCCGCGCTCGGCGTACAGCGCCATCGCGGCCTCTCGCAGCCGCCCGGCCGCGTCCGGCTCCCACCGTCCCATGGATTCGATCCTAACCGATGTCATCGAGTGACATCAGGGTGTAGCATCGGCGATGTCAGTCAATGACATCACTAGGACATCACTGGAGAGGGTCGTTTCATGCGCGTATTCATCACCGGAGCATCCGGTCACGTCGGGTCGGCGCTGGTGCCGGAGCTTCTGCACAACGGTCATCAGGTGCTCGGCCTGGCCCGCTCGGACGAGTCGGCGAAGCGGCTCACCGACTGGGGCGCCGAGGCCGTTCGCGGCGACCTGCACGACCTCGACCGGCTGCGGGCGGCGGCCGCCGCTGCCGACGGCGTCGTACACCTCGCGTTCCGCCATGACGCGATGGCGGCCGGGGACCTGGCCGGTGCGGCGGAGTCCGATCTCGCCGCGCTGCAGGCGATCGGCGACGTCCTGGCCGGCACCGACAAGCCGCTCGTCAGTACGTCGGGCACCGGCATGCTCGCGCAGAGCGTCCAGGGCCGGGTCGCGACCGAGTCCGACCACGACCCGAACGGCGGCTATCGCATCGACGCCGAAAACTACGTCGTCGACCTGGCCGGCAAGGGCGTCCGTACGTCCGTCCTGCGCCTGCCGGCCATCACGCACAGCCGCCTCGACCTGCACGGGTTCGCCCCGTCGCTGATCTCGTTCGCCCGCCGCAACGGCTTCGCGGCGTACGTCGGCGACGGCCGGAACCGCTGGCCCGCCGTACATACGCTCGACGCGGCGCGGGCGTACCGCCTCGCTCTGGAGTCCGCGCCCGCCGGCAGCCGGCTGCACGCCGTACAGGACGAAGGCATCGAGTTCCGCACGATCGCCGAGGCCATCGGCCGGGGACTCGGCGTGCCCGCTCGTTCGGTCACGCCCGACGAAGCGGCGGAGTACGTCGGCTTCCTGAGCCGGTTCGCCGTCATGGACAACCCGACGTCGGCGGCCCGGACGAGTGAGCTGCTCAACTGGCAGCCCACCCACCCGAACCTGCTCGCCGACCTTGCGGAAGGCTTTTACTTCAAGGAGGTCTAGACCTTCAGGACCGGGGCGATGGTCTTCGACTTCGAGCCTTCGTACGCGGCCAGGAGGATGCCGAGGACGGCGATGCCTTCCTCCTCGGTGTGCAGCGGGCGCTGTTTGGCGGCCAGCGACTCGGCGAAGTGGCCGATCTCCGCGACGAACGTGTCGATCGGTTCGAACTCGAACGTCTCCGTCTCGCCGGAGCGGAGCTGGTACGAGAGCGTCGTACCGTCGCTGGTCAGGGAGCCGAGTTCGCCGACGGCGGAGAAGCGCTCGGTGGACTCGGCCGGCTGGTACGCCCAGCTGGTCACGAGCTGGCCGACGACGCCGTTGTCGAACCGGATCAGCACCTGCGCGGAGTCCTCTCCCTCCATGAACTTCAACCTGTGCGTGGAGAGCATCGCGGTCGCCTCGACCGGCATGCCGCCGGCCAGGTGCAGCATCAGATAGGTGGGGTGGTACCCGGTGTCGATGAGCTCGCCACCGCCACTCGTCTTACTGCTCGCCCGCCAGCCCATCGAGCTCGGGTCGAAGTCGTTGTAGAAGCTATCGGTCGTCCGTACTTCGTACACGGTGCCGATCGTGCCGCCCTGCAACAGCTCGCGCGCCTTCGCGACGGCCGGCATGAACAGCTGGTTGTGCGCGCACATCAGCGTCACGCCGTGCTCGGTCACCGCCTTGCGGACGTCGGCCGCCTCCTCGGCGGACAGGCACAGCGGCTTCTCGCAGAGGATGTGCTTGCCGGCTTCGGCGGCCGCGACGATCGCGTCCCGGTGGAGGTGGTGCGGCAGGCAGATGTCGACCGCGTCCAGCTCCTCGTTGGCGAGCATCTCCTGGTAGTCCGTGTACACCGCGGCGCCGAGCTCCTCGCCCCGCTTCTTCGCAGTCTCCTCGACAGCGTCCGCAACCGCGGTCACGCCGATCTTCTCGGCATGCGCCCGGTAGCCCTTGATGTGCGCCGACGCGATCCCACCGGCACCGATCAATCCAACCTTGATCATCGGCTACTTCCTCTCAGCTGTAGGAAATGACTTGGTTGGACTCGGCCGCAGAGTTCGCCGCGACCACCAGTCGCGTCAGCTCGACCGCCCGCGCGATGTTGTCGTCCGCACGCGTGCCGTCGTTGATGTGGTCGACCCACTGCGCGAACGCGTCCGGCGAGTGCTCAGGTACGTCGACCTGCTCCCCGTTCACCAGCAGCACGTTGCCCGCGTCCGTGTACGTCAGCGTCCCCTCGGTCCCGAACAGCTCGATCGTGAACGGGTTGTTGCTCGCGAACCCCGCCTCGATCACGCCGATCCGCTGGTCGCCGTACCCGGCCACCACGACAGCGTTGTCCTCCAGCCCACGACCGGCCACCGAGCGGTACGTCGCGCTCACGGTTTCCGGCTGCGCGCCGAGGAACAGCTGGGTCAGGTACACCGGATGGCAGCCGAGGTCGGTCAGCGCGCCGCCGATCGCGGCCTTCGGCTCGAAGAACCGTTGCGGCAGCCAGCCCTCCTTGCCGTCGCGGCCGATCGCACCGTCGTGCGAGAGGCGGACCCGGCCGTACGTCAGCGTGCCGAGGGTGCCCTTGTCGAGTACTTCGCGGATCGCCGTCGTGTAGCCGTGGTACAGCCGCGGCAGCGAGACGACCAGCTTCACGCCGGCCGCATCGGTGGCGGCGACGATCTCCTCGGCCTCGGCGACCGTCGGCGCCAGGACCTTCTCGGTGAAGATGTGCTTGCCGGCCTGGGCCGCCTTCACCATGATGTCGCGGTGTACGTCGGTCGGCGTCGTGATCACCACGCCGTCGAGATCGTCGCGCGCGAGCAGGGCGTCGAGATCACCGGTGTACTCGGCACCGAACCGCTCGGCGCCTTCGCGGCCCCGATCGGCGTCGTCGTCCCAGACGGCCACCAGGTCCGTCCCCGGGTGCGCCTGGGCCTGTCTCGAGTAGTCGCCGGCATGCACGTGCCAGAAGCTGAGCGTCGCGATCTTCAGTGGATTGGACACGCTGGTCCTCCTCAGTGGAAACCTGCGGAAACGTTTCGGATCGACCGTCGGCTGATCACGGTACAACGTTGTCAGGAGTCCGCAACAGAGTTCTTCCCGGGGCGTTCACACGCTGAGACCCGCGCGCAGTCCGAGTGCTTATAGTTATCCAGGAGTCCTGGAATACGTGGGAGGAGCACCGCGATGCCCGAAGAGCCGGCGGGCGGGGATCTCTCACGGCTGCGGCAGCTGAACGCGGTCGCCGTACTGCGGGAGTCGCGCGGGACTCAGCCGCTGACGCTCACCGAGTTGTCGAAACGCACAGGGTTGTCGCGCGCTTCCACCGAGGACGTGGCCCGCGACCTGCTGGGGCGCGGCTGGCTGGCCGAGGTAGCACCTACCCCAGGCACCGTAGGCCGCCCCGCCCGCCGCTACCGCTTCAACTCCGGCGCCGGCCGGCTGCTGGGAGTCGACGTCGGCGGCCACAAGATCCTCGCCCTCGTCACCGACCTCGATGGCGAAGTCCTCCACCAGGCCCGAGTAGAAGTCCCCGCCGAAGCCGGCCGCCGCGAACGCCTGGCAGCCGTCGACCGATGCATAACCAAGGCACTCACCGCCGCCGGCGGCGAGGGTGGTGGTGCGTCGATCTGGGCGACTGGGGTTGCTACTACCGGGCTGGTGGACGGGACCGGGAAGGTGATGTTGTCGGACTCGTTGCCGGAGTGGAGTGGGGTGGATCTGGGGAGGCAGGTGCGGCGCCTGGTGCCGGGGGCGGTGCGGGTGGAGAACGACTGCAAGCTGGCGGCGCTTGCGGAGACGTGGCGAGGGGTCGCCCGGTATGCGAAGGATGTCGTGTTCCTGCTGGCGGGTCTGCGCACCGGGGCCGGGCTGATCATCGACGGCAAGCTCCACCGGGGATTCGCCAACTGGTCCGGGGAGATCGGCGCCCTCCCGGCAGCGGGCTGGCAACAAGCTCCCACCCACCTCCACGACTGGTTGAGCAAGCACCCGACAACAGGGCCGGATGGGTTCGAGCGGGTGTTTGTGGCTGCTCGAGCGGGTGATCAGGGGGCGCAGCGGGCCGTGGAGGAGTACGTGAAGGATTTGGCGGTCGGCGCGTCGGCGCTGGTACTCACGCTGGATCCGCAGTTGGTGGTGATCGGGGGCGGTTTCTCGCGGTCGGCCGACGTGATGGTGGAGCCGTTGCGGCGGGAGTTGGAGCGGTGGTGTCTGCGTACGCCGGAGATCCGGGTCTCGGCGTTCGCCGACGAAGGAGTGGCGCTCGGGGCGGTCCGGATGGCGCTGGACGAGGTGGAGACGGCCATCACCGACGGCCTCAGACCTTGACATAATTTCCCTGGACTCCATGATTATCCCATCGCCACGCCTGTCAGCTAGGAGATCCTCATGAGACGGCTCGGCACAGCCCTCGCAGTCACCGGTCTGCTGCTACCGGCCCAAGCAGCCATGGCACATGACGCACCGAACGGCACGACCGTCAGCTACACGACGAACGACGAGGTGATCGCCAACCAGGAGCGCGGCTTCTACCACCACGCCGAGACGCACTACTACGCCGACAACTCCGGCTACGTCCCACTCGACGTGACGAAGCTGCGGAACTTCCGCACGCAGGAGCACATCACCCAGATCCTGCGGTTGTTCTACCTGGAGAAGTTCGCCAAGCAGGACGTGATCGACAAGCACTACCTCGACCTGATGCAGGCCGACTTCGACACCGCACGCGCCGCCGGCGTCAAGCTGATCGTCCGCTTCGCCTACGCGCTGCCCGGCGACGGCTGGCCGCCGCCCACGCCGTACGGCGACGCTCCGGTGTCCCGCGTCGTCAAGCAGATCAAGCAGCTCACGCCGATCCTGCGGGCGAACTCGGACCTGATCGCGGTCGTCCAGTCCGGCTTCGTCGGGCTCTGGGGCGAGGGGTACTACACCGACTACTTCTCGAACCCGGCGGACCCGAGCCAGGTCTCGGACCAGAACTGGGCCGACCGGAAAGCCGTGATCGACGCGCTGCTCCGGGCCCTGCCGAAGGACCGGATGGTCCAGGTGCGAACGCCGTACATGAAGCAACGGATGTACGGCGTACCGACCGGGACCGCGGGTGGTCTCACCGCGAAGCAGGCGTACGACGGGTCGGCGGTGGCGCGGATCGGGCAGCACAACGACTGCTTCCTGGCGAGCCCCGACGACTTCGGCACGTACCTGAGCGACCCGATCGAGCTGGACAAGGATTTCGTTGCCCAGGACACCAATTACGTGCCGGAGGGCGGCGAGACCTGTGGGCTGGACGCGCCGCGCTCGGAGTGGCCGTCGGCGGCCGCCGAGATGGCCCGGCTGCACTTCTCGTTCCTGAACATCGAGTACCACCCGGACGTGCTCGCCAGCTGGGGATCGAACATCGAGATCGCGAAGCAGAAGCTCGGGTACCGGTTCGCGCTGACGCAGTCCACCGTGTCATCCCAGCACGGGACCGTGAAGGTCGACCTGAAACTCCGGAACGACGGGTGGGCCGCACCGTACAACCCGCGCCAGGTGCAGCTCATCTTCCAGAACAGCAAGCACACGTACAAGGTCGACGTACCTGCCGATCCTCGACGCTGGAGCGCGGGCGCCGTGACCTCCCTGAACTGGACGGTGAAGGCTCCCCCGGCACCAGGCAAGTACCGGGTGTTGCTCAATGTCGCTGATCCGAAGCTGCAGTCGCAGAGCCGACTGCCAGGTTCCGCCGAGACCTACAACGCGGTGTACGCGCTGCGATTTGCGAACAACGGGACCTGGCAGCCGACCACCGGCTACAACGACCTACAGCAAACGGTGACTACCGGATAGGTGCCCAACCGTTTGGACAAAGGGCTAAGAGCCGTTTCGTGGAGCGGGCTGTGGCTCCGAGGGTGCCGTCGCGGCAGCTTGCGGCAGGGCGGGTGGTTCGGGGCGGGTACGGCGTGGGATGCCTGCCGCCGCGTAGGCGTCGGCCTCGTCCAGGGTTTCGTGTTCGAGGAGCTGGTCGGCGATCGAGTCCAGCTTCGGGCGGTGCTCCCGGAGCAGCCGGCGGGCGTCGGCGTAGCACTGCTCGATCAGCCGCCGTACCTCCTCGTCGACGGTGTTCAGCAGCGCGTCCGAGACTCCCGCCATCCGGGCGTCGCCTTCGGCGGGCAGCACCGACACCGGGCCGATCGCCTCGGACATGCCCCAGCGGCCGACCATCGAGCGGGCGATCCGGGTCGCGGTCTCCAGGTCGCTCTCCGCGCCGGTCGTGACGACCCCGAGCACCTCCTGCTCGGCGGCCATCCCGCCGAGCGCGCCGATGATCCGGCCGCGCAGGTAGTCCACGTCGTACCCGTACCGGTCCGACTCCGGCGTCGACAGCGTCACGCCGAGCGCCCGGCCGCGCGGGATGATCGACACCTTCCGCACCGGGTCGGCGCCCTTCTGGATCATCCCGAGCAACGCGTGACCGCCTTCGTGGTACGCCGTCCGCCGGCGCTCGTCCTCCGGCATCACCACATTCCGCGCCGTACCGAGCTGGACCTTCTCCAGCGCGTCGGTCAGGTCCCGCATGGTGATCTGCGACTCGCCCTGCCGGGCCGCCGCGAGCGCCGCCTCGTTCAGCAGGTTCGCCAGGTCCGCGCCGGTCATCCCCGGCGTGGACCGAGACAGCGCGCCCAGGTCCGCGTCCGGCGCCAGCGGCTTGCCGCGAGCGTGCACCTTGAGGATCGCCTCCCGCCCCGGCTGGTCCGGCGCGTGCACCGTGATCGTCCGGTCGAACCGCCCGGGCCGGAGCAGCGCCGGATCGAGTACGTCGGCACGGTTCGTGGCGGCCAGCACCACGACACCCTCGGTCCCGGAGAAGCCGTCCATCTCGGTGAGGATCTGGTTCAGCGTCTGCTCGCCCTCGTCGTGCCCGCCGACCGAGCGGGCGCCGCCCCGGGCCCGGCCGATGGTGTCGATCTCGTCGATGAAGATGATCGCCGGCGCCACCTTCCGCGCCTCGCCGAACAGCTCCCGCACCCGGCTGGCGCCGACCCCCACGATCATCTCGATGAACTCCGACGCGCTCGCGGAGAAGAACGGTACGCCGGCCTCACCCGCGGTCGCCCGCGCGAGCAGCGTCTTGCCGGTACCGGGC
This sequence comes from Kribbella aluminosa, assembly GCF_017876295.1. NCBI lineage: Bacteria > Bacillati > Actinomycetota > Actinomycetes > Propionibacteriales > Kribbellaceae > Kribbella > Kribbella aluminosa. The sequence continues at coordinate 3,591,625 of NZ_JAGINT010000001.1, read as the reverse complement.
GCACCCGCGAGCAGCACGCCCTTCGGTGCCCGCGCGCCCAGCCGCCGGTACTTCTCGGGATCCTTCAGGTAGTCGACGACCTCCTCGATCTCGGCCTCGACCTCGTCGATCCCTGCGACGTCGGCGAACGTGACCCGCACCGTACTCGGGTCGACCGGCTTCTTCTGCTGCCCGCCGCCGCCGAGCAGGCCGCCCAGACCGCCACCCAGACCGCCGCCGGCCCGGCTCCGCCGGAACAGCCAGAAGTAGAACGCCGCGATCAGGATGAACGGGCCGAGCGAGATCAGCAGGTTCCACAGCACACCGCGCTGCGCGACCACCGGCGTCGCCCGGACCGTGGCGCCGCCCTTCTGCAGCTCGCCGTACAGGTTGTCGTTCGCGAACGTCGGCCGCTCGGTGGTGAACTTCGTGTACGTCGACCCGCTCTTGCCCGGGACGTCCGCGGCCTGCTTCAGCCGTCCCTGGATCGTATCGCCCTGAGCGAAGACCTCGGCGACGTTCTGCTTCTGCACCTGCGCGGCGAAGTCCGTGTACGCGATGGTCTGCTCGCCGCCGGCCAACTGGTCCTGCATCGTGGTGAGCAGGAACAGCACCAGGTACCCGCCGACGATCCACGCCGTCCACTTCCACCAGCGCGGCCGGCGCGGCTTCTCGTCGTCCCCGTGCCCGACCGGCAGTCCCTCGGTCCGCCACGGCTTGTGCGGCGGCCGCGGCGACCTGTCGTCCTTCCGGTCGCCGCTCTGGTCCGCACCGTTCGGCTTGGACGCCTGGTCAGCGCCTGCTCCGGCCGGCGATTCCTTCTCGCTCATGAAGCCAACATAGGACCTCGGGCCGCCGCGACCCAGCAACAAGTACCTGACGCATGGTCACGCCCTTGATCCTCGACTGCGATCCCGGCCACGACGACGCGCTGGCGATCCTGCTCGCGGTCGCCGATCCCGCCGTCTCACTGCGCGCTGTGACGACCGTCGCCGGGAACCAGACCGTCGACAAAAGCACGCTCAACGCCCGCCGGGTGCTGTCGCTGCCCGGGATCACGTCCGTCCCGTCGCGCGCGGCGCCGACCGCCCGCTGGTCCTCGACGCCATCTCCCGCGCTCTCCGTCTGCTGACAGCGGAACACCCTTCTTCCACGGGCCCGGCTCCCCCAAGCTGGAGCATGTCGAAGGAGAGAAGACCATGCACACCGCACACCACCCACAGTCGGTCCTAGGCCGAGCGCCCCGGGCGACCACCCCGCCGTACCCCGGGCGGCCGTGGCCGGAGGTTCCGCGGCCGGGGGCGCCTGGGGTGCCGTCCAGTCCGGAGCCGGCGCCACGACCGATCCTGCCCGGCTGGTACGAGTCCACCTCGGTCTCGTTGGAGCGGGAGCTGGCCGATCGGTTACTGGCGGAGCGGGTGATCCTGGTCGGTGGGCGGCTCGACGACGGGCTGGCGAATCACGTCGCGGCGGAGCTGCTGCTACTGGATGCCGGTGGCAACGACCCGATCACGATCCACCTGTCGTCGGCGGACTCCGGCCTGGACGCCGCGCTCTCGGTCGCCGCGGCGATCGACCTGATCGGCGCCCCGGTCCACGTCGTTGCCCGCGGCACCGTTCGCGGCCCCGCGATCGCGGTACTCGCCGCCGCCGCGCAACGCCGGGCCCACAAGCACACGATGTTCGTGTTCTCGGTCCCGCCGTTCACCGCGAACGGCACCGCCGACGAACTCGCCGCCCTCGACGCCCAGCACGAACGCGAGGTCGCCCGCCTCCGCGATCTCATCACCCAGGCAACCGGCCGCACCTCCGACGAGGTCGCCGAGGACCTCACCGCAGGCCGCGTCCTCTCCGCCGAAGAAGCCCGAACCTACGGCCTGATCAGCGACCTCCTGTAACTCAGCCGAAGGTGAGCACCAGGCGACCGGAGGTCCTGCCGGTCGCCTGACGTTCCCAGGCCGAGGCGACGTCCGCGAGTGCGACCGTCTCGTGGGCGACCCGGATCGCGCCGGCCGCGGCATGCTGCAGCACGGCGGTGAGTGCGTCGCGACGCTGGTCCGCGGTCAGGGCGTTGTTCGTGTAGCCGAGCACGCCCGCCGACTTGCTCCGCAGTACGGACGACGAGAACACCGCCTCGTCACCCGACGCCCCGCCGAGGTTGACCAGCCGACCGCCATCCGCCAGCACCCGCGCCGCAGCCGTCGCGGCGACGCCGAACACCGGGTCGATCACCACGTCGTACGGCCCACCCAGCCGCGCCGTCAACTCCTCCATATCAGGGCTCAAGGCAACCACCTCGTCGGCCCCGGCCGCCACCGCACGCTCCCGCGAAGCATCCGACCGTACGGCGGCCACCACGCTCGACGCCCCGAGCACCCGCGCCGCCCCGATCGCCACCTGCCCGACCGCACCACCCCCGCCGAGCACCAGCACCCGCTCCCCCGGCTGCAACCGCGCCCGCCAGGTCAACGCCATCCACCCGGCTACCCCGGACAGCCCGATAGCCGCCACCGACGTATCCGCCACGCCCGCCTCGAGAACAACCAGCTCTCCATCCGGTACGGCGACCCGTTCGGCGAGGCTGCCGTCGCCCGGAGCCATCCCGGCGGACGTCGCGAAGAACACCCTGGTTCCGGGCGCGACCGTCACGGACACCTCGACCACGCCGACACCTTGCACACCGGGCACATACGGCAGCGCGGGCGCACCGAAGTACGACGTACCGGAGGCACACAGCAGGTCCAGCGGCACGATCGGCGCGGCCGTCACCCGGACGATCGAGCGCCCCTCACCGGCCACCGGATCCGGATGATCCGCGTGCACCGGCGGTTCACCGTGGGTGTGCAGTACTGCGGCTCGCACTCGGCCTCCTTAGGTGGCGATGTCCGGGTAGGGTAACGAGTGGTGCTGCAGAGCTTGGCCGTAGGCCTTTTGGTATTCGAGTGGGCCGTGGTCGCGCTCGAACATCGCGATGAACAGCGTCAGCGTGAGAAACGGATGCGCCCCGAGTTCGAACAGCGCGACGTGGTCGTGTTCGCGGAGCGCCTTCCGCTCCGCGTCCGTGAACGCGAGCCAGGTGGACTGCTCCGCGACCACGCAGTTCAGCACCTGGTTGGCCAGCTCCTGCTCCCACCACTCCACCGTCCCGGCCGCGTCCGACCGGTACCGCTCGACGAGCTCCGGGTCGCGATCGACCGTGTACAGGAACTTGTTCAGCAAGTACTTGCTCATCCGCGTCCTCGCTTCGCTCCGGGCGCGGATGAGCAGATGCTGCTCTGCTTGTTGCTGAACTCGCTTCGCTCGTTCACGACGGCACCCCGTTCGGGTACCAGGTGAAGTACGCCTCCATGGTGTGGAACAGGTCCAGCGAGTCGACATGATCCGCCTTCGCGCCGGCTCCGGCGACGCCCATCATCAGCAGGAAGTCCATGAACCCGTGCGTCGCGTTCCCGGGCAGGTGCAGGCTGTCCAGGGTCACCTCGGACAGGCAGCCCTCCAGGTCCCCACCCGCGATCCACTCGACGGCCTTGCGGTCGAACTCCGGGTCCGGCCCGTGCTCACCGAACTGCCGCGGTCCGCCCAGCTCCAGGGACAGATGGCCGGTCCCGATGATCGCGACCCGTTTGTCGATCGGCCACGACTCGACCAGTCGCCGGATCGTCCGGCCGAGCTCGACGAACCGCCCGGGGCGCGGCAGCGGCGGGGCGAAGATGTTCGTGTAGATCGGCACGATCGGCAGGTCCGCGTCCGGCCGGAGGGTGATGATCGGGCAGGTGATGCTGTGGTCGATCCGCAGTTCGTTACTGAAGGCAAGGTCGAAGCCGGCGTCCAGGCCGTTGCGGAGGATATGCGAGGCGAGCTGCTCGTCACCGGCGAGGCGCATCCGCGGCAGGCCGAACTCGCGTTCCTCGTTGTACCAGTTGGCGTCGAAGTACGGCGCTTTGCCGACCAGGAACTGGGGCATGTTGTCCAGCCACAACTGGTGGAAGTGGTCGCTGCCGACCATCACCAGGATGTCCGGGCGGGCCTTGGTCAGGGTCTCCCGGAACGCCTCGATCTTCGCCACCCACTCGTCCGCGAACGGCGGCCGGTCGGCGCCGGTCGCGGTGCTCGCGCGGTAGTAGAACGGATGGTGGGTGGAGGCGATCACCGCGGCGACTGTGGCCATCTGGTGCTCCTTAGGGCTCGACGTACTCGGCGTTGCGATCGATCGTCAGGTAGGCGTCCATGCCGATCGGACGCCGTCGCTCCTCGGCGAGCTGCCCGAGCAAACCGGCCGCGCGAGCGAGCAGCGCGAACCCGCGCAACAGCTCCACCGGCAGCCCCAGGTCGGCCAGCGCTGCCCCACAAACCCCGGCACCGTTCAAGGGAAGCCGCCGACCGAGTACTTGCTCGTGCACCCGCCCGATGGCTTGGAAGAGCTTCAGATGCGGGCCTTCCAGCCCTTCTTCCCGCGCAATGCCGATCAGCACAGGCGTTCGCGGGTCCTGCACCTTGTGCACCGGATGCCCCAGCCCTGGGACATACTTCCCGTCCGCCTTGGCATTCCGGACGACCTCCAGTGCGAGCGCGTCCCAGTCGGCCTCGGCTCGACCGTCCAGAGCAGCATGCAAGAACTGACCGCAGTCTTCGGTGACGCCCAGGAAGCGGCTGCCGCCGCCTAGGAGGCCGGCGGCCAGGGCTCCCTGGAGGGAGTCGGGGGCCGAGAGGTAGGTGAGGCGGGCGGCTATGGCGGTCGGGGTGAAGCCGTGGTCGGCGAGGGCTACCAGGACTGCTTCGAAGACTCTGGTTTCGGACGGGGTCGGGCGGCGCATGGCGACCAGCCAGAAGGCGAGTTCGCCGAATCCGACCTTGCCCATCAGGTCGGCCGTGAGGTCCTGCCCGAGCAGCCGGATCTCATCCGCAGTGGACGTACCCAACGACGTAGGAAACCTCATTCCATCAGCCATTTGCGTAGCTCACCTCCGTGTTCGTCGAGCGACGGTGGCGGCAGACGGTACGACGCCGCGCTGTCCGAGAACGTGATCGGGTTGCGTACGCCGGGAATCCCGCCGGCCGTCACCACCGGGTCCAGGCCGATGTCCTCCGCGAACGCGATCCCGCCGGCCACGGTGTTGATCGGGCCGCACGGGACGCCGGCGGCGATGATGTCCCGGAACCACTCGGTCCGGGTCCGGGTCCGCAGCCGTTCCACCAGCAGCGGCCGCAGCTCCTCGCGGTTCGCCGTTCGCTGCTCGTTCCGGTCGAAGCGCGGGTCGTCGGCCAGCTCCGGTACGCCGAGCACCTCGACCAGCTTGCGGAACTGCCCGTTGTTCCCGGCGGTGATGATCAGGTCCCCGTCCGCGCACGGCAGCGTCTCGTACGGGAACAGGCTCGGGTGGCTGTTCCCCATCCGCTCCGGCACCACGCCGCCCGCGACGTACGCGCTCGACTGGTTCACCAGGCCGGACAGCGCCGACGACAGCAGGTTCACCTCGACATGCTGGCCGCGCCCGCTCTCCGACCGCAGGTGCAGCGCGGACAGTACGCCGATCGTCGCGTGCAGCCCGGCCATCACGTCGAACACCGAGATCCCGGCCCGGAACGGCTCCCCGCCCGGATCGCCGGTCAGGCTCATCAGCCCGGAGATCGCCTGCACGATCAGGTCGTACCCCGGCAGCTCCGCGCCCCGCGGCCCGGACCCGAACCCGCTGATCGACGCGTAGACCAACCGCGGGTTGCCCTCGGCAACGGTCTCGTAGTCGAGCCCGAACCGGGCCAGCCCGCCCGGCTTGAAGTTCTCCACCAGCACGTCGGCCCGGCGCGCCAGCTCCCGGGCCGCCGCCAGGTCCGTGGGGTCCTTCAGGTCCAGCGCGATCGACCGCTTGTTCCGGTTCACCGCGAGGTAGTACGTCGAGATGCCGTCCCGGACCGGCGGCTGCCAGGACCGGGTGTCGTCACCGCCGGGCGCCTCGACCTTGATCACGTCGGCGCCGAGATCGGCGAGCAGCATGGTCGCGTACGGACCGGCGAGGATCCGCGAGAAGTCGGCCACCAGCAGCCCGGACAACGGTCCCTTCACACAACCTCCCGGATTCACGGACATCTGTCCGCCATCAGTCTCGACACCGCGAAAGCCGGCTGTCAAGACCTCTTGACACCGCACGACCGTCGCCAGAGAGTGAGTCTCATCGCCCCAATGACCGTCATACGGACGCATGTCCGGCCATCTCTGGAGGGGACTCATGAGCACAGCTCCGATCGTCTTGCGGGGCGGCACCGTTCTGACGATGGACGATCAGCACACCGTCCTGCAGAATGCCGACGTTCTGATTGTCGACAATCAGCTCGCAGCCGTCGGCCCGAACCTCGACGTCCCCGACGGCACCCAGGTCGTCGACGCGACCGGCGGCATCGTGATGCCCGGGATGATCGACACCCACCGGCACATGTGGCAGACCGCGATGCGCGCGTACGGCGCCGACTGGACGCTCACGCAGTACTTCGTCTGGTACTACCTCGAGCACGGCAAGACCTTCCGCCCCGAGGACATCCATGCCGGCAACCTGACGTCCGCCTGGGAGTCCCTCGAAGCCGGCGTGACCACCACGGTCGACTGGTCGCACGGCCTGCAGAGCGTCGAGCACGCCGAGGCCGCCGTGGACGCGCTGCGCGCCGTACCCGGGCGCTTCGTCCTTGCCTACGGCAACATCCAGGCAGGCCCGTGGGAGTGGACCGCGGACCCGGCCGTACGGGCGTTCCTCGAAGGGCTGCGCGACGACGGGCAGCTCGGTCTGCAGCTGGCGTTCGACGTCACCGGCGATCCGGAGTTCCCGGAGCGCGCCGCGTTCGAGGTCGCACGCGAGCTCGGCCTGCCGGTCACCACGCACGCCGGCGTCTGGGGTGCGACCAACGACAACGGCATCAAGCTCATGCACGAGAACGGCTTCATGACGCCGCAGAACATCTACGTGCACTCCGCCACCCTGACCACCGACTCGTACCAGCGGATCGCCGCGACCGGCGGCTCGATCTCGGTCTCCACCGAGTCCGAGCAGAGCGCCGGCCAGGGCTACCCGCCCACGTGGCAGGTCCGCCGGCACAACATCCCGGTGTCGCTCTCGATGGACACCAGCGTGTGGTGGAGCGGCGACCTGTTCAGCGCGATGCGCAGTACGCTCGGCGCCGATCGCGCCCGCGAGCACCTGGAAGCGCATCTGAAGGGCGCCACCGTGACGCACAGCCACCTGCGCGCCGAGCACGTCGTCGACTGGGCGACCCGAGGCGGCGCGAAGGCCCTCGGCCGCGATGACCTCGGCAGCCTCGAACCGGGCAAGAAGGCCGACGTGATCCTGATCAAGAACGACGCCTCACCGGTCTCGTTCCCGCTGATCAACCCGTACGGCCACGTCGCGTTCCAGGCACAGCGCGGCGACGTGCACACGGTCGTCGTCGACGGTCGGGTGGTGAAGCAGGACCACAAGCTCGTCGGTTGCGACCTGCCCGCCGTACGACGGGAAGTCGAGGCGACCGTGGAGCACCTGCGGTCGACACTCGGCGAGGAGGCGTGGAAGAGCGGGATGAATCCGGAGCTGCCGGAGGGCGAGGTGCTGGACAACCCGTACCAGTACACGACCTACAAGTCCGGCTCCACCCGCGAGGCACGTGGCACCATCTTCGGTGACGAGTGATCGGTAGGAGGACACATGGCAGGCCGTGGCGCGGGTCCGGACTTCGTCGAGGCGCTCGCGCGCGGGCTGGACGTGCTCGCCTCCTTCGACCCCGGCCACCGCACGATGTCGCTGTCCGAGGTCGCGACCGCGGCCGGCCTCGCCCGGCCGACCGCGCGCCGGCTGCTGCTCACGCTGGCGGAGCTCGGCTTCGTCCGGACCGCCGGCGGAGCGTTCCAGCTCACGCCCAAGGTGCTGACGCTCGGGATGGCGTACGTCGGTTCGCTCGGCCTCTGGGACATCGCGCGACCGCACCTGGAGGCGCTCGTCGCGCGCACCGGTGAGTCGTCGTCGATGGCGCAGCTCGACGGCTCCGACATCGTGTACGTCGCCCGCGTGTCGGTGCCGAAGCTGATCGCGCTGCGCGTCGACATCGGCACGCGATTCCCGGCGACGCAGACGTCCCAGGGCAAGGTCCTGCTCTCGGCGCTCTCCCCCGCCGCGCTGGCCGACGTACTCGCACAACCGAGCCGCGCGGGGCTCCCGCCGTACATCGGCCGGACCGCGGAGCAGCTGCGCGACGAGCTCACCGAGATCCGCGCGCGCGGATGGGCGCTGGCCGACGAGGAGCTCGCGCCGGGTGTCCGTTCGGTCGCCGCGCCGGTCCGCGACGGCACCGGCACGGTCCGGGCCGCGATGAACGTGACGGTGCACGCCGCGGAGACGTCGGTGGACACGCTGCTGCAGGACCATCTCCCGCTGCTGCTGCGCACGGCCGGAGATGTCAGCGCCGAGTGGGCGCTCTGGCAGTCCCGCCCGCACGTCGAGATCGAGCAGCGGGACGAAACGACTGCTTGAATGAGGGTATGACGGTTCTCGACTCCCCTGTCCCCAGGTTCCATCTCGCGATGCCGGTCGACGATCTGGACGCGGCCCGGCACTTCTACGGTGCGGTCCTCGGTCTCGAGCAGGGCCGCAGCTCCGAGACCTGGATCGACTGGAACCTGCGCGGCCACCAGTTCGTCACCCACCTCGCCCCCGAGCGCGCGCAGCGGATCCACAACCCGGTCGACGGGCACGACGTACCGGTGCCGCACTTCGGGCTGATCCTGGCCGTCGACGAGTTCCAGGCGTTCGCCGAGCGGTTGCGAGCGGCCGGCACCGAGTTCGTCATCGAGCCGTACGTCCGGTTCCAGGGGCAGACCGGCGAGCAGTGGACGATGTTCTTCCTCGACCCGGCCGGGAACGCCCTGGAGTTCAAGGCGTTCGCGGACGACTCGCAGGTGTTCGCCGCCTGATCCGGACCCCTACGGCGTGATCCAGCCGGTGAGGATCGTCGTACCGGATCGCAGCGTGCATACCAAACGGTACGGAACGGTGGGCGGCGGGCCGAGCACGAAGAAGCCGAGCTCGTCGATGTCCGCGCTGACCAGGGTGCCACCGTCGCCGCGGGCCGTCACCGAGCCGTCCTCGGGCGGGTCGAGTTGCCCGAGGACGGCGTCCGGGGTGAGTTCCAGCTCGACCGTCCAGCCGTCCGAGGCGAACGTCAGCGATCGCAGCATCGCGCTCTCGGAGCGGACCGCGAACGCGGCCGGCGGTTGCTGCGCCGAGTCGTAGGTGAGTGCCGCCAGCTCGGCGTCGATGGTCCGCCACGCGAACGCAGCCTTGCCGGCGTCGACGAACGCCGCCGGTACGTCGTCCGCCGCGGCGAAGGCCGCCCGCAACGCCTCGATCAGTTTCTCGTCGTCGTTCCAGTCCGGGTCGATCACGATCTCACCCCCTCGTTCCGTCGTCGGGTCCATCGGCGGCCAGCCGCGCCAGCGCAGGTGTCTGCCGGAGCCTGGTCAGGCAGCGGGCCCGGTTCGGCCCGATGCTGCCAATCGGTAGTTCCAGTCGCCGGCTGATCTCGTCGTACGGCGCCGGTGGGTCCTGCATGAGCAACGACAGGAGCAGCTGGCACCGGCGGGACAGCTCACCGAACGCCGTCCGCAGGATCGCGCCGCGCTCGTGCCGCAGTACCTCCTCCTCCGCGATCGCCTGCTCCGGTACGTCGGCGGACTCCGCGAGGTCGACCGGCTCGACGCGACTGGTGGCGCGGATCAGCCGGAAGCACTCGCGCTGGGTCGTGGTCGCGATCCAGCCCGGCAACGCGGCCGGCTCCCGCAGACCGGGCAGGTGCTCGACCAGCCGCAGCCACACGCTCTGCCCGACGTCGTCGATGTCGGACTGCGCCAACCGGTACCTCCGGCAGATCGAGAAGACCAGCGGCGCGTACCGCTGGACCAGCTCGTCCCAGGCGTTCTTCTCGCCGTCCCTGGCCCTGGCGACCAGGTCGACGACCGTCGGATCGTTCCGCATGCCGTCCCCTCTCCGCCGGACCGCTTACTGGTTCTTACTGGTACAGAGCGCTCCGGCCGACTGCTGATACATCGGCCCCGAGTGCGACGAACGATCGGCCGGCCGCCTCCGCGACCGGATCGCCGACGACCGCCTGCCGGGCCGCCGCGAACGCCTCCGCGAGCGACTGCCCGGCCCGCAGGTTCGCGTGCACCGCGAGCATCAGCGGCGCCGTCGCCGGATCGTTCACCGGTACGACGCTCGCGAGGATGCCCGCCGCACCGAGCGGGATCAGGCTGCTGCTCAACCCGAGCAGCTCGTCCGCGCCGACCGGCTTCGCCAGCCCGGAATCGCAACTGGACAAGATCATCCGGTACGGCGCCCTGCGCAGCCGCTCGAAGTCGTACACGGTCAATGGCCCGTCGTCGAGCCGCAGCGACGAGAACAGCGGGCTGTCCGCCCGAAACGTACCGTGGGCAGCGATATGCGCGATCCACGCGCCGTCCAGGGCCCGCAGTACGTTGTCCGCCGTCGCGTCGCCGTCCGCGAGTACGGTCGCGTCCGGGTACGCCGCCGCCAGCCGCATCACCTCACCGCGCGCCGCCGGCAACCCCGGCCCGAGCACCAGCACCACTCGCCGGTCCGCGGGCGCGCGCACCTCCCGCGCCCGCAACCACACCGCCGCTGAAGGCACCACGTTCACCGCCCGCTCCCCCAGCACCAGCCCCCATGGCAACGCCTGCAATCGCCCCGGCGGAACCACCACCACGGGCCGATCCCCCAGCAACTCCTGCGCAGCCCCCAGGATCGCCTCCCGCAACCGCGCCCCCAGCACGTCGAACGTCGGCCCGCGATATCCCCGCCCCGGGCCGTTGTCCGGGCGGGCGTGTGCGAGGCGACGGAGGTGGAAGCGGGAGCGCTCCACCTCCAGCGCAGCTGCTGCGAGTGGACCCACTTCGTGCCGCCCGAGCCGACCGTCGCGCACCACCACCGCGTGCAGCACGCCGCCGACCTCGACCAACTCGACCAGCACGGTCTCGCCAAGCGCCTCGATCAGCTCGTCGACATCGAGTGAGCGTCCGCGCGCCCCAGCCGGCGAGACACCCTGAGCCCGAAGAGAGCGATCGCGGACAGCCTTCTCCAGCCGCCGGCGTTCCTTCTCCAGCGAAGGATCCGGTGCCGCGTCCAACCGCCGTACGACGTCCCGCAACGCCGCCAGCTCTCCGGCCAGTTGCTCGTCGTCCGGCGGACGTACCGGCGGAACGCCCAGCGCGGTCGCCCGCCAGCGCTCGGCCCACACCAGCAGTCGCCGTGGATCGTCGCGCCGCAACGCGTCCCGCAACGCCAGCTCGGCCAGCTCGGCACCTTGCCCGGTCGCCAGCGCCCGTAGCTCGGTCGCGCCCATCGTCAGGCGGTGCTCGTCCAACGCGTCCAGCCCACGGCCGCACGCCGACAACATCGACCGTACGTCGCCCCGCGCCTCGGCCCGCAGCGCCTTCCCCAGCCAGGCCGCACTCCGCGCGATCGGCGGCGCGTCCTTGCTTTGCCGCCCCGCCAGCTCCAGTTGCCGATCCGCAGCCGACGTCCGCCCGGCCGCCAGCGCCAGCCGTCCGGCCAGCAGATGCGCGGCCGTCGCCTCCGACGCCCCCACGGCATCGAGCCGCCGCGCCACCGCGGTCACCCGCCGCAGCAACGGCTCCCCGCGTTCACCAGCCTGGTACCGCGCCTCCAGCACGACCATCGACGACCGTACCGACCACCACTCGCGCCGCTGCGCGGAGAACAACCGCCGCGCCCGCTCCGCCCGTTCCTGCGCCCCGGCCGGATCCCCCGCCGCCAGCGCGGCCGTCGCCGCCGCGAACAACAGCTCCCCCCGCTTCGTCGCCGGACCGCCCTCGGCGCCGATCGCCTGATCCAGCTCGGCCAGCGCCTCCGCGCTCAACCCGGCCGCCAGCAGTACGCCGCACCGGTCGATCGCGAGATCCGGCCAGCTGACACCGACCGCCGCGAACCGCCGGCCTGCCTCGTCCAGGTACCGCAGCGCGGCCGGCAGATCCCCGCGCGCGTACGCGGCCAGTCCGCGGTTCTGGCGCGCCTCGGCGTACTCGAACTCCTGGCCGGTCGCGGCGTACAACTTCTCCGCGACCGCGAAATCCGCGTCTGCCCGCACCGTCGCGCCCAACGCCAGCTGGATGAATCCGCGATAGTTCCGCGACCGCGCCTCCCAGACCTGATCGCCGGACCGCCGCAACCGCGCGATCGCCGACCGCAGATCGTCGAGCGCCTCCCGGTGCCGGCCGAGCACCAGCAGTACGTCGGCCCGCCGCAGCAGCACCCGCCCCGTCAACGCGCCCCGGCTGAGGTCCACCGCCCGGTCCAGCCGCGCCAGCCCTTCACGGCCGCGCCCCGCCCGACCGAGCGTCGCGCCCAACGTGGCAAGGACATCCGCCTCCCGCTCCGACCGACCGGACCGCTCCGCCAGCCGCAGCGCGGTCCGCAACTGCCGGACCGCCGTCGGTACGTCGCCGAGCTGCCGCAGCCCGATCCCCCACGCCTGATGCGCGATCGACGCGGCGGCCGTGGCCGGATCCGCGGCCAGCAGCGTGCGCGCCGAAGCGATCGCGTCGTGCGGACGCGACAACGCGAGCGGCAGCAGATATTCTGCCGCCGCGGCACTCCCCCCTGCCACCGGCACTCTGAAATGATAAGCGCCATTTCATTGATCAAGGGGGGAACGAGAACTGTGCAAGATCAAACGAATGAGCGAAAGTACGTCGCCCAACTCGAACTGATTCTGGAGGCGTACGGAAAAGCGGTCGAAATCTACCCGGAGGACTGGGAGAAAAGGCCGCAGGGGGCGGACTACCTCTACCGCACCGGGGTGGTGCTGGTCCGCGACGAGGACCTCACGCGGGTCATCGAACTCTTCGAGGGCGGTCGCCCGGACGAGGGCGGGATCGGCGGAGTCACCCGGCTGCTGCTCCCGGAGCGCGTCCCGCAGGACGCACCGGAAGATCGTTCGTACACCCAACGATTCCTGCGGTACGCCGACCTGCGGCTCGGCCGTGGCGTGGTGACACCGGAACACCTGTTCTACGTGTGCCCGAGCGTCAGCCCGTGCCCGGCCACCGAGCCCGCGGAGGTACCGCCCGGCAGCCCGCCGGACCCGGTACTGCCGACGCCGTTCCTGCCCGCGGGTGCCGCCGACGGGCGCGGCGTGAAGGTCGTCGTACTCGACGTCGGCTGGTCCGACGCCCCGGCGGCGTACTGGCTGGGCGGGGTGACCGGCGACCCGGAGAACGCGTTCGACGGCTCCGGGCGGATCCGGCCGTACGCCGGGCACGGCACGTTCATCGCCGGTGTGATGCGGGCGATCGCGCGCAACGTGGAAATCGTCGTGAAGAGCTACTTCACCACGGCCGGCGCGATCTGGGAGTTCGACCTCGCGCAGGCGCTGGACGAGGTACTCGACCTGGCGCCGGACATCATCAGCCTGTCGGCGGGCACCCGGACCCGCTTCAACCTGCCGCCGCTCGGGCTGGACGTGTTCGTCGACACCCGGCTGAACCGGATCAACGGCCTGGCACTGGTCGCGGCCGCGGGCAACGAGGCGACCCGGGACTACTTCTGGCCGGCCGCGTTCCCGGAGGCGGTCGGCGTCGGCGCACTCGCGGACAACGGGCGCGACCGCGCGTCGTTCAGCAACTTCGGCGGCTGGGTCGACGTGTACGCGCCCGGCGAGGACCTGGTGAACGCGTTCCTCACCGGCGAGTACCAGTGCACCGAGCCGCCGCACGCCGGTGAACTCCGCACGTTCGAAGGCATGGCCAGCTGGAGCGGTACGTCGTTCGCGACGCCACTCGTCGCCGGGCTGATCGCCGGGCGGATGTCGGTCACCGGCGAGAACGCCCAGCAAGCGGCCGACGCGCTGCTCGCGTTCGCCCGGACCCAGCCGGCGCCGGGCGCCGGCCCGGTGCTCCGGGCGGGGGACGCACTCGCCTCGCTCTGAGCGGGCGCGCTGACGCGGTGCGGACCTCCGGCCTGACCTCCCGGACCCTCCGCACCGCGTCAGCTCCCCCCTCTACGCAGCCCCGCGCCGCTCTCCCCCCTGCAACGGCCCGAGGGCGTCCCCCCATTGCTGCGGAGTCGCCCTCGGCGCGAATTGATACACCCGATGGTGCAGAAAGTTTTCACCGTGCGGTCGGTGTCGGATGCTCACAAAGGAACGGCGCCCGGTAGGCGCTGGAGTGGTACGCGTACTGCTTCCCGTCGACCTCGAGGATCGTCCGGTTTCCCTGCACCAGCATCTGGGTGTATCGCATGCCCGGCTCCGGGCAGCCCAGGCTCCCGTCCGGCCAAGTCACCTCGTCGGAGCTGACCACCTTCACGACGGCGGCGTCCACGCCCAGGCGCTTCACCAGGTCGGCCTTGGCCAGCTCGGCCGGACCGCCGCCGGGGCTCGCCGGTCCGGAACTGCTACTCGTGCTCGGCGTCATGGACGGTTGTCCTCCGGTCGTCGATTCGTTGCCGCACGCAACCAGCAGCGCGGCCACCGCTACCACGGTCAGCACCTTCCGCATCACGATCACCTCTCACAGTAGACGCCGGCCGGTGACCGTTCGTTGCGGTGGCCCAACTGAGAGTTGGCTGAGAGCAGTTCACCTGGTGTTTCCCGCCTGTCAGCCCAGGACCTGAAAGATCCAAACCTCGGGAACCGTCATTTCCAAGGAGTCACATCATGTCTGTCGACCGCCGTTCCGTCCTCCGCGGCGCCGCTGCCGGCGCCGCGGGCGTCGGGTTCACCACCGTCGGTGCCGTGCCGACGCTGGCCGAGGCCACGCCCGCGTCGCACCCCGGCCGCACGCCGTTCCCGCAGCACCGGCCGTTCCCGCCGCTGCTCGACGACCCCAAGGGCGTCCTCGCGCTGCCGGCCGGGTTCAAGTACAGGATCGTCACCCAGGCCGGCGAGACCAAGCTGAAGACCGGTCACCCGACGCCGACCCTGCACGACGGTACGGCGGTGTTCTCCACGGGCCACGGCCGTTACCAGCTGATCCAGAACCACGAGATCGGCGGCGCCAACGAGCTCGGCGTACCGCAGATCGAGGGCACTGTCTACGACAGCGGCGTCGGCGCGGCCGGCGGCTGCACGGTCATCGACGTCGACAAGGACGGCAAGAACCTCGGCGAGTGGGTCGGCATCTCCGGCACGCTGACGAACTGCGCCGGCGGCCCGACCCCGTGGGGCACCTGGATGACCTGCGAGGAGACCGAGAACAAGGCCAACGGCACCACCCGGCTGAAGGATCACGGCTACGTGTTCGAGGTCTGGGGCGACGGCAGGACCGCGCACCCGGTCCCGCTGAAGGCGCTCGGCCGGTACGCCCACGAGGCGCTCGCGATCGGCGAGAACCGGACCCACGTCTACCTGTCCGAGGACGCCTCCGGCCCGAACGGGACCTTCTACCGCTGGTCGGCGCCGCGCGGCTACAAGCTCGGCCCGCGTAGCTGGCAGGACCTGCAGAACAAGGACTTCGGCACCCTCGAAGCGCTCGCCATCCTGGGTGACGACGGCAAGCCGATCCCGGACGTCGCGTACCTGACCTCGGCGCAGTTGCTGCGGCCGTTCCGGGTGAAGTGGGTGCCGGTGCCGGACCGCGACGGCGTGACCACGTCGGTCCGCAAGCAGTTCACCGACGGCCAGATCACCCGCGGCAAGAAGTTCGAGGGCGTCTTCGGCACCAAGGACGGCGTGTACGTCGTGAACTCGTACGCCGAGTCCGGTACGTCGGACCTGCCCGCCGACGCGGTCCCGCACGACGGCATGGTCTGGTTCTACAACTACGACGCCGGGACGATCCAGCTGGTCACGTACTTCCCGGAGAACGCCGCCGCGAACAAGGGCGCCGAGGCGAAGTACGACGACTACAACTTCGACGGCCCGGACAACGTCACCGTGACGCCGTGGGGTTCGCTGATCCTCGCCGAGGACGGCCAGGCCAGCAGCCACGTGCTGAGCGCGACCCCGGGCGGCCCGACGTACGCCATCGCCCGGAACCAGCTGAACGACTCCGAGTTCACCGGCCCGTCGTTCTCCGCCGACGGCAAGGTGCTGTTCGTCAACATCCAGTCGCCGGGCATCACGCTGGCGATCACCGGCCCGTGGCGCGACTACCTCGGCTGAGGGCCCGCAGCAGACTCACCTGTCTGTGTGCAGACTCGCGGCTCGGCAACGCGCCGTGCCGCGAGCCACCACCAGCAGCCGCCAGCCCGGCGCTCCGGTACTCGGTGCTGTTCCAGATCTTCTCCGCGACCGGCACCCACAGCGGATTCGGCCCCTCGACGAGGACACCGTCCGGCGCCACCATCGTCGCCACCCGCCAGCGCAGTTCCGCGGGCAACCCGATCCACACCTCGAGCCCGAGCGGCCCGGCGAATTCCTCCGCGAAGAACTGGCCTACGGTGCGCCCGTCCACCCGCCGCATCAGCTCGTCCAGCAACCAGCCCCAGGTGATCGGGTGAGCTGCCTGCGCTGCACGAGCAGGAGGATGCACGCGGTGGTCAGGCCCTTCGTGCCGGAGAACATCAGGTGGATCGTGTCGCGGTCCGCCGTACCTCCCCACAGGTCGACCACCAGCTCGCCTTTGTGATACGCCGCGAACGCCGCGCCCGGCTCGCCCCGCTCGGTGAAGTTCCGCTCGAACGCCGCAGCCACTTGTTCCCACATGGATATGATAGTACTGATCGTTCTTATCTTGGTCCAGCTCGGTAGGGTGGACCCGTGGAGGTGATCGCACGATGCCGGTGAAGGCGGGGGAACGGCTGGACCCCGAGGCGACCCGGGCCCGGATCCTGAAGGCGGCGGCGGAGGTGTTCGGCCGGCGCGGGATCCACGCGGCCGGGATCAACGAGATCGTCGAGGCGGCCGGCGCGTCCAAGCTGACCATCTACAAGAACTTCGGCTCGAAGGAAGGCCTGGTCGAGGCGGTGCTGACCGACCGTACGCAGCGGGTCCGCGCCTGGCACCACGAGGCCGTCGACGCCGCACCGCCCGGCCGCGCACAGGTTCTCGCGGTCTTCGACCTGGTCGCGACCTGGTACGCCGAAGCCGGGTTCCGCGGCTGCGCGATGATGAACGCGGCCACCGAGGACCGCGGCCAGGACGGCGCTCCGCGGCGCCTCGCGCAGGACCATCTCCGGTTCTACCGGGAGCTCTTCGAGCGCCTGCTGGCGGGCGCGCGCGACCCCGGGGTGACCGCGCGGCAGCTGGTCGTCGTACTGGAAGGTGCGACTCTGATCAGCGCGATCGACCAGGATCCCGGGCTGGGCGCGGAGGCGCGGGTCATCGTGGAGACACTGCTCGACGCGGCATTCTGAGCAGTACGACGACGCACGCGAGCCCGGCGCCGGCCGCGACCAGAAACGCCGCCTGGAACCCGGCCCGCTCCGCGATCAGCCCGCCGAGGGGTCCCGCCAGCATCACGCCGAGGTCCCAGAACGAGGTCATCACCCCCATCGACACGCCCGGCCGCAGCCCCCGCACCCGATCGAGCGTCATCGAGACACACGCCGGATAGATCAGCGCCATCCCGAACCCGGCGAACGCCGTACCGACGATCGCCACCACCGGCCCACCCGCGAGCGCGATGACTACCAGCGCGCCGATCTCCACGCTCACGGTCGCGACCGCCACCACCCGCCCGCCGTACCGATCCACCAAAGGGCTCCCCGCGAACCGCAGGACCAGGAAGGCAGCCGCGAACACACTCAGCGCGAAGTTGTCGACGCCGAGGTGCCCGGCCCGAAGCCGCAGCACCAGCAGCGCGGCAACCGTCCCGTAACAGTAGGCGGCCAGCCCAATAATTGCCCCCGGCAACGGAACCCCCGGCGGCACCAGATCACGAACACCTCCGATCCGCACCAACGGCTCGACCCGCTGCGCATCCCGCCGAGTCGTCAGCACCAGCCCGACAGACACCAAGCACAAACCAACGACCACCCACCAAACCAGCCGCACACCCCCACCTGCGGCGGCCGTCAGCGCGGCCGCGATCACCGGACCACCCGCCAAGCCGCCCCACATCGACAAGCCGAACCAGCCGGCCAACCGCCCGCGCTGCGCCATCCGCGTACCGGCCAGCACCCACGGCAGCGCCGCCGAGAACAACGCGGCCTCGCCCGCACCCATCACCAACCGCGCGACCAGCAACAACCCGAGATCCGGCGCCAGCAGTTGCCCCAGGCCCCCGATCGCCGCCAGCACTCCCCCGGCGATCACCACCGGCCGCGACCACCCCGCATCCGCCAACCATCCCGCGAACGGCCGCCCGCACGCCGTCGCCAGGAACGCGATCCCCACCGCGGACCCACTCGCCAGCGCCCCACCTCCGAACTTCTCCGGCACGTACGACGGCAGCACCTGCAACGCCGCCCCGAACGCCAGGTACCCACACAGCACCGCCACCCACAATCGCCGCACCGGAACCGTCATGCAGAGATAGTACCGCCCATTACCATCTACTCGCCGCGAGGTGCTGGCCTGCGGTGGCGAGCTCGGGCTCGGTCGGCCCCGCGTCCACCGCAGGCTCGGTCGTCATCTCAGTAGATGTTGGAGGGCCGGACCATGCCCTCCGCCAGGTCGCCGAAGCCGGGTGCCATGATCGCGCCCGGGTTCCCGAGGACCTCCTCGACCACCGCGGTCTCCGTGGTGATCAGCAGCGCCGCGATCGAGGCCGCGCTCTCCAGCGCCGCCCGCGTCACCTTCAGCGGATCCAGCACGCCCTGGTCGAACATGTCGTCGTACTGCCCGGTGAGCGCGTTGAACCCGTGTCCCAACGGCAGATCGGACACCTTCTTCACGACGTCGTCGCCGTCGTACCCGGCGTTGATCGCGATCCACCGCAGCGGCTCGGGCAGCGCCCGCCGGACGACCTCGCGGCCGATCGCGTCGTCACCGGTCAGCTCGACGCGAGACACGGCGTCCTGCGCCTGGACCAGCGCCGTACCACCGCCGGCCACCACGCCCTCCTCGACCGCGGCGCGGGTGGCGGCCAGCGAGTCCTCGACCCGCAGCATCCGCTCCTTCAGCTCGACACTCGTCGCCCCGCCGACCCGGATCACCGCGACCCGCCCGGACAGCCGCGCCATCCGGAGCTGCAGGCTGTCCCGGTCCGCGTCGATCCGGGGCCCGGTCGAACTGCGTCTCCAGCTGCGCCAGCCGCGCCTCGACCAACCGCGGATCGCCGTGCCCGCCGACGATCGTCGTACCGTTCTCGCTGATCGTGATCCGGTCACATGTACCGAGGTGCTCCAGCGAGACCTCCGCCAGCTCGAGCCCGGTGTCCTGCGCGATCACGTTCCCGCCGAGCGCCACCGCGAGATCTTCGAGCTCCGCGATCCGCCGGTGCCCGAAGCCAGGCGCCCGGACGACGACCGACTGCATCGTGCCGTGCATGTTGCCGCCGACCAGGAACTGCAGCGCCGGCCCGGTGACGTCCTCGGCCAGCACCACCAGCGGCCGGTCCGCGCGCTTGGCCACCTCGACGGCCGGCATGATGTCCTGCACCTGGTTGATCTTCCGGTTGGTGAGCAGGATCACCGGGCGCTCGTGGACCGCCTCCATCCGCTCCTTGTCGGTGACCATGTACGCCGACGTGTACCCGTGGTCGAACTCGATCCCGTCGACCACCTCGACCGAGAGCCCGACCCCGTCGGACTCCTCCGTGCTGACGATTCCGTTCCGCCCGACCCGCTCGACCGCCTCGGCGATCACCTCGCCGATCGACTCGTCGTCACCGGCCGCCATCGTCGCGATGTTCCGCAGGTCCTGCCCGCCGCCCACGTCCGCCGCCCACGAGCGCAGCGTCGCCACCACCACCGGCACGGTCTGCTCGATACCGCGCCGTACCCGCATCGGGTTGGCGCCCTCGTCGACCGCTCGCAGGCCCTCGCGGACCATCGCCTGGGCGAGTACGGTCGCGGTCGTCGTACCGTCGCCGACCACCCCGTTGGTCTTCATCGCGACTTCCTTGACCAGCTGGGCGCCCATGTTCGCGAACGGCTCGCGCAACTGGATCTCCCGGGCGATCGTCACGCCGTCGTTCGTGATCGTCGGCGGTCCGGTCAGTTTCTCCAGGACTGCGTTGCGGCCCTTCGGACCCAGCGTCACCTTGACGGCGTCGGCCAGGGCGTTCACCCCGGACTCGAGCAGCCGCCGTGCATCTTCGTTGAACCGTAGTTCCTTGGCCATGATCAGACCGCCTCTCGGGTCACGGGATGAGGATCGCCCGGCCGCGGACCAGCCCGCGGCCGAGATCGTCGATCGCCTGCTGGAAATCGGCGAGCGGGTACTTGCTGGTGTGCAGAGTCACCTTGCCCTGGGCGGCGAGCACCATCAGCTCCTGCAGGTCGGTGTGGGAGCCGACCAGGTTCCCGACGAAGTTGATCTCGGTCGAGATGATGTCGATCGTCGGCACGTCGAGGTTCTCGCCGTACCCGACCACGTAGTAGTTGCCGGCCCGGCGCAGCATGGCCACGCCCTCCGCGGTGGCTCCTCCCTCGCCGACGAAGTCCACCACCGCCTCGGCGCCGCGGCCCCCGGTGAGCTCCAGCACCTGGGCGATCTGGGTGCCGTCGGCAACGATTCCGTGGTCGGCGCCGATCGCGACCGCGAGTTCGACGGCGGCCGGGTTCCGGTCGACCACGACCAGCGTCGCGGCCGAGATCGCCTTCAGCACCTGGATGCCGATGTGGCCGAGGCCGCCGGCCCCGATCATCACGCAGACGTCCCCGGGCCGCAGCGCGGCCGCCGCCTTCCGGACCGCGTGGTACGCCGTCAGTCCCGCGTCCGCGAGCGCCGCCACGTCGGCCGGCTCGAGGCTGTCGTCGATCCGCACGACGCTACGGGCCGTCGTCCGCAGGTACTCGGCGTACCCGCCGTCGGTGTCGATCCCGGGGAACTGGCTGTTCTCGCAGTGCACGTCCTCGCCGAACCGGCACGCGCGGCACAGCCCGCAGGTGATCAACGGGTGCAGGATCACCTTGTCGCCGGGCTTCACGTTCGTCACCGCGTCGCCGGTCGCCTCCACCCAGCCGGCGTTCTCGTGCCCGATCGTGTACGGCAGCGCGACGCCGGACTTCTCCGCCCACTGCCCCTCGAGGATGTGCAGGTCGGTCCGGCACACCCCGGCGCCACCGATCCTCACGATCACGTCGAGTGGACCCTCGACCTTCGGCTCCGGTATGTCGTTCAGTTTCAGGTCGGTGTGATATCCGACGACTTGGATCGCCCTCATGCCGTGCTCCCATACCTTGTAGCCAGCAGTCCACGACAGAAGTGCGCGTTACCTTCCATCGAGATCCGCACCGACTTGGCGAACCGCAGCCTGAGCGGGACCTCCGCGGCCACGAGTGCCGCACCAGCCTCGTCCACCACCAGCGGATCGGCGGGGGCGGCGCCGAGCCCGATCCCGGCCCGGCGCCGTACCAGCGCCTCCTTGTGCGAACCCTCTGGAACATCTCCGAGCGTGACGAGGTGGAGATCGTCCACGGTCACGTCGGTGGTCCTGAGCAGTTGCTCGGCGCACCGTTCCATCGCCGCCGTGTGCGCCTTCTCCCGGAAGATCCGCCGGAGGTCGTCCAGGCTCTCTTCCGCCTCGACGCCGAACGTGCCGACGTACCCCGCGTCCGCCGCCAGGCCCGCGTTGATCTTGTCCGAGTCGTGGTGGTCGTCCAGCTGCACCACGACTCCGCGAAGACCGTCCACCCGGCGCAGTGCGTCCACCGCGTCGGACGCCATCAGGTAGGCGAAGTTCGGCGAGCAGAACGACGTCGGCAACCGCAGGTGCACGGTCACCTTCGCGTCCTCGATCCGGACCGAGCGGACGAAACCGAGCTCGGTGATCGGCTCGTCCAGCTCGGGATCCGCCACCGTCGCCAGGGCCGCCAGGACCCTGTCACTGAGGGACGGTGCCACGGCGATCATGAGCGTGCGCCCGCCGCGACCTCCGCGGAGGCGTTGCCGGCCTCGGTCGGCAACCGCAGCTCCTGCGGTACGTCGAGGTCGTACAAGGCCGCCGCGTTCAGGCCGAGGATCTTCTTCTTCTGCGCCGTCGTGATCGGCGCGTACTCCGTCAGCTCGGGTGGGATCTGGAAGTCGACGAACTTCTCGATCAGCCACTTCGGCGTCCAGATCGCGTAGTCGCTGGAGAACAGGATCCGGTCCTCGCCGATCCAGTACAGCAACTCCCCGAGGATCTGTGCGAAGTACTTCGGCCGGCTGTGGATGAACGGCATCGCCACCGCGAGTCCGCCGTACACGTTGGGCTCCTGGGTGGCGATCCAGCAGAAGTCCTCCAGCCGCGGCAGCCCGACGTGCTCGACGATGAAGTTCAGCTCGGTGTAGTCCGTCGCCACCTGGTCGATGTCGGCGACGTCGAACGCGTCCCGGTCCAGCGGCCGGATGGTGGGGCCCTTGTGCACGTGGATGTTCTTGATCCCGAGCTTCAGGCACTCCTCGAGGTACCGGCGCGACCACGGGCTGTCGAGCTTGTACCCGCGGGAGTCGCCGTTCCACTCGGCGGTGTAGAGCTTCACGCCCTTCAGGCCCATCCGGTCCGCGTCCTTGCGGAGCTGCTCCAGGCCGGCCTCTTCGTGCCGGGGGTCCCACGCGTGGTTGTACGTGAGCTTTCCGGGGTTCGCCCGGGTCAGCGCGAGGGCGTCCTCTGTCTGGCCGAAACCCCGCCTGTAGAAGTCGCTCAGGATGGCCGGCTGGAAGATCGCGTGGTCGACGTACCCGTCCTCGAACAGGTCCTTCAGCAGGCGCTGCTCGCCGTAGTACGTGTAGGTGTCGTAGTCCCAGACGACCTCTTCGGGACTGAGGTTCTTGTGGTAGTCGTAGAAGCAGTCGATGAACTGCTTGCCGTGGATGTTCTTCTGGTTCTCGGCGCGCGCGTCCCAGAGCGCGATGTGCGCGTCGACGATGTAGTACTTCTCGCCGTCCTTCTCGTACATCTCCGGCTCCTAATGCGCGGTGAGGTCGAAGCCGATGTACTCGGCGGCGTCCTCGGGGCTGGCGAACAGGATGGTCTTGTCGTCCAGGTGCACCATCCGGCCGTAGTGGGTGGAGGAGATCTCCTCGAACACCGACCCGTCGAACTCCGAGCCGAGCGCGTCGGTCAGCTCGGCGTAGTCGAAGTTCAGCAGGCCGACGCCGTCGACCCGGATCATCGACGGGTACTCGGTCAGCTCGACGCCGTCCTTGGCGCCCATCACCTCGGCGACCACCCGGCCGATCGGCGTGTTCATCAGCGTCACGCCGCACTTGTTGGAGAACTCGGTGTCAGATCCGAACTGCATGCTCACTGGTCCAGCTCCTTCGGAGAGTCGAGCCCGAGGTCCTCGAGCAGGGAACGGAACTTCTGCTTGGCCGCGTCCAGGCTCACCGCGAAGGTGACGGACTTGTCGGCCGGCTGCGACCAGATCGGCTGCAGGGCGTGCGCGGCGTCGAGGCAGCGCGGTACCCAGGTCGCGAGCCACTCGCCGAACAGCACCTTGTTGGTCTCGCCGTGCTCCGCGTCGCGGGCCAGCAGGCGAAACAGGTTGCGGGTGTAGCCGAGGTCGCGGTCGTAGTCGTATTCGCCGGTCCCGACGATGGTCGGCGTGATGTAGTCGCCGTTGCGGGCGGCGATCTGCATCACCAGCTCACTGCGGAACAGCGACCCGACGAGCTGCTCGAAGACGATGTTGGTGGCGAACAGCAGCTCGCACCAGTCACCGACCGCCGTCAGCCGCTCGACCACCTCACGGGTCGGCTGCCACTCCGGCGCGTTCTTCCAGACCTCCTTGTGCGCAGAGCCGTCGAACGGTACGTCGGCCGACCTTCCCTCGCCCGTTCCTTCCTTCCCTTGCCCACCGGCCTCCGACAGATCCAGGTTGAAGAGTGCCAGGTCCTGAGCGAACCGCATCTTGTGCGCGGCGTTGACCGCGACCGCGGTGTTGATCATGTTCGTCGGCCCGGAGCGCTGGATGCTGGTGAACACGTGCAGGGCCATACCGTTCTCGGCGTGCATCCACGCGCCGAGGTTGCGCTCGATGAACTTCAGCCAGGCCGCGTTCCAGCCGTCGTACGCCCTGGCCCGCTTCGCGTTCTGCAGGCACAGGTCGACCTGGTGGACGACCGCGGAGTTGTTCCGGTAGATCGTCTGGTCCCACTCCTCGTTGGGGTCGAGGAAGGCGTGCCAGTTGGACGACTTCGCGGCCGTCCACTCCTTCGGGTAGCCGCCCGGGCCGTCGCCGAAGCCGTAGATCCAGCCCTGGCTCAGGTGCCGGTCCGGGTCCGGCTGGACGTCGACCGTGACGTCCTCGTACATCGTCGCGCGCAGCTTGGCCGGCTTGTAGTAGTTGTAGCTGCGGCTGGTCGAGCTGGGGAACTCCAGCGCACCGGCCTCGGAGTCGGTGAACTCGATCCTCGGGAAACTGCGTTGCTTGGTGTGCGTCATTCTCAGGCTCCATCGGTCGCTGGGCTGGTGAACTTGTCGTAGAAGATCTGGTCCTTCGGTACGTTGCTTGCCTCCAGCAACGTCAGTGCGGCGTCCACCATCGGCGGCGGCCCGCACAGGTACACCTCGCTGCGGTGCAGCTCGGCCTCCCGCCGGTCCACGACGTCGGTGACGTTGCCCTCCTCGACCTGTAGCCCGTCCGCGCCCTGAGCCGACTCGGACAGGCAGGCGACGAACTCGAAGCCGGTGAGCTCAGCACCGAGTTCCTGGATCGCTTCCAGGTAGAACAGGTCGGCCGCCGTCCGGGCGCCGTAGTAGAACCGCACCGGCCGGGTGCTGCCGGTCGCGACGAGGTGCCGGAGGATGGACAGGATCGGCGCCATCCCGGCCCCACCCGCGACGCAGATCACCGGCAGCACGTGCCCGTCCTTCAGGGTGGACGAGCCGTACGGCCCGGTCATCGACAGCTCGTCGCCGACCGCCAGGCCGTCGTCGAGCAGACCCGAGAACCGGCCGCCCTGGTACTTCTTGATCAGGAACTCGATCTCCCCGGCGGGCCCTGCCGGTATGGTCGCCATCGAGAACGACCGGTGCTCGTCCGTGCCGGGGATGGTCAGGTCGACGTACTGCCCCGGCCGGAAGTCGAACTCCTCGGCCGGGCGCAGCCGCAGCGACACGATGTCCCCGGTGACCGGCTCGATCGCGGCCACCGTCGTACCCACGGTCCGGATCGGGATGCCGCCGAGCAGTTCGTCCTCGTCGAAGTTCAGCAGCTCGATCGTGCAGTCGCTGAACGCGTGCGCCCGGCACAGCAACACATAACCTTCGGCAACCTCCGCGTCGTTGCAGGCGAAGGTGGAGTAGCGCTCCATCTGCAGGTCACCTTCCAGCACGTACGACTTGCAGGCGGAGCACTGCCCCTCCTTGCAGCCGTGCATCAGGTGAATGCCCTGCCGGAACGCCGCGTCCAGGATCTTGTCGTCCTCGTCGACCTCCATCTCGATGCCGACCGGCTCGAACTGGATACGGTGGGTGTCGGCCATGGTGAGTCCTCAGGCAACCGAAGAATCAGCGACAGTGCCGTTGGCGCGGTACTCGGCGATGTGCGCCTGGCGCTCCGCGTCGGTCATCTCGTTCAGCAGCACGTTCGGGCTGTTGAAGGTGTTGCCGCGGACGTCGTCCAGGGTCCACATCTTCTTCGGGTCCAGGTCGAGGTGCGGCTGCCCGATCAGCGTCTTGCCGTCGTCGCGGACGTACCCGAGGTCGGAGACGATGTCGGCCAGGTCCTTGCCGTGGTGCAGGGTCTCCCACTCGCGGAAGCCGGTCAGCCGGCCCATGTTCGGCGTCGGACGCCCGTCGTACTCGCTCCGGAACGCGACCGCGTCGGTCCAGTAGCAGGTCTCCGAGCAGTACGTCCGCCACTGGTCGTCGACCTTCTCGACCACGATGTCCTCGTGGATCAGCGCCGGCACCATGCAGGTCCAGCAGCGGTGCGGGTACTGGTAGCCGACGTCCTCGAACGCGATCGGCTTGTTCCGGCCCGGGTACGCGAGCCGGTTGTAGTTCTCCCACCACTTGCCGTACTTCGAGTACCAGCCCGGGTACTTGTCCTCGAACCACTCGAAGTCCTTGTCGGTCATCGCGTCGATCCGCCAGTAGTTCACCGGCCACCCGGTGGCGAAGAACCGCGCCACCTCGTGCACGTAGCCCTTGTTCGTGATCCGGTTCCACGCCTCCTCGACCAGGTCGTGCGGAATCGTGAGCCCGTACTTCTCCAGCGGCAGCAGGTAGCTGCGGTAGTAGTCGTCGTAGATCCACCGCCGCCACATCTCCGCATAGCTCTCACGATCCTTCCGGCGGTCCTTCGTGCCGTACTCGATGAACGTGCCGATCGCCGCGTCCACGACACAGTGGTTGTTCCACCACGCATAGCGCAGGTCGCGCTCGAGCAGCGGCCGGTTGCGCTCGTCGGCGAGCGCCATCAGCAGGATCGAGTACCCGTTGCTGATGTGCCGCGACTCGTCGGACTGCACCGAGTGGAACACCGTCGGCAGCAGGTAGTCGCCGTTCGCGGCCGCCTCGTCCGGCATCGCGACGAACAGCGTGTTGGTGAACGCGGTCTCCGCGACCACCGTGAGGTAGATGTTCGCGGCGGTGATCGCGTCACCGGTGATGAACCCCTCGCCGAACTGCCGGCCGATGGTGCCCGCGTAGTTGTTCGCGAACGCCTTCTCGGTCATGTCGAACCCGGCCGGGTCGATGTAGTTGTTCATGTACAGCTTCTTGAGGTTCATCTGGATCGTCGAGTGCCGGACCTCGTCGATCATCTGCACCGCGAGCCCGTTGTGGATCTCCGGGTTCGGGACCGCGTCGATCGCCATCGGCATCGCCCGGGCCGCGGAGATCTCCGGGAACGGGATGATGCTCAGGAAGAGCTTCTGCCACTCCAGCCAGCGCTGCTGGACCTGGCGGAACATGTTGCCTCGGATCGCGCCGTCCATGGCGCCGTACACGCGGTTGTCCTTCTCCTCCTCCATCGGGAAGTACGACCGCATGATCTGCTTCAGCGGGTCCTTCTTCGGTGCCTTCTCGAACGTGTAGTCCGTTCCGAATCGGGTCGCCGGGGTCGCGAACGTCGGCTCCCACGAGAGTTCGGTGATCTTCGCGTGTGCCTTGGTGAGACTCTGCCTGCTCATGTGCCTGCCTCCAGGGGTAGGGCTGATTGCAGAGATGAAAGCCGTCCAGGGCAGGCGCTGCTGTCTCAATGTGAGATACCGGTCACACCGTTGCCGAACTACCTTGGTGAGTGTTCGCTGGGGTGATCCGTCGATCGAGGAGGTGCACGATGACGCTGCGCGAGTCGATCCTGCAGTCGTGGCAGCGCTCGGAGGCGTCGCTGGTGAACGTCGACCAGCCGTCGCCGGCGTACATCCCGGGGAACGTCGACACCACGCTCACCCGGGCGGCCCGGCCGGTCATCGACGCGCTGGCCTCGGAGCTCACCAACGAGCCGGTCTGCATCATCCTGACCGACGCCAAGGGCGTCGTCCTGGACCGCCGCGGCGGCGATCCGGCGCTGATCCGCCGGCTGGACGCGGTCGACCTGTCCCCCGGTTTCAGGTACGCCGAGTCCGAGGTCGGCACCAACGGGATCGGTACGGCGCTCGAGGTCGGCGGCCCGATCCTGGTGCTCGGACCTGAGCACTACAGCGGTGTACTACGCCGGTTCGCGTGCGCCGGCGCACCGATCACGCACCCGGTCACGGGCGGGCAGCTGGGTGTCCTCGACATCACCACGCAGGCGCAGAACTCGAACGCGGTCCTGCTGTCGTTCGCGAAACTCGCGGCCCGGCGGATCCAGGAACGGATCGTCGAGGAGGCCAACGCGCTCGACCAGGCGCTGCTCAGCGACTACTACGCGGCCTGCCGGCACACCGGCGGCTCGGTGATCGCGCTCGGCGAGGAGGTGTTCATGATCAACGCGCACGCCCAGGCGCACTTCGATTCGGTCGACCAGGCCGCGCTGATCGACCGGACCCGGGACGCCCGCGGCGGCACCCGGCCGTGCACGTTCATCGCCGACCTGCCGAGCGGGTTCACCGCGCGGCTCGCGTACCAGCCGACGTACCTCGGCCACCGCCTGGCCGGCGGCATCGTCCAGGTGCGGGAGCACCGCTCCGGGCTGCGGAGCGCCGGGAGCACGACCCGGGTGCCGACACTGCCCGGCGTCATCGGCGCCAGCGCGCTGTGGCGGCACACCGTGCAGGAGGTCCTCGACTCGGCCGGCCGGGCGGAGTGGATCGTCGCCGAGGGTGAGCCGGGCACCGGCAAGCTGACCCTGCTCCGGGCTGTGCACAACTACTCGCGGCCGGGCGCCCGGTTGGTGATCCTCGACGCCGACGATCCCGAGCTCGTCAACGTCGCGGCCACCGAGCTCGAGGAAGGTTCGGACCTCGTACTGCGGCACGCGCACCTGCTCTCCACCGAGGACATCCACGCACTCGTGGACGTTCTGCAGACCGTCCGCGACAGCCTGTCCGACGAGCCGTGGATCGCGTTGACCGTCGTCACCGGGCAGTCCGGTGCGCAGGACGAGCTCGACACCCAGCTGCTGCGGTTCTTCCCGCGCACAGTCGCCGTACCACCCTTGCGGCACCACCTGGACGACGTACAGGCGCTCGTACCGCACCTGCTCGCGCGCACCGGTGTCGCCGGCGTGACACTCTCCCAGGCCGCGCTCAATCAGCTGATGCGGCTGCCGTGGCCGGGCAACGTGACGCATCTGCGGACGGTCCTCGGCGAGGTCGCGCGGCGGCGTCGGTCCGGAGTCGTCGAGCTCGACGGTCTGCCCGCCGAGTGCCGGGCGACGACGCGCCGGCACCTGACCCGGTTGGAGGCGCTCGAGCGCGACGCGATCGTCGACGCGCTGGCCGCCCACCACGGCGACAAGGCGGCCGCTGCGCTGGCACTCGGGATGTCCCGCGCGACGATCTACCGGAAGATCCGCGACTACGCGATCGTCACCTGAGCTCGTCGCGCGGGCCGTATCTGGTCAGGCCAGCGCGAAGCCACCCGTCCAGGGGGTCTTCTCGGCGACCGCGAGGGTGAGCTGCAGGAAGCCGACCGCCTCGAGCTCGCGGGCGCGCTTCAGGGAGCCGACGTCGACGGCGCGCAGGCCGCCGGCCGAGACGATCCCGGCCAGCAGCGCCTTGGCGTCCGCGTCGTCGCCGGCGATCAGGACCGCGGTCGGGACGTCGCCGGCCTTGCCGGTCGCGACCGTCGCCGCGAAGTTCGTGTTGAACGCCTTCAGCACCTTGGAGTCCGGGAGCTTGCCGGCCAGCTCCGCCGCCGCGGAACTGTCCGCGGGAACGGTCAGCGAGTCGAAGGTCTCGAAGTTCAGCGGGTTGCTGATGTCCACCACGACCTTGCCGGCCAACTGGTCGGCGCGCTCGGCGAGCACCTGCTGGTACGCCGGGTACGGAGTCGCGAGGATCACGACCTCGCCGGTGACCGCCCGGTCCTTGTCGGTGGAGTTGAACAGCTCGACGGTGTTGCCGCCCTTGGCGACCACCGCGGAGATCGCCTGCCCCATGTTGCCGCTACCGATGATGCTGACGTGCGTCATGCTCTCGCTCCTCTTTGGTTGTAGCTTCAACCATGACGATAGCCCTACTTTGTTGTAGCTACAACCTTTTGCTGGCAGAATGTTCCCATGAGCACACAGTGGCTGGACGACGCGGAGATGACCGCCTGGCTGCGGCTGGTCAGCGTGGTCGAGCTCCTCCCCGGCATCCTCGACTCGCAGTTGCGCCGGGACGCCGAGCTCACGCACTACGAGTACTACGTACTCGCGATGCTGTCCGAGGCGCCGAAGCGGACGCTGCGGATGACCGCGCTCGCGCAACGGACGAACGCCACGCTCCCCCGGCTGTCACATGTCGTGAAGCGGCTCGAGGACCGCGGGCTGATCGAGCGGTTCCCGTGCCCGGCCGACGCCCGCGCCACCAACGCCCGGCTCACCGCGGCCGGCTGGCAGAAGATCAGGGCCACCGCCCCCGGTCATGTCGCGACGGTCCGGCAGCACGTCATCGACGCGCTCACGCCGAAGCAGGTCACCCAGCTCGCCGAGATCGCCGGCGCGATCCTCGACGCGGTCGACCCGGACGGCGACCTCAGCGCGGTGTACCGACGCTGACCTCCAGCAGGACCTTCGACGCGACCGTCCGGTCGCTTGCCAGCTCGAACGCGGCCACCGCCTCCGCGAGCGGGAACGTGTGCGTGACGATCGGGTCGACGTACAGCCCGCCGGCCAGCCACTCGATCGCGGTGTCGATCTCGTCCGGCCAGTCGGTCGCGTCCGCGCGGACGGTCGCGGTCGCACCGACCTCGGCCGCCAGCGCCAGCGGGGTCTCGTGCAGATCGGTCGCGATGATCTCCCGCGCCCCCGCCTTCCGCAACGCGGCCACCACCAGCAGACCGATCGGCCCCGCACCGGTGACGAGCACCCGCTTCCCGTCCACCGCTCCTTCACCGGCCCGCCGTACGGCGTGGATCGCCACCGACAACGGCTCCGCCAGCACGGCCCGCCGCAACTCCAGCCCGTCCGGCAGCACCCGCACCTGGCCGGCCGGCAGGATCAGCTCCCGGACGAACCCGCCCTGGATGTGCGGCATCCGCGCGGCACTGCCGAGATAGTTGCTGAAGGCACAGATGTTCCGCCGGTCCTGCACGCACTCCGGGCACTCGCCGCACGGCGTCGCCGGATGGATCCCCACCGGCGTACCGACGGGAAGATCCCCCGCACTCACCCACCCGACCACCTCGTGCCCGAGCACCAACGGCTCCTGCACCCGGAAGTTCCCGACGCCGCCGTCGCGGTAGTAGTGCAGATCCGTCCCACAGATCCCGCCGTACGCGATCCGCACCGCGACCTGCCCGGCCCCCGGCTCGACCGCGTCCTGTTCCTCGACCCGCAGATTCCCCGCAGCATGCACCACACACGCGTACACGAACCCACCACCTCCGCCGTCGCCGTCCCCCGACGGTACCCGAGGTATTTACAGAACGTGTCCGGCCAGCCATTCTCGGTCTCAGGGGCGGGGGTTGCGGTGCAGGGGGTGGACTTGTGACCGTGGAGCAAGAACAGCAGGTGAACCAGCGGCCTTGGTGGCGCGTCTGGCAGGGCCGTTCGGCAACAGGCGGCAGCACGTCGCCGGGTTCGAAGGTCTCGAACGTGTACGCCGTGGAGGCCACGGCGATCGTGGGCGGTCTGCTCGCGACGATCGCGTACGCCGCGGCCGGGTCGAACGCGAGCCTGTCCGTCGTGTCCGCAGCGCTGATGATCGCGGTCGCCGCACTGGGCAGCGGTGTCCTGGTCGGCATTCTCTTCGGCGTACCACGGACCACCGCGGGCAACGACCGGCCGGCCGGCGGAGATGCCGCCGTACCCGCCACCGCTGCTGTCGGTGCGTTGAGCGCCGTCGGTGCGAACACGAACCTTGAACAGATCTCGGACTGGCTCACCAAGATCCTCGTCGGCGTCGGCCTCACCCAGTTCGCAGCGATCAAGCGTGAGGCCGCGCAACTCTTTCACTCGCTCGCCCCCGCGCTGGGCAACGGCAACGGGCGGGCGTCGTTCGCCGGCAGCGTGGTGATCTACTTCTTCGTCGTCGGATTCCTCACCGGCTGGCTGTACGCACGGCTGCGTCTCGGCCTGCTGATGAGCAACACCGACGCCCTGCTCGAACTGGCCCGCCGCGCGGACCGTGCGGGCGACACCGAGACCGCGCAGACCGCACGCGAACGCGCCAACAGCCAACTCTCCCTGGCCACCGACGCTTCGCCCACGACCCCGGCCGGAACGACAGACCTGATTATCCAGTACAACCGGCTTCGCGACACGCCGCCGAGTGCACGCCGTACCACTCAAATGTCCGAGGTCGTCCGCCAGGCCCAGCGCCTCCTGGCCACCCGGCCCTACACTCCACTCGACGTCACCCAGCTGTTCAACGAAGGCACCCGGGGCAGCCGGATCGTGGCCCTCGCCATGATGGAAGCCGACCCTTCCCTGGCCGACTTCCCGTCGGTCCTGGACGCGATCCAGAACTCGCGGTCAGCCTTCGAGCAGTACCACGCGCTGACGGTCGCGAGCCTCATGTCCGCAGCACTCGCCCAGGACGACAAGTCTCGACTACGGCAGGCCCTGGAGTCCGACGAGGTCCGCAGCAAGTGGGAGGGCGACACCAGCCGCGCCACCCTCGCAGCCACCATCCTCGCCACCCTCAAACCACCGACCGGCTGAGACGTTCATCCGGCGACCTGCCGTCTCACTGCGCTTCGAGAAGCTCCTTCAACCGGGTGAGGTCTTTGTTGTTCGCTCGCCGCATCGCGGCAGTCATCAGCGGCGCCGCGACCCCGGCGAACCCTGTCGGCTCACCACGGTTCCGCAACGTCATGCGGGTCGAACCCGTACCCGCCGGCACCCACTCGTAGCTCGTTTCCATCGGGAACGGCCCCTGCGCCGTCCGCATCACCAGCCGCCGGCCAGGGACCAGCTCGACCACGTCATAGGTGTAGGCCAGCCGCCGCCCCAGGAAGTGCGCGACGAAGTCCAGCTGCGATCCGACGCCCACGGGCGGCTCGGTCCGCCAGTTCACGGACTCGATGTTCGCGTACCACCGCGGGGCGTTGGACGGATCCCCGGCGTACTCCGCCACCACCGCCACCGGACGCTCGATCACGATCTCGGTCAGTACGTCGACTGTCATGGCTCCTCCTCGCTCTGAAGGTACCGCCGCGGCCGCCGGTTATCTGAAGTCGCGGGATTTGGTGCGGGCGGCCAGGGGGAGGCGTTGGAGGTGTTCGGCGGAGAGGTTGGTTACTTCGCCGGCGCGCTCGACGCGGCCGCGGATGATGAGGGCGGCGGCGTTGCGGGCTACGGCGGCGTGGTGGTGCCAGCAGCCGACGGTGATGACGATGTTCGCCATGCCGGTCTCGTCCTCGAGGTTCATGAACGTGACGCCGGAGGCGGTGGCCGGCCGCTGGCGGTGGGTGACGACACCGGCGACCCGGACGCGGGCGCCGTTCGGGGCCTCGCGGAGCTGGGCGGCGGACAGGATGCCTTCGGCGCGGAGCTGTTCGCGGACGCGTTCCATCGGGTGGCTGGTGGTGGTGATCGCGGTCGACCACAGGTCGGCCATGTCGGCCTCGACGTCGCTCATCCCGGGCAGTGTCGGCGGCGGACCGGCCGCGCTGATCCCGGCCAGCCGGCCCGGGCGTTCCTCGGCCGCGCGGCCCGCCTCCCAGAGCGCCTGCCGCCGGTCCAGGCCGAAGCAGTCGAACGCCCCGGCGGTCGCCAGCGCCTCGACCTGCGCCGCGGTGATCCCGGTCCGCCGGACCAGGTCGGCCATCTCGGTGAACGGCCCGCCGCGGTCCCGCTCCTCGACGATCAGCTTCGCGCCCTTCTCCCCCACCGTGCGCACCTCGGCGAGCCCGAGCCGGACCGCGAACGCCCCGTCCCGGCGGTGCGCCGTGGTGTCGGACGGCGCCTTCGGGTCGAACGGCCCGACCGGTGGCTGCGGATCGTCCAGACAGGCCGGCGACCCGGTCGGCCCGGTGAGCTGCTGTCCGTCGACGAGCAGCTCGAGCCCGGCGTCGACACCGGACAGCTGCAGCTGCGGACGCCGTACTTCGACACCGTGCCGGCGGGCGTCCGCGACCAGGGACTGCGGCGAGTAGAACCCCATCGGTTGCGCCCGGAGCAGCGAGGCCAGGAACGCCGCCGGGTAGTGCAGCCGCAGCCAGGTGCTGGAGTAGACGAGCAGCGCGAAGCTGATCGAGTGCGACTCGGCGAACCCGAAGTTCGCGAACGCCTCGATCTTGGCGTAGATGTCGTCGGCCAGGTCGCCGGTGATCCCGTTGCCGGCCATCCCGGCGTACAGCTTCTCCTTCAGTGAGGAGATCCGCTCGATGCCGCGTTTCGACCCCATCGCGCGGCGCAGCAGGTCGGCCTCGTCGCCGTCGATCTCGCCGACCGCCATCGCCATCTGCATCAGCTGCTCCTGGAACAGCGGCACGCCCATGGTCCGCTGCAGCACCGGCTCCAGCTTCGGATGCAGGTAGGTGATCGGCTCCTCCCCGGTCCGGCGGCGGATGTACGGGTGCACGGCGCCGCCTTGGATCGGGCCCGGCCGGATCAGCGCGATCTCGGTGACCAGGTCGTAGAACCGTCGTGGTTTCAGCCGCGGCAGCGTCGCCATCTGTGCCCGGGACTCGACCTGGAACACGCCCACCGAGTCCGCCCGGCAGAGCTGGTCGTAGACCCCGGCCTCCTCGCGCGGGATCGTGTGCAGCTCCCAGGACTCGCCGATCTGCTCCCGGACCATGTCCAGGCAGTACTGCAGCGCGGCCAGCATGCCGAGCCCGAGCAGGTCGAACTTCACCAGCCCCATCCACGCGCAGTCGTCCTTGTCCCACTGCAGGACCGTGCGGTTCTCCATCCGGGCGTGCTCGATCGGCACCACCTCACCGACCGGCCGCTCGGTCAGCACCATCCCGCCGGAGTGGATCCCCAGGTGCCGCGGGAACTTCAGCAGCTCGCTCGCCATCGCCACCACCTGCGGCGGGATGTCGTGCTGGGTCGACGTGATCTCTGGGCTCCAGCCGTCCACCTGTTTCGACCACGCGTCCTGCTGACCGACGGAGTACCCGAGGGCCTTCGCCATGTCGCGGACGGCGGACTTCGGGCGGTAGGAGATCACGTTCGCCACCTGGGCCGCGTTGCGCCGGCCGTACTTCTGGTAGACGTGCTGGATCACCTCCTCGCGGCGCCCGGAGTCGAAGTCGACGTCGATGTCCGGCTCCTCGGCGCGCGTCGTCGCGAGGAACCGCTCGAACGGCAGGTCGTAGAGGATGCTGTCCACCGCGGTGATCCCGAGCGCGTAGCAGACCGCGGAGTTCGCCGCCGACCCCCTGCCCTGGCAGAGGATCCCGTGGTCGTGGGCGAACCGGACGATGTCCTCCACGATCAGGAAGTACCCCGGGAACTCCTTCTCCTCGATCACGGCCAGCTCCCGCTCCAGCCGCTGATAGGCATCCGGCCGCTGCTCGCGTGTCCCGTACCGCCGGGCCGCGCCCTCGAACGTCAGCACCCGCAGCCACGACATCGGCGTCTCTCCCTCCGGTACGTCGCGCAGCGGCAGCTTCGGCTTCGCCCGCGCCAGGTCGAACGCGAGCTGGTCCGCGAGCGTCACCGACCGCGCCACCGCCCCGTCGTACCGCCGGAACCGCGCGGTCAGCTCCGCGCCGGAACGCACGAACGCCATCCCGCTCGACGGCAGCCAGCCGTCCATCGCGTCCAGGTCCCGCCGGGCCCGGACGGCGGCCAGCGCGGACGCCAGCCGGTACTGCGCCGGGGTCGCGTAGTGAACGTTGTTCGTGGCAACTACCGGGAGGCCGCGGTCGGCGGCCAGCGCGGCCAGGATCCGGTTCCGCGTGGTGTCGGCGGGCAGGTGGTGGTCGATCAGCTCGACGACCACCCGGTCCTTGCCGAACAACGCGGTCAGCCGGTCCAGCTCACGCCCGGCCGCGGCCGGGCCGTCGGCCCGCCCGCCGAGCTCGAGCGCCTGCCGGACCAGCCCCTTGCGGCAGCCGGTCAGGATCACCCACTGGTCACGCCCCTCGGCGGCCAACCGCTCCAGTGAGTAGACCGGCTTCCCCTTCTCCCCGCCTTTCAACTGCGCCTCGGTGATCTCACCGGCGAGTTTGTGGTACCCCTCCTGTCCCTCGGCCAGCACCAGCAGGTGACTGCCCTCCGGGTCGGCCACCCCGTTCTGCGGGCCGGTCAGCCCGAGTGAGAGCTCCGCCCCGAACACCGTCGGCAACGAGTACGCCGCGGCGGCCTCGGCGAACCGCGCCGCGCCGTAGAACCCGTCGTGATCGGTCAACGCCAGCGCATGCAACCCCTGCCGAACGGCGGCCTCGACCAGGTCCTCCGGCTGCGAGGCCCCGTCCAGGAAGGAGAAATTCGAATGCACGTGCAGCTCCGCATACGGCACCGCATGCTCCGGCCGCCGAACCGGCTCCGGCACATACGGCCCCCGGTGCTGCGACCACGCCGGACTGTCCCCACCGTCGGCCGTCACCGGCCGCCCACCATGGCTCCCCGGCCGGGAGCGATCCGACAGCTTCCGCTCCAGCTCCGACCACTTTATCGGTGGATTGTTATATCCCATCGAATGCACCTCCCACCAGAAGAATAGAACACCTGTTCGAAGAACGGAAATTGGCTGGCCCCCACTAGTTGTTATGTCTCAGGACTTCGGTGACGGTTCTGCATCAGGACATCGGTGACACTGCAAGGATTCTTGGTGGTGACACTTCCGCGCCGAGGCTCGGGCGGTGGCTGCCAATGAACCCATCGATCCTCGTGTCCGTCTCGCGATCACGCAGTGGCCGTCTGATGCGCCTCGCGGGGCGGTCTCGACGTTCTGCGCCGAGCACGGCATCTCGCGCAAGACGTTCTACGAGATCCGGCGGCGCGCCCTGGCTGACGGGCCTGCGGCAGCGTTGGAGCCGAGGTCGCGGCGACCGAAGTCGAGCCCGTCGAAGCTGGCCGACGAGGTCGAGCGGCAGGCGATCGGGGTCCGGGCTGCACTCGAGCAGTCGGGGCTGGACTGCGGCCCGATCAGCGTGCACGACAAGATGCACGCAATGGGCCTGGAGCTGGTGCCGTCGGTCGCGTCACTGGCCCGGATCTTCCGGCGGGCCGGCGTGGCGCGGCTGGAACCGCGCAAGAAGCCGAGGGCGGCGTGGCGCCGGTTCGTGTATCCGGCCCCGAACGCCTGCTGGCAGCTCGACGCCACCGAGTACGTGCTCACCCGCGGGCGCAAATGCGTGATCTTCCAGCTCATCGACGACCACTCCCGCTACGCACTCGCCTCCCACGTCGCGTGGGGCGAGACCACCGAGGCCGCGATCGTCGTGTTCGACAAGGCCGTGACCGCCCACGGCGTGCCGCAACGGCTGCTGTCCGACAACGGGATCGCGCTCAACCCGTCACGCCGCGGACTCCTGGGCCAACTCGTCGTCCACGTGATGGCACTAGGCGTCGAGCCGATCACCGGCAAACCCTACAAGCCGACCACCCAGGGCAAGAACGAACGCTTCCACCGAACCCTGTTCCGCTACCTCGACAAACAGCCACTCGCCGAGACGCTCGACGAACTGCAGGCCCAGGTCGACGCCTTCGACCACATCTACAACACCCAGCGCCCCCACCAAGCACTGCCCGGCCGCATCACACCCCAGACCGCCTGGGAAGTCACCGCGAAGGCCGAGGCGCCCCGCCCCACCCGCGACCTGATCCGCCGTCCCCCAAGCCGGCCCCGCCCCGTCCCCACACCGGCACCCACAGACCTGCCCGCCGACACCGTCATCAAGACACTGACCCCCAACGGCGCCTTCTACCTGGACAAGGTCCAATACATGGTCGACGGGCGACGAGGCTTCCAGCAGGTCCTCGTCATCACCGAAGGCGACAAACCCGGCGACAAGATCACCGTCACCGACCTGGAAGGCGAGATCCTCATCGAACACACCAGGCCCACGCCCGGAGTGACCTACGTCGGCAACGGGCGCCCCCGCGGCCCACCCCAAG
Organism: Kribbella aluminosa; assembly: GCF_017876295.1. Lineage (NCBI taxonomy): Bacteria > Bacillati > Actinomycetota > Actinomycetes > Propionibacteriales > Kribbellaceae > Kribbella > Kribbella aluminosa. Next base: position 3,554,006 of record NZ_JAGINT010000001.1, on the reverse strand, counting down.
ACCCCGAACCGTCACCGATGTCCTGACACATCCAGTGTCACCGATGTCCTGATACAGAACTGTCACCCATGTCCTGAGACATCACACTGGCCCACACTAGTCCCGGCCCTAGTCCGTCGTGGACCATCGGATCCGGAGGCTCGAAGACAGACACGGTGCTCATCGGAAGCTGCCATGGGTACTCGAACAAACCCACCTCGCTGTCCTACCCGCCTGGGCTCGAATGGAGAGACGGTCGCCCCGATCCAGTACTGGGGCCAATCCGCAACTTGCGTTGCTGCCGAGGGCCACGGGACGTTCCGAACGCACGGGCGCGGCTACGCTCGGCCCGACGGTGTCTTGCACGCGGGTGACTCGTACTCGGGCGCAGCCACACTGTGCTGGAGGTCTAGGAGGACCGCGACATGGGCAGTGACACGAACAGCTGGTCGATGAGCTTTCCGTCTCGGCCACCGGCCGGCCAGTTCAAGCTGCCCGACATCGCAGTGATGACAGTTCGCTCAACCGGAGCGATTCGTTTCGCTCCACGCACACTCCGCTGCTGGATCGCACGCGATCAGATCGCCGTGCGATCCAGCACCGGGGAACTCATCTGGGTCGAGGACACCACGGCGCCCACGAGCAACCCCGACGAAGAGGTCGCATGGGTGTCCCCCAAGGCACCCGAAGCTCCCGCACTACGCGACCTGTCATCACTCTGCGCCTGGCTCGGCCTACACCCATCAGCGGTAACCCGGACCAGCACCACTGACCAATTCCTCGGTCGCGCCGTCCATCGATACGACGCCCACGACCTGCAGGACTCGCGCTTCACACCAGTCTCCATCACCGAAGATGACGAGTCCGGGGCAATCCTCAAGATATCCGCCACCTCTATATCCCGCGGTCCCCTGCAGCTCGAGGCCAGCACATTCGACCTCGTGCCCTGGAGTGCCGACTACTTCACCCCAACCAGCCCGATCTAACGCCGCCACACGATCCCAGTGCCAGCCGCGCCAAGCTCGCAGGCCCTACCGCCCCCACCTGTCGGCACTGCGTCGACCTCGGGACCGGGCCAGACGCTCGCGCGGTGATGCCGAGCGCCATCTGCCGTCTCCCGCCGAGAACACTGTCCACGACGCAACCATGCAGGTCATCTCCGCAATCGGAGCAGAGCGGGTCGAGGCACTCACCGACGAACTGGCGGCGCCCGCATACGACGTACTCACCGCGGACGAACTCGAGAACTGGTCGCGCGAAAATCGGTTGACCGGCGCGGCGGCCGGGCTGCTACCTTTTCGTCGTCCGTGACGATCACGCCTGGAGGTGATGCCCCGATGAACGCTGTAGCGCAGTGGGTGCTCCCTCCCGCGTGGTCACGGGCGGGCGATTGACGTAGGTGTCGTCGGGAGCGCCTCGAGAAGCTCCCGAAGGGAACACCTATGAACTCTTTGCCTTTCAGGCCGGGCCTCGGTGCCCGGCCGGTGACGATCTCGCGCGTCGCCGAGAACCAGTGGCATGCAGTGCAGGACGACCTGACCGTCGGACGCGGGTACGCGTCGCGGCGGCTCGACGGGCGGACCTTTCTCAGCATCGACACTTGGCAGGACGCCATCTTCGACCGGCTCGCCGTAGCGATGCTGGCCGATCAGCCGGCGCCGCGGTACACCGTGGTCGACGAGACCGACCGTGAACTCACGGCCGACTGGGAACGGGCCGGCTTCGTGGTCGCGCGGCGCGAGTCCGAGTTCGCCGTACCCAGCGGACCCATCCCGGCGGCAGTGCCCGCCGGGGTGACCATCACCACCGCCGACGAGGCGCCGTTGCGTGAGCTGGACCAGGCGATCCGCGCCGAGGTCGGGGCCGGCCCCGGCTGGCACACCATGCCCGCGGAAGTGCTGCCCTGGCAGGGCGGGACGCGGCCGCTCGACCCGGCGAAGTACACGGTCGCCGTCCGCGACGGCCGGTACGTCGGACTGCTCCGGGTGGCGACGCGGACAAGGCGCCCGCGGATCGGGCTGGTCGCGGTGCTGGCCGCCGAGCGCCGGCGCGGCATCGCCCGAGCCCTCCTGAGCCACGCCCTCCACAACACCGAGGCCACCGCGGAGGTCGACGAGACCAACACGGCCGCGATGGCGCTGTTCGAAGGGATCGGCCGGCGCACCGGCGGCAGTCTCGAGCTGATCAGCGGGAAGGCCTGACCATGTCCAGAGCAGCAGGCGGCATCGAAGTCGAGGGCACCGTCGTCGAGTGCCTCCGGAACGCCACCTTCCGGGTCGAGCTCAGTAACGGCCACAAGGTGCTCGCGCACATCAGCGGCAAGATCCGGAAGAACTACATCAAGATCGTCCTCGAGGACCGCGTCCTGGTGGAACTCAGCCCCTACGACCTCGACCGGGGCCGGATCGTCTTCCGCTACCGGAACTGAAACACTGTCACCCATCACACACACCTCCCGTCCCGATCAAGACTAGAACATGTGTTCGATCAGGCGCTAATCTGAAAACATGCTTGGTCGGTTCACGGTTCGGCCGTCCGACGACGGATCCAACAGGTTCGGCGTCTGGGACGGTGCGGTCAACGGGTGGCGTGCAACAGGTATCGAGGGCGAGGCGCAGGCGCGCGAGCTCGCCTTCGATCTCGATGTGCAGTACGACGCACACGGCCCCCGGGCCGCGGACGCCGTACGACGGATCGATCCCAGCCAGCCGGTGGAGCGGGCCACCTGGTCCACCGGCGAGCTGGAGGGCTGGATCCGGCACAACGGCCAATGGCTCGGCAAGTTCCGGGACAAGAACGGCGAACTCTCCTGGGTTCCCGGCGGAGACCTCCGCCCGCTCTAAGCGTGCGGCTTCGGTTTGGGGTTCTTCTTGTCCGGTGGCGGCGGCTTCGGGTTCGGGTCGCCGATCATCTTCTTCGGCGGGGCGACGAAGCGTTCGACCGGGAGGTCGCGCAGGGCGCCCTGCATAGCGGTCTCCCAGAGCGGGCCGGCGGTGCCGGAGCCGGTCGGGTCGGAGATGTCCTGGCCGTTCAGCGTATGGCCGTACATCAGGTTCGTGTACGGCGGGGTTGCGTCCGCGACCACCGCGGCCGCGGCCAGGTTCGGGGTATAGCCGGCGAACCAGACGGCCAGGTTCTGGTTGATGGTGCCGGTCTTGCCGCCCATGTCCCGGGTCCCGAACCGCAGGTGGCCACCTGTCCCGCCCGGCATCATCACCTCGCTGAGCACCCGGTTCACGCCGTCCGCGACCTGCCGCGGAAGCACCTGCTTGCAGTCGAACCCGGGCCCCGGCACCGGCCGGCCGGCCTTGTCCCGCACTGACGTGACGACCAGCGGCTTGCAGTACGTGCCGCGCGCCGCGAACGTCGCGTACGCGTTCGACAGCATCAGCGGCGTCACGTACCCGACGCCGAGCGTCATCGACATCACCTGGTCGAGCGGCTCGCCGGTCTGGGCGTTGTGCATCCCGAGCTTGGCCGCGATATTCGCGATCGGGCACAGCCCGGTCCGCCCGGACAGCTGCAGGAAGTACGTGTTGGTCGAGTACCGCGCCGCCTCGACCATCGTGAGGTCGCCGCTCTTGGTGGAGTTCTTCGGCTTGTACGTCGGATCGCGCGTCCACCCGGAGCAGGTCCGGAACCTGGTGTTGCTGAGGTCGATCTGGGCCGGCGAGTTGATCCGGTAGTCCATCGGGATGCCCTTGGCCAGTGCGGCCGCGATCGTGAACGCCTTCATCGTCGAGCCGTTCTGGAACCCGCCGTACCCGCCGTCGTACGACTTCTCGACGTTGTAGTTGTAGTTCGTCTGGTGCCGCCCGTTGCCGTACGGGCGGCTCTGCACCATCGCCTTCACCAGCCCGGTGCCCGGCTCGACCACCGTGACCGCCGCGATCGCGGTGTCGGTGGCCTTGCTGTGCCGGTCGATCGACGCCTGCGCGGCGGCCTGGATCCTCGGGTCGATCGAGGTCCGGATCAGCAGCCCGCCCGTCTTCAGGTAGCGGTCGCGGTCCTTCACAGTCGCACCGAGCGCCGGGTTCGCGAGCAGCTTCGAGACCACGTAGTCGCAGTAGAACGGGTACCGCGAGTTCGCGCAGCCGTTCGGCACCGGCTCGACCTGCGACTCGTCGATGACCGGCGTACGCAGCGCCTCGTTGGCCTGGTGCACGGTGATCACGCCGAGCTGGAGCATCCGTTTGATCACCACGTCCCGACGGGCCCGGGCGCGCACCGGGTGGTTGGTCGGGTTGTAGCCGCTCGGGTTCTTCACGATGCCGGCCAGCAGCGCCGCCTGCGGCAGCGTGAGTTTGTCGGCCGTGGTCCGGAAGTAGTGCTGCGCGGCGGTCTGGACGCCGTACGTGCCGGCGCCGAAGTTCGCCAGGTTCAGGTACCTCTCGAGGATCTCGTCCTTGGAGTACTCGCTCTCGACCGCGATCGCGTACCGCAGCTCGGTGATCTTCCGCTCGTACGAGACCTCGGTCGCCTTCGCCTGCTCGGCCGCGGTCCGCGCCTTCTCGACCAGGCTCATCTTCACGTACTGCTGGGTGATGCTGGACCCGCCCTGCTGCACCTCGCCGCCGGTCTGGTTGCGGATCATCGCCCGCAGCGTGCCCTTCAGGTCGAGCGCGCCGTGCTCGTAGAACCGGGAGTCCTCGATCGCGACGAGCGCCTTGCGCATGATCGGCGCGACCGCGCTCAGCCGGACCGGTACCCGGTTCTGCTCGTAGAGCGTGGCGACCAGCGTGCCGTCCGCGGCCAGGATCCGGCTGCGGACGGCGGGCACGTCACTCTGGAACTCTCTGGGCAGGCTCTGGACCGTGGACGCGACCTGGGCCGACCCCTGCCCGGCGAAGCCCGCGAACGGGATCGCCAGGCCGGCCGCGAGCGCACCCGACAGCGCGCTCACGCCGATGAACATGATCACCGACCGAGCCCAGTTGCGACCGCCCCTCTCGGCACGCATTACTCCAGGCTAATGCACCGATCACACTCCGGGTACCCCGGAATTGATTGCCTCGATCAACTTCGGCCGCAGTTCACTCGCCTTGATGACCTCGTCGACCGACCCGACCTCACGAGCTCGTTCGATGCTGTGCACCCGGTCGAACTCGGTTGCCACCTCCCCCAGTTTCTCTGCCCGTACGACGGTTCGTACGTCGGCGAGCTCCGTCGCGAGGGCAGCCCGCTCTGCGCCGGACGCCTCCCCGACCCGCTCGGCCAGCGCCGCCACCCGTGGGTCCGCGGCGGTCCGCGCGTCCACCTCGCCGGCGAAAACCACCGCGGCGGCCGGCGCGCCGCCGAGCACCGAGGCGAACGATCCCTCCACCGCGAGCACGGTCATCGACGGGTTCAGCGACTTCGAGAACACCACGAACGCACCGCCGTGGTACCGGGAGACGACGCAGAACACGATCGGGCCCTGGAAGTTCACCATCGCCCGGCCGATCTCGGCGCCGTACTCGAGCTGCAGGTTCCGCATCGAGTCCGGCGAGCCGTCGAACCCGGACAGGTTCGCCAGCACCACCAGCGGCCGGTTCCCGCTCGCCGAGTTGATCGCCCGCGCGACCTTCTTCGACGACCGCGGGAACAGCGTGCCCGCGGTGTACGTGTCCGGGCCGTCGGTGGGCGGGAAGCCCCGGCGCGGCACCGACCGGGACTCGATCCCGACCAGACACACCGGGAACCCGCCGAGCCGCGCGTCCACCACGACCGCGGTGTCGGCGTCGGCCATCCCGGCCCAGCGCTCCAGCACCGGGTGGTCCTGGTCGGTGACCGCCCGCATCAGCGTGCGGATGTCGAACGCCTTCTTCCGGTCCGGGTTGGTGGCCGTGGAGAAGATCTCGCCGACCGTCTTGAAGTCGCTGCCCGCGACCTCGTGCGGGTACGGCGTGACGTCGCGATCCAGCGGGTCGCTCGTCGGCGCCCGGCGCGGCCCGGGTTCGCCCGGGACGACGTACGTGTGGTCGTAGTACGTCATCAGCACGTCCCGGGCAGCCTTCAGGTCCGGCGCCCAGTACTGCGCCTGGCCGTTCGGGCCCATCACCCGGTCGTACCCGCCGATGCCGAAGTTGTCCTCGGCCGACACGCTGCCGGAGAAGTCCAGCGTCTGCTTGCCGGTCAGCACCATCGCGCTGTCCGGCGTCATCACCAGGATGCCCTTGGTGTGCATCAGCATCGTCGCCTCGGCGTTCCAGTACGGCTGCGCGCCGACGTTGATGCCCGCGACCACGACGTTGATCTCGCCGCCGGCCTGGGTGAACTCGACGATCCGCTTCAGCGCCTTCGCGACCCAGTCCATGTTCTCGGTACCGGAGTCCATCGAGATCCGGGCACCGGCCGACAGCGAGTACCACTCGACCGGGATCCGCAGCCGCTCGGCCAGGTCCAGGGCGGCGATGATCCGCGAGCACTCGGCCTCGGCGACCGCGCCGAGCGCCTTGGTCGGGTCGCCGCTCATCGCGACCCGGGTGACGCCCTCGGGGTACCGCTCGGTCGGCGTGGTGACGATACCGACGATGATGCCCGCCTTGTTCAGGCCCTTCGCCCGCTCCACCGGGACCAGGTTGCCGGCGGCGTCCAGGTCGTGCTCGACGAACGTACCCCCGTGGCCCGCGACCATGCCGCTGACCTCGTACGGGTAGATCGTGTTCCGCCGCCGGGACCGCTGCACCTTCTGCGCGTAGTCGTCGAGCGGCAGCAGGCGACCGGTCGGCGGCTGCTCGATCGACGTCACGACGCCGGCCCCGTGCTGGTAGTAGAACCGGGCCGCGACCGGGTTGATCGAGCCGTCCGGTGCCGCGACGTCGCCCTGCACCAGGACCTCCTCGATCCCGGCGCCCGCGGTCATCGGGGCGATGTTGCGCTGCAGCGCGGTCACCTCGTCGACCTGGACGTCGACCACCGGCCAGATCTGCACCCAGACGTGGTTCATGTCGAGCTTCGCGCCCGCCGCGCCGCGCGCGGTCCGGGCCTGGCGGATCGCCTCCAGGCAGTTCGCGATCGCGCGCTCGGCGTGCGGCAGCGAGGTGACCTGGCCGTCCTCGTCGCGGGCGACCGCGAACTGACGGACCTGGGCCAGCGCGACCAGCCGCCGGTCGGCCTCGTTCTCGCGTGCGACGCAGTAGTACAGCAGTACGTCCTCCGGCGCCTCCAGGCGGGTGATGCGGAAGTCGCGCAGCCGCCACAGGTTCAGCCGCCGGCCGACCATCGGGTGGACGCCGCGGACGTTGTCGTCCTCGGTCATCGATCCGCCGGCCGGGCGGTACGTGAAGTACGAGACCGGCCGGCCCTGCCCAGGGGCGACCGCGACCGAGATGCGGCGTACCCGCTGGGCGATCGGCAGGTCGGCGACCATCCGGCGGTACAGGTCCGCGGCGTCCTGCTGCGACTCCGGCAGGTCCGGGCCGTACAGGTACAGCTCGACGACGGCCTCGTGGCCCGCGGTCCGGGCGTCGATCCGGTCGGTCAGCGCCCGCGACAGCGCGCTACCCGGGTCGGCCAGCTCGGCGACCGTGCCGACCGTCGTGACCAGGTGGCTCGGCTTGTCGTCGATCGTGTAGTCGGCGGTCGCGAACGGCCGCCCGTCGACCGCGAACGCCCGCAGGTCGTGCAGCTCGTACTCGCGGTAGTGCCGGCGGATCAGGACCTCGAGCATCGGCTCCTGCTCACCCCAGCCGTGCTCCAGCCGCTGCGCCAGGAACCGGACGATCGGCTCCGGGATCGCGGCCAGCGCGTCGATCCGCTGCTGCCGGTCCGGCGCGTCCGGGTGCGCGGCCAGGTCGGCGACCTCGTCGCTGACGCCCGCGATGATCGACGCCCGCTCGGCGTCCACCTGCGGCTGGTCGAACCACCGGAACCGCACACTCCGGGCCAGGTCGCCGACCACCGGGAACCGCAGCTGCGTGGCCAGCACCAGCCGGTCCAGCAGGTCGTGCACGCACTCGTCCAGCGGCGCCTCCGGCAGCGGCTCGGCGATCCACCGCTGCAGCACGGACGTCACCAGCAGTACGTCGGGATTCGACCGCAGCTGCGCCAGGAAGATCCGGAAGACGGCTTCCTCGAGCTCGGGGCTGCGCTCCAGCCCAGTCACGCCGTAGTGGCTGAGCACCCGGCTCAACCGCGCCTGGAACTCGGCCGGCAGCCCGCCGCGGTCCGGGTCGAGGCTCTGCAGGTACGTGTGGAAGTACTCCCGCGGGCTGTGCACGCGGTTCTCGATCGTGGTGTCGGCGCCGGCCGGCCGGTTCCGGCTCAGCTCGGCGAAGTCCGCGAACACCGCCAGCAGATCGATCTCCCCCGCCACCGGAGGCCCTGCGGACTGCGCCGTCAGCTCGGCTCGCGCGGCGAGGTAGCCGGCCAGCATGCCGCCTTCGTCCTGCGGGTCGATGTCGAACCCGAGCAGCATGCTCCGCAGGTCGTCCAGCCCGCGCTCCGCCCGCTCGGCCGCGGACTTCTCCCCGGTCCCGTTCGGCAGATCCAGCTGTACGCCGTTGTGCACCGGCGCAGCTTCTTCCACAGCGGACTCGTCCGCCACCGGCTCCAGCCGGAGCAGCGGCGCACCGGTCTCCACCTGGCTACCGGTCGAGACCTGCAGCTCCTTCACGGTGGCCTTGAACGGCGCGTACAGCACCGTCTCCATCTTCATCGACTCGAGCACCAGCACCGGCGCACCGGCCTCGACCTCGGAACCCGCCGGCACCGGTGTCGCCACGACCAGCGCCGGCGCGGGCGAACGCAGTACGCCGCCCTCGTCGCGACTCACCCGGTGGGTGACGCCGTCGACCTCGACCAGATGGACCGGGCCGTGCGTCGCGGTCACCAGCCGGAAGCGCTGCCCGCCGACGACCAGGCGGCTCGTGTACTCGTCCAGCCGCTCGAGCTCGGCGTCCACGATCTTCAGCTGCCCGTTGCCGACACCGACCCGGAACCGCTCGGGGCCGATCCGCGCCACGGTCACCTGATAGCTCGCGCCGCGCAGCTTCAGGTCGATCGCGCGGCCGACTTCGTGCTGCACCTGCGGGCGGCCGCCGTGCGCGGTCTCGTACAACCGGGTGCGCTCGACCTGCTCGGCGTCCTCGTACCCCTCGATCGCGGCCGCGACCAGCGCGACGCCGGAGTGCCGGTGCGACACCAGCCGGCCCTCACCGCGGACCCGGTCGATCCAGCCGGTGTCGGCGCTGCCGTCGATCACCTCGGGCTGGTCGAGCAGCTCGAGGATGAAGCTCTTGTTGGTCGCGCCGCCCTCGATCAGTACGGTCGTCGCCCGCATCGCGCGCCGCAGCCGGGCCAGCGCCTCCTCGCGGGTCCGCCCGTACCCGATGATCTTCGCGATCATCGAGTCGAAGTCGGCCGGGATGCTGTCGCCGGCGCTCACCCCGGTGTCGACCCGGATCCCCGGACCGGACGGCAGATCGAGGACGACGATCCGGCCGGGCGACGGCGCGAAGTCGCGGTCCGGGTCCTCGGCGTTCAGCCGGGCCTCGACGGCATGCCCGCTCTCCACCGGCTTCGGGCCCTCCAGGCGGCCGCCGGACGCGACGTGCAGCTGGGCCTTCACCAGGTCGAACCCGGTGGTCAGCTCGGTGATCGGGTGCTCGACCTGCAGCCGGGTGTTCACCTCGAGGAACGCGAACGACTTCTCGCCCGGGTGGTACAGGAACTCGACCGTCGCCGCGCCGCGGTACCCGACCGCGATCGCGAGCCGCTCGGCCGACGCCTTCAGGTCGTCGACCTGGGACGCGGACAGCAACGGCGACGCGGACTCCTCGATCACCTTCTGGTTGCGGCGCTGCACCGAGCAGTCCCGGACGCCGAGCGCCCACGCCGTACCCTCGCCGTCCGCGATCACCTGGACCTCGACGTGCCGGGCGCCGGTGACCAGGCGCTCCAGGAACACGATGCCGCTGCCGAAGGCGCGGGCCGCCTCCTCGCTGGTCCGCGCGTACGCGTCGGAGAGCTCGTCGGCGGACCGGACCACCCGGATGCCGCGGCCACCGCCGCCGGCCGTTGCCTTGAGCATCAACGGGTAGCCGATCCGGTCGGCCGCCTCGAGCGCGGCGGCCAGCGACTCGACCGCGCCGCGGCTCCACGGCGCCACCGGTACGCCGACCTCCTCGGCGATCAGCTTCGAGCCGATCTTGTCGCCGAGCTTGCGCATCGCCTCGGCCGACGGGCCGATGAACGTGACGCCGATCCGGTCGCACAGCTCCGCGAACGCCGGGTCCTCGGCGACGAACCCCCAGCCGACCCAGGCGGCGTCCGCCCCGGTCTCCCGGAGCGCGCGCTCCAGCACCGCCAGGTCCAGGTACGGCCGGTCCGCCGCCGGGCCGAGCGGGTACGCGATGTCCGCGGACCGCACGAACGTGGCGGTGCGCTCGCCGTCGGTGAACAAGGCCACGGTCTCGATCGGGTCACCGCCTTCGGCGTTGACTTCCCGGACCGCGTTGATCAGCCGCATCGCGGCTTCTCCCCGGTTCACTATTGCGATACGCTTGAACATAGACCGCCTCCGTGTCTCACCCTGCGTCCGCCAACGGGCCGTTTTGGATCGCAAACTTGGCCGTCGCTGGCACAGGCTTTCAGGCTGTGGCCGTTACCGTCGAGTCGGCCCCCTTCTCAGGCGTGTTTTCAGCTCTGCTAGAACGTGACCCGAGTGTGCGGAACACTGCCGCGCAGGAGGGGAAACCACATGACTGAAGAGTTGATCACCCGGCTACGCAGCGAAGTCGCCGGACCGGTGCTGACACCCGCTGACGAGGGGTACGCCGAGGAGCTGTCCGGCTTCAACCTGGCGGTGACGCACACTCCGGACGTGGTCGTCGGTCTGACGTCCGAGGACGACGCCGTCGCGGTAGTCCGGGCCGCGGCCGGGACCGGTACGCAGATCCGCGTCCTGGCCACCGGCCACGGCATCCCGAACCCGATGCAGGGCGGGATCGTCGTGACCACGACCCGGATGACCGGCGTGACCGTCGACGCCGAGACGCAGACGGCGCACATCAACGCGGGCAGCCGCTGGGCCGAGGTGGTCGCAGCCGCGGCGCCGCACGGGCTCGCGGCGATCACCGGCGCGTCCGACGCGGTCGGCTGCATCGGCTACACCCTCGGCGGCGGCCTCGGTCCGCTGGCCCGTACGTACGGCTTCTCGTCCGACTGGGTGCGCAGCTTCCGGGTGGTCACGGCCGCCGGAGAATTGCTCACCGCGAACGTCGACGAGAACGCGGACCTGTTCTGGGCGTTGCGCGGCGGCAAGGGCGGGTTCGGCATCGTCACCGCGATGGACTTCGCACTGGTCGAGCTCGGCAGGCTCTACGGCGGCTCGGTGTTCTTCGACGCCGAGCACATCGCGCCGGTGTTCAGCACCTGGTCCGAGTGGACCAAGTCCCTTCCCGAGGAGGCGAACTCGTCGGTCGTCGTGCTCCGGCTGCCGCCGCTCGAGTTCATCCCGGCACCGCTGCGCGGCAAGACCGTGCTGAGCGTCCGGTTCGCGTACGTCGGGGACGCCACCGACGGCAACCGGCTGTTCCAGCCGATCCGGGACGCCGGTACGACGCTGATCGACGCGGTCGGCGAGATGGCCGCCGCCGACATCGCGCTGATCCACAACGACCCGAAGGACCCGACGCCGTCGTGGGACCGCGGGCTGCTGCTCGACGAACTGGACGCCGACTTCGTCGCGGCGTTCCTGGACGTGGCAGGGCCCGGAGCAGGAGCTGCCGTTGATCGCGGTCGAGGTCCGGCACCTCGGCGGCGCGACCGAGCGCGACGTACCCGAGGGCAGCGCGGTCGGCGGGCGCAGTGGTGCGTGCACGCTGACGCTGATCGGCGTACCGGATCCGAACCTGTTCGAAAAGGTGCTTCCGGCAACGGTCGACGGGGTCCTGGACAAGCTGGGGCCGTGGGTGTGCGCGGAGACCACGGTCAACTTCGCCGGCGGGTTCGCACTGCCGGGGTCGTACGCGGCGTCCTGGCCGGCGGACACGTTCGCGCGACTGGCCGGCGTGCGGTCGGTCTACGACCCGGACACGCTGTTCCCGTTCGGGCCCCGCCAGGAGTACTCAGGTTCGTAACCGAGCAGGCGGCGGGCCTTCTCGATCGAGAGCAGCGTCTCGTTCGGGCCGACCTGCCGCTTCACCGCAACGCCCGGGAACACCTCGGCGAGCAGTTCCTCGTTGGGCCGGGACATCACCGTGTCGGCATTGGCGACGATGAACACGTCCGTCCCGGTCACGTCGTACTCGAGGGCCTTGCGGACGGCTTGTGCGCCGTCGCGGGCGTCGATGTAGCCCCACAGGTTCCACTTGCGGGCCTGAGCGTCGGCGTCGAACGACGGGAAGCGAGCGTAGTCCTCGGGATACATCACGTTCGAGAACCGCAGTCCGATCAGCTTCAGGTCCGGATGCCACCGGCACAGCTGCCGGGCCAGCTCCTCCTCGAGCGTCTTGACCAGGGAGTAGGTGCTGTTCGGCCGCGGCGGGTAGTCCTCGTCCACCGGCACGTACGGCGGGAACTCGTCGAACGGCAGGCCCAGCACGGTCTCGCTCGACGCCCACACGATGTTCCGGACACCGGCCCTCAGCGCGGCCGAGAACACGTTGTAGGTGGCCGTCATGTTGTTCTGGAACGTCGCGGCGTTCGGCCGGAGACCCGGCGCCGGGATCGCGGCCAGGTGCACGACCGCGTCGACACCGTCGTGCCGGTCGTCGATGCCCGCGATCGCCTCGAAGGTCTGGCCGAAATCGGTCAGATCCAGCCGGGTCGACGTCACGTCCGCCCGCGCCGGTGGAGCCTGGTCCAGGGCGACCACGTCCCACCCGTTCGCCACCAGATGATCGACGACGGCCCGGCCGAGCTTCCCACTGCTCCCGGTGACCGCAACCCGCCTCTGTTCACTCACCCCGTGATCATCGCACTAAGCTCTGAAATGCCACCGTGGAAGGACACATCGTGAAACTTGCTGGTCGGATGGACCGGTTGGGGACCGAGTCGGCGTTCGAGGTGCTGGCCAAGGCCAAGGCACTGGAGGCGACCGGACGCGAGATCGTGCATCTCGAGATCGGTGAGCCGGACTTCGACACCCCGGCGCACGTGATCGCCGCGGCCCAGCTAGCGCTGGACAAAGGCTTCACGCACTACGTCCCAGCCCCTGGTATCCCCGAGCTCCGGGTCGCGGTCGCGGACTTCCTGGAACGCACCGGCCGGCTGCGGACGGCACCCGACCGGGTGCTGATCACGCCGGGTGCGAAGCCGATCATGTTCTTCACGATCCTGGCGCTCTGCGAGGAAGGCGACGAGGTCCTGTATCCGGACCCGGGGTTCCCGATGTACGCGTCGATCGCGTCCTTCGCCGGCGCGAAACCGGTCCCGGTGCCGCTGCGCGAGGAGAACGGGTTCGTCATCGACCCGGACGAACTGCGCTCGCTGGTCACCGATCGGACCAAACTGCTGATCCTCAACTCGCCGCACAACCCGTGCGGCAGCGCGTCGACACCCGAGCAGCTCCAGGCGATCGCCGAGATCGCGATCGAGCACGACCTGGTCGTCCTGAGCGACGAGGTCTACTGGGCCTTGCGGTACGACGGCGCCCACCACAGCGTGCTCGACCTCGACGGCATGGCGGAGCGGACCGTGCTGCTCGACGGCTGGTCGAAGACGTTCGCGATGACCGGCTGGCGACTGGGGTACGGCGTGTTCCCGGAGCCGCTCGTGGAGCCGGTGACGCGACTGATGATCAACTCGGTGTCGTGTACGTCGGCGTTCAGCCAGCACGCCGCGATCGCCGCCCTCGAGGGCCCGTGGGACGAGGTCGACCGGATGCGCGAGGCGTTCCGCGAACGGCGCGAGGTGATCGTCTCCGGGCTGAACGCCGTACCGGGTGTGTCCTGTGTCGAGCCCGGCGGCGCCTTCTACGCGTTCCCGAACATCACCGAGCTCGGCGTACCCGCGGCCACCCTGTCCGACCGCCTCCTGGACGAGGCCGGCGTCGCCTGCCTGCCCGGCACGTCGTTCGGCGCGTACGGCGAGGGCCACCTGCGGTTCTCGTACGCGAACTCGATCGACAACCTCCGCCGCGCCCTCGACGCCTTCAAGGTATTGGTGGAGTCATGAGCGAGCAGTCCGGGCACACCCATCGGCTCGAACTTTCCGCGTTCTAGCTGGGCGTTGCGGGCAGCGCCGGACCGGGGTGTGCTGCTGTGGGGCGGCGTACGGACCCGGATCGTCGGGACGGTCAAGGGCGACGACCTGCACCTCGTCCCGCACGAGGGCGACCCGGCGCGGATGGACTTCGACCTGGCCTCCGGGTGCGGATCAGCTAGGGCCGCTTCTGGTCGGCTTCCTGGCGGCGGACCTCCGCCTGGGTGGCGCGCTCGCGCTCCAGCCAGTCCGGGTCCTCGTCGCGGATCGCGTCGATCTCCTCGGTGGTCAGCGCCTCGGTGACCCCGGCCCGGGCCAGGCCGCTGATCGAGACGCCGAGCCGGGCGGCAACCACCGGGCGCGGGTGCGGCCCGTTCTTCCGCAGTTCGCGGAGCCACTCGGGCGGGTCGGCCTGCAGGGCGTTCAGCTCGTCCCGGGAGACGACGCCCTCCTGGAATTCGGCCGGAGTGGCCGGCAGGTACACGTCCAGCTTCTTCGCCGCCGTGGCCGGTTTCATCGTCTGAGACTTACGCGCCGTCATGGCAGCAGCGTAACGCCCGGTAACCTCGGATCCGTGACCGGATTCCGGCTGGGCTACGTCCCCGGCGTGACGCCCGCCAAATGGTCCCGGCTCTGGGCGGAGCGACTCCCCCGGATTCCGCTGGAGCTGGTCCAGGTCGCCGCCGCCGAAGCCCCGGACCTGGTCCGGCGCGCCGAGCTCGACGCCGTACTCCTCCGGCTCCCGATCGACCGCACCGGCCTGCACGCGATCCCGCTGTACGTCGAGCAGACGGTCGTCGTGGTACCGAAGGACCACCTGATCACGGCCGCCGACGAGATCACCACCGACGACCTCGCCGACGAACTGATGCTGCACTCGCAGGACGACGTCCTCGACTGGGCGCGGCCACCCGGCCGGCTGATCGAGGACCGCCCGGCGCGGACCGCGGACGCGATCGAGCTGGTTGCCATGGGCACCGGCCTGCTGGTGGTCCCGCAGTCGCTGGCCCGGCTGCACCATCGGAAGGATCTCACCTACCGGCCGCTGACCGGCGTACCGGAGTCGCAGGTCGCACTCAGCTGGCCCGAGGGCGCGACCGGCGAACTCGTCGAGCACCTGATCGGGATCGTCCGCGGCCGCACGGTGAACAGCACCCGCGGACCCGCCGTGCCGAAACGAGCCGCCCAGAAGCCGGCCCGGAAGACAGTGCAGAAGACAACGCAGAAGACACCACAGAAGAAACCTCGGCGCCGCCGCTAGAAAAAGGTTTAGCCTTCAACTATCATGGTTGACATGGCGATCTTCCGGTTGAACCACGCGGTGTTGTACGTACGTGACGTCGAGGCGAGCGTCGCGTTCTACCGAGACGTGCTCGGTTTCGGGTACACCGAGACCGGCGACGCGATCCCCGGTGCGGCCTTCCTGCGCGCGCCCGGGTCGACCAACGACCACGACCTCGGCCTGTTCCAGATCGGCTCCCAGGCAGGCCCGTCGGGCGCCGGGCGGACCACCGTCGGGCTCTACCACCTGGCCTGGGAGGTCGACACCCTCGGCGACCTCGAGTCCCTGGCCGGGGCCCTGAGCGCGGCCGGTGCGCTCGTCGGTGCGTCCGACCACGGCACGACCAAGTCCCTGTACGGCAAGGACCCGGACGGGCTCGAGTTCGAGGTGGTCTGGATCATCCCGGCCGACCTGCTCACCGACGACGACCGCACCAAGACCGGCGTCGCCCGGCTGGACCTCCCCGCGGAGCTGGCCAAGTACGGCCGGGAGGCCCGCAGCGGCGTCGGGATCTCGCGGGTGCACTGACGACAGGAGGTGTCCCGCGAACCGGGCACCTTCGCGGCGCGCTCAGGCGGGCGATCGGATGTACGTATACGACTACGTCCTTTTGAGAGTGCCGACGATCCCCTCGGCCGTGCGCAGTGCGGTGGCCAGGACGGTGAGGACCGGGTTCACGCCGCCGTTGGTGACGTGCACCGAGGCGTCGGCGATCCACACGTTGCCGTGGCCCCAGAGCCGGCCGTGTGGATCGGTGACGGAGCGGGCCGGGTCGTCGCCCATCCGGCATGTCCCGGCCTGGTGCTGCCCGGTACTCGGGTGAGCCAGACTCCCCAGTTCACCGACGGACGTGCGGGCCGCGCCGGCCTCCTCCAGCCAGACCCTGGCCTTGGCGCTCATGAAGCCGTGCGCACGGGCGTCCTCGGGGTGGATCGACCCGCTCGTCACCAGGACCGGGTTCCCGTACCGGTCGACGACCGACGGATCGACGCGCACCCGGGACTCCGCGGACGTCACCTCCTGGATCGGCCCGACGACCCGGAGCATCCGGCGTACCGCGTGCCGCATCGCGTGCAGGCTCTCCGCACCGGCCGCGGGGATCAGCCCGGCCGAGGTCAGATAGTCGTACGTCGCCGCGGGCGTCGGCACGAACTCGTTGGCGAGCATCCCGCCGCCGACGATCCCGTCGTTGCCGTGCCGGAAGTCGCAGGTCGCGATCGACACACCGGGCCCGACGAGGTCCGCCACCTCGTCGTCGAACAGCCCGACCGCGCCGGCGTACACATGTGCCTGCAGGTGCCGGCCGACCTGGTCCTGGTTGTTGCCGATCCCGTTCGGCTCGCCGTCGTGCGCGCTGTTCAGCAACAGCCGCGGCGTCTCGGAGGCGCCGGCAGCGATGACCACTTCGTCGCATGACACCGTCCGCCGACCGTCGGCGCTCACCAGCGCGACCCCGACGACGCGGCCGGTCGTGTCCGTGACGAGTCGCTCGGCGGTGGTCTCGGTGACGAGCGTGCAGTTCCCGGTCGCGAGCGCGGCGGGCAGCGCGGTGTTGTGCGTTCCGCCCTTCGCCTCGACCGGGCAGGCGAACCCGACGCACTGCCCGCACCGCACACAGCCGGAGCGTCCTTGGTAGTCGACCGAGTTGATCAGCAGCGGTACGTCGAGCGTGCCCCAGCCCAGCCGCCCGGCCGCTCCGGCCAGCAGGTCGGCCGCCACGGTGCGCGGCATCGGCGGCATCGGCAGCGGGATCGACCGCGGCTCGTGCCACGGGTCCGTTCCGCCGCCGCTGACCCCGAACCGCTGCTCCGCCAGCGAGTAGTACGGCTCCAGGTCGTCGTACGAGATCGGCCAGTCCGCGAGCGAACTGCCGTCCGGTACGCCGTACGTCGTGGCCATCCGGAAGTCCCGCGGCACGAACCGCCAGGCCTGCGCGCCGTACACCCGGGTCCCGCCGCCGACCGTGAACGCGTTGTTCCCCCAGGCGCCGTCGGACGGCAACACCTGCTGCCGTACGCCGTCCACGACCGCGACCCGTGGCCGCCCGGCCGGATCCGGATCGGTCGGCGCGGGCAGCCCGAGCGACGACCGGGGGTTCCGCAGATGATCGTGCGCGAGCGACTCCGTCGACGGGTAACTGCCCAGCTCGACGACCAGCACCGAACGCCCCGACTCCGCCAGCACCTGAGCCGCCGCGCCACCACCGGCGCCCGACCCGATCACCACACAGTCGTACCGCTCGGCGATCGCGTCCCGCGGCGTCACCTTCAGCTCCGTGCGCACCGCGGCGAACTCCCCCGTCCGCCACCCAACGCTGTCCCACGCCGCCGGCTCCGCGTAGTACCCCTGCGCGACCAGCCGCACCAGCCAGTCGCGATCGACCCCGGCCAACGCCTGCTCGACCCGATCACTCCAGTCCGGCCGATCCTCGGTCAGCACCCGCTCGACAAACCCCACCACCCGCCGGCGCCACCCCTCCCCCGGCACCACCGACTCCGCCAACCGCTCGAGCTCACTCCGCTGCTGTTCAGTCAGGTGCACGCCGAAATCCTTTCACGCACCATCGTTCGGCGCAGGCTGATCTTTGTACTTGCCGGTCCCATTTTCGGCGAGCAATTCTGTGGCCATGGCACTTGACGACTACTACCTGCTGTCGATGCCGGCGGCAACTTCATCGACACCGCCGACTTCTACACCGCGGGCGAGAGCGAACGGATCGTCGGCCGGCTGATCGCCGAGGCCGGCGTCCAGGAGCGGATGGTGCTCACCACCAAGGCGACCAACAGCGTCGACACCGGCGACCCGAACGCGGGCGGCAACAGCCGCAAGCACCTGATCCGCGCCCTCGACGACTCGCTGCGCCGGCTCGGCACCGACTACGTCGACCTGTTCCCGCTGCACACGTGGGACCGCATCACCCCCGTCGACGAGGTACTGCGGACCCTCGACGACCTTGC
Source organism: Kribbella aluminosa (assembly GCF_017876295.1). Lineage (NCBI taxonomy): Bacteria > Bacillati > Actinomycetota > Actinomycetes > Propionibacteriales > Kribbellaceae > Kribbella > Kribbella aluminosa. The sequence continues at coordinate 3,535,661 of NZ_JAGINT010000001.1, read as the reverse complement.
CCGGGCCGGCAAGATCCGGTACGCCGAGCTGCGGACCCGGCTCGACGAGGCGAGCGCCGTACCGCCGTCGTCGGTCTACCGGATGTTCACGCCGGAGTACCAGGGCTGGATGGTCAGCCCCGGCGCGAAGGTCGCGGACAAGCCGGCCGGGTACCGGACGCCATCAGGATCGCGACACCGCCCTGGATCGCCGCCGCTCCCACTGCGCGAGCAGCTGCCCGGTCACCGTCTGCGCGGCCGGGGTACGGCGGCCGATCTCCGTGATCAGTACGCCGAGCGGGCAGTTCACGCCCTGCCTCCGGTACTTCTCCACGACCCCGTCACGCCAGTCGCGCCAGGCGTCCCAGCTGGTGAGCTGGCCGAGGTGCGGCTCCTGGTCGTCGAGCACCTGCTCGGCCTCGCGCTCGGCGACCGCGAGCAGCAACTGTTCCTTCCCGTCCGGGAAGTAGTGGAACAGCTGGCTCTTCCCGGTCCGGCTGCGCCGGCCGACGTCGTCGAGCTTGACCGCACCGACCCCATGCTCCCGAATCTCCGCGGCAGCCGCCGCCACGATCCGCTCCCGCGTCGCCACGCCCTTCGCCGTCAGCACCCCTCGAATGTACCCGTCAGTCCAAGACCAGGGTGCCGCTTGGTCAGCTCCTCGCCGGCCGAGCCTGGTCCGTCAGCGGTCGGCGTTCAGCTCGGCGAGTTTGCCGAAGACCTGCTTCGGCTTCCAGTTCCCTTCGTCGTCGACGGCGACCAGACCGTACGCCGCCAGATCCAGGTCGTGCTGCGGGTCGCCGGGGCGGTGCGGCAGCTCGAAGCCGGCGAAGCTGAACCAGAACGCGGCCGCGAGGTTGATCCGGTCGAATTCCTCGACCAGGTCCATCAGATACTCCACTTGTTCCTCCTCCCGTCGCTCGTACACGCCGTCGAGCACGGGCGGATCGGCCTTCGCGTCGACGACCGTCCAGCCGAGCCCGCCACGGCCGGCGGCACCGCGGTACGTGCAGCAGCCGAACTCGGTCGCCACCACCGGTTTGCCCCACGTGGACCGCGCCGCCAGCTCATCGGCGAAGGTCGCGGCGTTGTTCGCGTCCCGGTACGCGTCGAGAGCGACGATGTCGAACAGGTCCCAGTTCACGTCCTCCCACATCCCGGCGGCGTACGTGATCCGGCCGGCGAAGACCTTGCGGGCGGCGGCGACCAGCTCCTGCTGGAGGCCGGTCCAGCGCGCGAGGCCGGCCTGCAGCTGGGCCACCTTCGCCGGGTCGGTCCAGGTCGCGGGATCCATCATCAGTGCGATCCGCTCCTGCGCCGTCTCGCCCGGCAGGAAGCCCTTGCAGAACAAGGTCAGCTCGCAGCCGAGCACCATCACCACTTCCGCTTCGGCCGCCTGGCGAAGGGGCTCGGCGCGCGCGGCGCAGTCGGTGAGCAGGCTGATCACCTGGTCCGGCTCCAGATCCATCGGCATCGGCGAGAACCACACGTCGAGTCCCGCGGCGAGCGCCGCCTCGGCGGCGAACGTCAGCCGATCCGGGTCCCCGCCGGAGATCCGCACCGCCGGTGCGTGCAGCCGGTCGGCGATCACCCTCAGGTCGTTGCGTACCGCATCGATGTCGAAGCGCCGGCGGGTGTTGCGGCCGCCGTACACGAGACCCGTGTCGTAGTTCACCCCGATGGAAACCATGCTCCGCAGCCTACAACCGAAGCCATACTCGGTACATCTTTTTATCCAGTATGGTTGGTGCGTGGAGCATCAGGGCCGCCGGGAGCGGAAGAAGGCCGAGGTCCGGGCGCGGATCTCGGCCGTCGCGACCGGGCTGTTCCTGGAGCGCGGGTTCGACGAGGTGTCGGTGTCCGAGGTCGCGGAGGCGGCCGATGTGGCGCGGCCGACCGTGTTCGCACACTTCGCCCGCAAGGAGGACCTGTTCTTCGACCGCTACCCGGAGGCCGAGGCACTGGTCGTTGGCGCGATCAACGATCGGACGGCCGGCACGTCGGCGGTGGCGGCGCTGTCGGAGCTGCTGATCGAGCTGTCCGACCAGGGTCATCCGCTGTCGGCGATCCGCGGGCGGTTCCGGCGGTTCTGGGAGGTGGTCGCCGAGTCGCGCCCGTTGCAGGCGCGCGCCCGGGAACTCCTGCAACACCTCGAGGAGGCGATCGCCGCCGCGATGGAGCGGACCGGCGTACCCGATCCGCAGCTCACCGCAGCAGTCGCCGTCGCTGCGTTCCGGACCGTGCATCTGGCAGCGGTACGGCGGATCCTGGACGGGGAGGACGAGACGCCCGTCGCCAGGGACTACCGCGCGCGGGTCATCAGCACGCTGGCGGCCGTGGATCGACTACACGGCTAGAGCAGGTGGTTGGCGATCTGGCGGGCGCAGTCGATCGACTCTGTGTGGGAGCTGTCTACTTCTACGTCGTACGTGACACCCTCGTGGACGACGTACGCCTGTTGCTCGGCCATGCCGCGGGTGCGGTCGCCGCGGGCGAGTTCTCGGCCGGCGGCGATCTCGGGGGCGCAGTGGACGCCGACGAAGACCGTCTCCAGGTCGCCGATAGCGTCGCGCCAGCGTTGCTGCGAGGAGACGCCGCCGAGGAACACGTCGTCGACGATCACGCGGCCGCCGGCACGGCACATCGCGACGATGCCGGCGGTCCAGGCCGCTTCCAGTTCGCGGAAGGCCGGGCCGACGGACACCTCGCCGTCCGGGCCGAGCTCGATGCCGCCCTCCATCACCGCGGGCAGCGCGTCGACGAAGTCGTCAACGCTGAGGGCGAGCCACGGGTCGGGCAGTACCGCCTGCAGGCACCGGACGATCCCGGTCTTCCCGGAGCTGGAGCCGCCGTTGATGATGATCAGTCGCGCCGTCACGCCCGCCAGGCTAGAGGCTGGGCGTCGACGGGCTCGACAGGTTTACGCCGCGCGAGCCCGAGGACCGGTACGGCGAGCACCTGGACGGCGGCGCAGATCAGGTACGCCGGTCCGAAGCCCCACACGTCCGCCGCACGCCCGAGCGCCGGCTGCACGACGACCCCACCGGCCGACCCGACCAGGTTGTCGAGCGAGAGCACGGTCGCGCGCTGCTCCGACGGGATGTAGCTGTTCAGGTACGCCTGCCGCACCGGCACCATCGCGGCGAACATCGTCCCCCACACCATCAACAACACCAGAGCGGCCCAGAACGACGTCACCACCCCGATTCCCGCAATCACCACACCCGACACCACAATCGCCCCCATCAACACCCCAACCCTCCGATCCACCCCTCCGCTCCGCTCCGGGGCGGGCTGGGAAGCGAGCCCCCGCCCCACGACGGGTTGGGCGGTGCCCCCTCCCTCCGCGACGGGCTGGGCGGCACGTCCTCGCTCCGCGACGGGTTGGGCGGTGCCTCCTCCCTCCGCGACAGGCTGGGCGGCACGTCCTCGCTCCGCGACGGGGTGGGCGGCACGTCCTCCCTCCACGTGGGGGTGGGTGCGTGTGAAGAGGCGGGAGAGGTGGGGGGCTGAGAGGCCGCCGGCTATTTGGGCGGCGGCTACTACGCCGGCTGATAGGCCCGCGACGGCGTAGGAGGTGGTGTGGCCGTAGAGGTGCAGGAGGTAGGGCTGGGCGGCGTAGAAGCCGTAGGCATTTACTCCGGCGGTGAACGGGCCGGCGAGGATCACCCAGCGGACCCGGGGGTTCAGGAGGCCGTGGCGGAGGGAGGAGCGGACGATGCCGGTCATTTCGCCGCGCACGGACGCCCGCGGCTTCGGAGTGAAGCCGATGTCGCGCATCGACCGCCACGCGACCGCGAACGTGGCCACGAGCAACACTGCCCGCGCGACGTACGGCATCCCGAGGTTCGTCACCTGCGCGAGTACGCCGCCGCCGATCGACCCGGCCATCATCGCGACCCCGTTCGCCACCTGCCCCTTCGCAAACGCCGCGTCCAGCGACCCTTCGTACCCCGTCGCGTGCAGCCCGTCGACCAGCCACGCCTCCGTCGCACCGCTGAAGAACGTGAACCCGAGCCCGAGCAGCCCCGACACCACCGCCCACCACCCGAACCCGGCGTGCACCCGCCACAGCCACAGATACAACAGCGTCGTACCGATCAGCGTCGCCGTCCCCAGCAGGTACGACGCCCGCCGTCCGATCGTGTCCGCGACGACCCCGGTCGGGACCTCGAACAGCACCATTCCCACGGTGAAGAACGCGTTCGCGGCGAACGCCTGCGCGACGTTCAGGCCGGCGTCCAGCAGGAACAGCGTGTTGATGCCCCAGATCATCGACGACGCCCCGGTCGACACCGCGACCAGCGTCAGGTAGGTCCGCAGTACCCGCTCGGCTGTCATGTCCGGTACGTCGGAGCCGCAGCCGTCGGCTCGACATGCACTCCGATAGCTCCCGGGGCGGGTATCGTCCGGTGCCGTGACGGATCAGCAAACGCCCAGCACCGGCGAAAGCCCTGAGGCTGTACCTGGGCACAGCGCAGCACACGACACGGTGAAGCTTGCCGTGATCGTCGGCGCTCTCGGCGTCGTGTTCGGCGACATCGGCACCAGCCCCATCTACACCCTGCAGACGGTGTTCAACCCCGGGGACCCGCACCCGGTGCCGCTCAGTGACCACAATGTGTACGGCGTGGTGTCGCTGATCTTCTGGTCGGTGATGATCATCGTCACCGTGACGTACATCCTGCTGCTGATGCGCGCGGACAACGACGGCGAGGGCGGCGTGATGGCGCTCATCACGCTGCTCCGCAAGTGGCGCCGTACCCACCCGGGCCGGAGGGCCGCCGCGGCGCTGGCGACGGTGGGCCTGTTCGGGGCGTCGTTGTTCTTCGGCGACGGCATGATCACGCCGGCGATCTCGGTGCTGTCCGCGGTCGAGGGGCTCAAAACCGTCCAGCCGTCCCTGGGCGAGTACGTGATCCCGATCACCGCGGTGATCATCGTCGGGCTGTTCATGGTCCAGCGCCGCGGCACCGAGTCCATCGGCCGGGCGTTCGGGCCGGTGATGATCGTGTGGTTCGCCGTGATCGGGGCTGCCGGGATCGGCGGCATCCTCGAGCACGGCGCGATCCTCAAGGCGCTCTCCCCGACGTACGCGATCAGCTTCCTCGCAGGGCACTTCCACATCGCGTTCTTCGCGCTCGCGGCGGTCGTGCTGTCGATCACCGGCGCCGAGGCGCTGTACGCCGACATGGGGCACTTCGGCCGGAAGGCGATCAGCCGCGGCTGGCTGTTCCTGGTGCTGCCGGCGCTGACGCTCAGCTACCTGGGCCAGGGCGCGCTGATCCTGAAGGACCACGCGAACATCAGCAGCCCGTTCTTCCTGCTGGTGCCGAGCTGGGGCCGGCTGCCATTGGTGCTGCTCGCGACCGCGGCGACCGTGATCGCGTCGCAGGCCGTGATCACCGGTGCCTACTCGGTGATGGCGCAGGCGGCCCGCCTCGGGTACCTGCCGCGGCTGCGGGTCACGCATACGTCGGCGACCACGATCGGCCAGATCTACGTACCGTTCGTCAACTGGCTCCTGTTCGTGTCGGTGCTGACGCTGATCTTCGCGTTCCGCAGCTCGGCCGCGCTGGCGTACGCGTACGGCATGACCGTGACCGGGACGATCACCATCACCACGCTCCTGTTCTTCTACGTCGCGCACTACCGCTGGAAGGTGCCGAGGTGGCTGATCGTGGCCGGTGCCGCGCCGCTGCTCCTGATCGACGGGCTCTTCATCGCGGCCAACCTGACCAAGCTCCTGCACGGCGCGTGGCTGCCGCTGCTGATCGCGCTCACCTCCTTCACCGTGATGACGACATGGCAGCGCGGCCGCGAGGTCGTCACCCGCGAGCGGGAGCGGGCCGAGGGTTCGCTGCAGGAGTTCATCGACGAGCTGAGCTCCGGCAAGCTGCCGGTCCGCACGGTCCCCGGTACGGCGATCTTCCTGAACCGCGGCGGCGTCAGCGCCCCGCTGGCGTTGCGCGCGAACGTCGAGCACAACGAGGTCCGCCACGAGCACGTGGTGATCGTCGCAATCGACACCGAGCCGGTACCGCGGGTCGCCGAGGAGAACCGGGTCACGGTGAACGACCTCGGGTACGGCGACGACGGGATCACGCACGTCACGATCAAGTTCGGCTACATGGAGCGCCCCGACGTACCGGCCGCGCTGGCGCTGCTGGATCCGTCCGAGTCGGAGGGACCGCTCGATCTCGAGCGGGCGTCGTACTTCCTGTCCAAGATCGAGCTTCGACGCGGCAAGGCGCCGACGATGGCCGGCTGGCGCAAACAGCTGTTCCTCGCCACGGCCCACATCACCTCGGACGCGGCCGAGGCCTTCAGCCTCCCCCGCGACCGCACCGTCATCATCGGTTCGCACATCGAGGTCTGATGGAGCAGACGTACGACGAGAGCGCGCCGGTACCCGCACTGGCCGGTCTCGTCCGTACGGTCTGGATCCAGCGCACCGGCTCGGAGCCGTACCCCCAGCGCGACCTGCCGACGGGCGGTGTCGAGCTGCACTGCCCGGTCGGCGGCGTACCGCGGCTGATCGGCCCGCTGACCCGCGCGCACCTGCAGGTGATCCCGCCGCGGACGACGATCGTCGGCGTCCGGTTCATGCCCGGAGCTGGCACGCGGCTGCTCGGCGTACCGGCCGACGAACTGGTGGACTGCGCGGTCGACCTGTGGGGGCCGCCCGCGGACGTGATCGGGGCCGTAGTGGCGGACGCGGCGAGTCCGCACCACGCGCTGCTCGGGGTGCAGCGGTACCTCGCCCGGCAGGAGCTGCGGCCGGATCCGGTGGTGGCGGAGCTGGTACGGCGGTTGATGCCGTGGCAGCCGACCGCGATCGCGACGCTGGCGGACGAGTTGTCGCTGTCCGAGAGCCAGCTCCGGCGGCGGTGCCTGACGGCGACCGGGGTCGGACCGAAGACGCTGCAACGAACGCTGCGCTTCCAGGGGTACCTCGCACTGGCGCAGGCCGGTTTCGGCAGTGGGCTCGCGGATCTGGCGGCCGAGGTGGGGTACGCCGATCACGCGCACCTCACCCGCGAGTGCGTGCGGCTGGCCGGGGTGACGCCACGCGATCTCCTCGGCGACAAGGCCGACAGGTGCGACTGCGGCCACGACCACACCGCGTCGTGGGCACCGTTCCTAGGCGCCCGTTTCGTTCAAGCGCGTCGGGCGGGTGCCGTCTAACGTCGGCACATGGAACTGATCGGGGATGACCACGAGTTGTACGACGTACTGCGGAGGCCGGCGCAACCGCAGTACGACCACGTCCGTCCCGAGGCCATAGCCCGCTGCAGAACCGCCGAGGACGTCGCCGAAGCACTCGCCTACGCCGGGTCGCGGAGCCTGCCGGTAACGCCTCGCGGGGGTGGACACTGCTTTGCCGGGCGCTCCTCGACTACCGGGCTGCTGCTCGACCTGTCTCCGATGGCAGCCGTCTCTGTCGAGGGCGGCTTGGCGACGATCGGGGCAGGAGCTCGGCTCGCGGAGGTCTATCGCGGATTGCACGAGTTCGGGCTGACGATTCCGGCGGGATGTGGGCCGACGGTGGGGATCGTGGGGCTGACGCTCGGAGGCGGGCTCGGGTTGCTGGGGAGGCGGTACGGGCTGACGTGTGACCGGCTGCTGGCGGCGACCGTGGTACTTGCTGACGGCAACGTTGTGGTGTGTGACGACGATCGGGACCCTGAGCTGTTCTGGGCGTTGCGCGGGGCGGGCGGTGGGCAGTTCGGCGTGGTCACCTCGCTGCTGTTCGCCGCCGTACCGTCGCCGGCCGCGACGCGGTTCCGGATCACCTGGCCTCGTGATCGCGCCGCCGACATGATCGATGCCTGGCAGCAGTGGGCGCCCGACGCGCCTGATGACATCACCGCGAGTTTGACCGTGACCGCCGATCGGGTCGAGGTCTTCGGCGCGAGCCTCGCTGCGTTCGATCCCGGCCCGTTCGCAGACGGCGAGGTCGACGTACGCGACGACCTCAGCTGGCCCGACCTCAAGCGCAGCCTGTCCGAAGGCGGGTCCGACGAGCGGATTCTGCAGAGCAAGTCCGAGTTCGTCCGCACCGCACTCCCCCGCGCCACGATCGACGAACTCCTCGGCAGCGGCTGCGAGCTGAACTTCACCCCGATGGGCGGCGCCTACAACCGCGTCCCGGTCGACGCCACCGCGTTCGCCCATCGCGGCGAACGCTTCCTCCTCGAACACACCGGCCCGGACGGTGACGCCGTACGCCGGTCCTGGTCCGTCGCACACCCCCACGCGTCCGGACGCGTCTACCCCAACTTCCCCGACCCCGCCCTGCCCGACTGGCCCACGGCGTACCACGGCCCGAACTACAACCGCCTCCTGAGCATCAAGCAGAAGTACGACCCCACGAACACCTTCCACTTCCCCCAGTCACTCGGAGGTCCCCGTTGATCCGCCTGTACATGAGCGTGTCGCTCGACGGCTTCGTGGTCGGACCGGACGACAGCGTCGAGGAACCGATGGGCCGGGGCGGCTTCCGGCTGTTCAACTGGCTCGACGACCGCGACTCCGACGGGCCGAGCGGCCAGGTGTACGCCGAAGCTCTGGGCACCGGGGCCGTGATCGCGGGACGGCGTACGTTCGAGCACGCCGGGCGCTGGCAGGGCGACCACCACGACGGCGTACCGATCTTCGTCCTCACCCACCACCCGGACGATGTACCGCCCGGATGCGCGCGCTACGTGACCGACGTCGCCGAGTGCGCCGCCGAGGCGCGGGCCGCCGCTGGTGACCGCGACGTGCTGGTCCATGGCGCTGGTGTCGGGCAGGCGCTGCTCCGGGCCGGACTGCTCGACGAGCTCGAGCTGCATGTCGTCAACGTTCTCCTCGGTCAGGGCCGGCGCCTCTTCGACAACCTTCCCGCGGAGTACATCGAGCTCGAGAACGTGCGGCAGCTGGCCGATCGGGATGTCACCCATCTTCGGTACCGTGTCGTGGATGACGCCCGAGAAGACGCTGCTGCTGCAGCACCTTGATGAGGTTCAACGCTCGTTGCTCTGGAAGGTCGAAGGGCTGAGCGACGACGCGCTCCGGCGGCCGATGACGCCGACGGGGACGAACCTGATCGGGATCGTGAAGCATCTGACCGGGATCACCTACGGGTACCTGGTGGCGGCGTTCGGGCAGGAGCAGGCGGCGGACCAGATGGTTGACGGGCTCGATGACGAGGAGCTGTTCTTCGGGCTGGACATGTGGGCAACGGCGGACGAGTCCGTCGCCGAGCTGGTGGCGGCGTACGAGCGGGCGTGTACGGCGGCTGCCCGTTCGATCGGGGCGCTCGATCTGGACGCGACCGGGACGCATCACACAGGGAACACCGTCAGCCTGCGCGAGATGATCCTCACGGTGCTGCTCGACACCACCCGGCACACCGGTCACGCGGATGTCGTCCGCGAGCTGACCGACGGCCGGGTCGGCAGCCGGCCCGGGGACCCGATGTCGCCGGACGACAAGGAGTACCTGCGGATGTACCGCGCCCGGATCACCGGCGAGATCGACCGGGACACGTGGATGGCGTACGTCCACGCCCTCCCCGGCTACGACCCGGCGTTGTGGGAAGAGTTCCGCGCCCGCAACTCCTAGAGCCAGGCCGAGAGCGGTCCCGCGGGAGTGCCGTCCGGGCCGGTGACCTCGGCGTACGGGCGGCCGGACAGGTAGGCCGCGACCTCGGCGAGCGGGCCGCGGACCTCCGGTACGTCGCCCCGCTGGGTGCGGATGTGGTCGCAGAGTCTGGTGAGGAAGTCGTCCGGAAGGTCGGCGAACGTGACGCCGGCGTCGAGGTCGACGGCGTGGATCATGACCTCGACCGAACGCATCCACGGGACCTCGGTAGCCGGGATCGGCGCTCCGCGTGAGGTGAGTACCTGCGTCTGCCACTGAGCGCCGGTCAGGGTCGTCATCGACGCCCGCAGTCCGGCCGACGCCTCGTCGAACCACGTCCGCAGGTCGTCCGCCGGGCGGGACGAGGCCTTCTCGATGTCGGCGTTCCGGGCGTCCGCGGACGGGTACATCGGGCGTTCCTCACCGGTTCGCGCCCAGTGCACGAGGTTGCCCAGGGCCTCGGCGTTCAGCGAAAGGTGCGCGGCCACGTGGCGTCGCGACCACCCCGGCAGCAGCGACGGTGCCTCGAGGTCGGCCAGTGCTCCCCGGCACAGCGCCGTACCCTCGTCGATCCAGTCCAGAACCCGCTCCATAAGTGGAACGTAGTCCACGACGGCGCGGGTTCTTGCAGCGGTGGGGTGTTCTGACGAGACTGGCCCGCATGGGGACCCGCGCATGGTGACGACGATCGGAGTAGTAGGACCGTCGGACCTGGTCACCTCCAGCAGCCGGATCGTGAGGGGCCTGCGCGGCGTCGAGGTCGTCCCGTTGCGGTACCGCCGGGAGACCGACACACCGAAGGTGATGGCCGAGGCGCCGGGTAGTGTCGACGCCTGGCTGTTCACCGGTGTCGTCCCGTACCAGATCGCCGCCGCGCAGGACCTGCTCGACCGGCCGGCCGCGCACGTCGAGTACACCGGCGCGACGCTGATGCGCACTCTGGTGCAGCTGCTCAGCGAGGGCCACGACGTCACGTCGCTGAGCATCGACGTACTCGACGAGGCCGACGTCCGGGAGACGTTCGACGAGGTCGGGCTGCCGATGCGTGGCGTCAAGGTGCTGCCGTACCGGCCCGGGCTGAGCCTCGACGACATCGTCGCGTTCCACCGGCAGGCCAAGGCCGGGGTCGCGATCACCTGTCTGCGATCGGCGTACGAGAAGCTCCGGACCGAGCAGACCACGGTCCGGCTCGCGCCGTCGGTGCACTCGGTCCGCTCCGCGGTGAACAGTCTGCTGCTCGTTCATGACGCATTGCGCAGTGACGATGCGCAGATCGCGCTCGGCCTGGTCGAGATCGCGCCGGCCGCCGAGAGCGCCCTGCGCCGCGAGGCCGGCTCGCTCGGTGGCAGCGTGCTCCGGTACGACGACAAACGCTGGCTGGTGATCGCGACCCGCGGGCCGCTCGAACAGGCGACCGCCGCGTTCACCGAGCTGAGCATGCTCAACCGGCTCAAGGAGCAGTTCGGGCCGGTCCGGATCGGGTTCGGCATCGGCGGCTCCGGTACCGAGACCGAGGTGCTCGCCCGGCGCGCCCTCGGCCGCGCGAAGACGGCCGGCCGGACGGCGGCCGTGGTGTCGCTGCGCAACGACATCGACCTGGTGCTGGTCGGCGGCGCCCCGCCCCGCGCACAGCAACGCTCGAAACTCCAACTGCTCGCGCAGCGCGCCGGTCTCTCGAAGGCGACCCTCGAACGCCTCCAGGAACTCGTCCGCGCCACCCCTGACGACGGACTCACCACCCGCTCGGTCGCCGACCACCTCGGCATCCAGCCGCGGACCGCCCGTCGCGTCCTGAACCGCCTCGAACGCGCCGGCCTCGCGGAGGCCACCGGCACCCAGCTCGGCACCGGCAGCGGCCGCCCGCTGGTCGTTTATCGCGTTCACCTCTGATCAGGTCACCAGACACGACCTACTTCCCAGTGGTTGACGGGACGACGCACGTCCGGATAATTTCAGCCATGACCGTAATTCGGTGCGCACTGTCCCGGGAGGCCTTGTGGACAAGCGATTCGTACGGGGATTGAGCATCGCTCTGCTCAGCTGCACAGGATTCATGACAGTTTCCGCTCCGGCCGGCGCCGCAGTTCCGGCCCGGACCGAAACGCCGACGGTGACCGATCTCGGCCCGGCGTCGGCCGTCACCTCGACCAGCGTCGCCGAGCAGGTCGGCGACCGGATCTGGACCATCACCTCCGGTGTCTCGCCGGTCCAGGTCGGCGCGTTCGACCCGGCGACCAGGACCGTCGACCGCAAACTTTCGCTGCCGACCGGCGCTGGCGCCTGGGCGATGACGCGCCTCGGCACCGACCTCTACATCGGGCTCTACACGCCCGGCGACGTCTACAAGATCGACACCAGCACCGGCACCGCCGTGAAGGTCGCGCAGTTCGGCTCGTTCATCTGGTCGATCGCGGCGACCCCGGACGGCAAGATCGTCGCCGGTACCTACCCTGACGGCGCGGTCCACGAGTACGACCCGGCCACCGGCGCGACCAGGTCGTACGGTGCCGCGGTCGCGGGCGAGCAGTACGTCCGGAGCATCGCCGCCGACGCGACCACGATCTACGCGGGCGTCGGCACCAAGGCGCACCTGATCGCGATCGACCGGGCCACCGGCGAGCGCCGCGAGATCCTGCCGGCGAAGTACGCCGACCGGACGTTCGTCGCCACGCTCGCGCTCGACGGGACCAAGCTCGCCGCGAGCCTCTCCCCGACCGGCACGATGCTGGTCTACGACACGAACGACCTGAGCAACCCGGTCGACGTGCAGACGCCCGGCGGCGACCAGTACATCACCGCGATCACCCTGAGCGGGGCCGACATCTACCTCGGCACCCGCCCGTCCGGCACCCTCTACCGGTACCGCGACAACAACCTCACCCGGCTCGGTTCGCCGTACGACGGGGCGTACTTCAACCGGATCTTCGTCGAGGGCAGCACGATCAGGGCCGAGCTGACCAGCCAGGTCGTCGACTTCGACGAGCCGACCGGGACGTTCACCGGCACCGACCTCGGCCAGGCAGGTCTCCCGCCCGCGCCCGAGCAGGCGATGGCGATCGCCGCCACGCAGTCGTCGGTCCTGGTCAGCGGCAAGGCCGGCATCCAGGTCCACGACCTGGCGACCGGCGCCGGCACGCGTACGTTCCTCCCAGGTGAGGCGAAGACCCTCACCCCGGTCGGCCGGAGCGTGTACCTCGGCGTCTACACGCTGGCCCGGCTCTGGCAGCTGAAGCCCGACGGCTCGGCCCTGCACGAGCTCGGCCAGATCGGCAACGAGCAGACCCGCCCGACCGATGCGGCGTACGACGCCCGTTCGCGGACGTGGCTGATCTCCACCGAGCCCGATTACGGCAAGTACGACGGGACTCTGGTCGAGCAGCACCTCGACAGCGGGCAGCGCGAGGTCCATCGCGGCGTCGTACCGCAGCAGTCGGTCCGCTCCGTGACCACCGCGGACGGCATCGCGTACCTCGGCGGCGCGACCCGGAACAGCCTCGGCACCGACCCGATCTTGCCGCAGGCAACCATTGTCGCATTCGACCCGCGGGGCAATCGCACTCTGTGGGAGACGGGGCCGCTCGCGAAGGCGCAGAGCTACAGCGACGTCGTGGTCTACCGAGGGCGTCTCTACGCGACCACGGACGACGGTCGTCTCGCCGTGCTCGATCCGCGCACCGGCAAGCTCCTCGGTAACACCACCATCGGCACCGGACAGAGCCGGTTGGTGATCGCTCGCGGCGGCCTGTACGGCACCGACAACACCCGCGTCTTCAAGGTCGACGGCACCAAGGTCACCACGGTGGTCGACGGTCTCGGCGCCCAGATCTACAGCTACCCACTGATCACCGCGTCGCACAACGGCGACGCGCTCTACACGATCAAGGGCCGCAACCTGATCCGGATCGGCGGTCTCCGATGAACCTCTCCCGCCGAACCGCACCCGCGAGCAGTACGCTCACCGCCCTCAGCACGTCCGCCAGGGCGGACAAGCCCGCCGACGGGCGGCTCTACGTCGACCGGACCGGGGTTTACTGTGAGACGAACTTCGGCGGGAACCTGTACCAGCTCGGACCGGGTACGGCGAGACTGCTGGTGAACAAGCTCGGCGGCGGGTGGTACACCGTGCCCCAGCTCACTCCGGTGCGGGGCGCCCGGCACCGCGTCCGGGGGCTCGCCGACCGCGACCTCGTCCAACTGCCATTGCCTTAAGCAACTATCGGAGGGATTGCCGCGATGCAGAACAATCAGCTCGCCCGCGACGGCGGTACGCCGGTCCGCACCGAGCCGCTGCCGTCGACGATGAACGCGAGCGGCCGGCGGTTCGGCGACGACGAGGTGAAGGCGGTCGAGCGGGTGCTGCGCAGCGGCATGCTGTCGGCCACCTGGGGTGCCGAGGTCCCGGCGCTGGAGCTGGAGTTCGCCTCGCTGCTCGGCGCCGGACACGCGGTCGCGTGCAGCTCGGGTACGGCGGCACTGCACCTGGCCGTCGCGGCGGTGGACCCGGCCCCGGGCGACGAGATCATCACCACGCCGATCAGCGACATGGGCACGGTGTTCCCGATCATGATGCAGAACGCCGTACCGGTGTTCGCGGACGTCGACCCGATCACCGGGAACCTCACGCCGGAGACCGTCGAGGCCGCGATCACGCCGCGGACCAAGGCGGTGATCGTCGTCCACCTGTTCGGCAAGCCGGCCGCGGTCCGGGAGCTGCGCGAGCTGTGCGACCGGCACGGGATCCTGCTGATCGAGGACTGCGCGCAGGCGTACCTCGCGCCGGTCGGCGACACGTACGTCGGCCGGATCGGGCACATCGGGTGCTTCAGCCTCCAGCAGACGAAGCACATCAGCGCCGGCGACGGCGGGCTCACCGTCACCGGCAACGCGCAGCACGCGCGCCGGATGCGGCTGTTCGCCGACAAGGGCTGGCCGCGCGACACCGACGAGCGCACGTACCTGTTCCTCGCCCTCAACTACCGGATGACCGAGCTGGTCGCCTCGGTGACCCGCGCCCAGCTGACCAAGCTCCGGGGCGTCGTGAAGGACCGCCGTACGGCGGCCGCCCGGCTGACCGCGGCGATCGGGGACCTGGCCGGCGTGACGACACCACCCGACGGCGGCGACCACGTCTACTGGCAGTACCCGCTGATCATCTCCCCGGCGGCCGGCGACATGCGCGAATGGGCCGCCGCGCTGACCGCCGAGGGCGTGCCGGCGAACGGCGGTTACCTGACCAGCCCGCTGTACGCCGCACCAGCCGTCCGCGAGCGGATCACGTACGGCGGGTCGGGGTTCCCGCTGCAGGACGTCGAGTACCCGGTCGGCCTGTGCCCGAACGCCGAGGAACTGATCGGCCGTACCCTCCTGGTCCTGCCCTGGAACGAGAACTACACCGACGCCGACGTCGACGACATCGCCGCCGCGGTCCACAAGGTCCACAATGCTCTGGAGCCCAAATGAGTGAAACGCCCCGGCTGCTCGACTGCGACATCCTGGTCGGGCACGACGTGACGACCGGGCGCTGGGGACAGCCCGAGACCATCGCGAAGGTGCTCGCGGACAGCGGGATCTCCGGCGGTGTGGTGGCGGCGCTCCGGGCGGTGCACTTCGACGTACCGTCCGGGAACGCCGAGGCCGAACACGTTGCCGCGGGCAACGGGTGGACGGCCTGCCCGGTGCTCGACCTGCGCGATCCGCTCGGCGCCGAGAAGGAGCTGGAGCGGCTGCTCGCGAGCGACACGCCGCCGCGGGCCGTCCGGCTGGCGCCGACCGCGCAGAGCGTCGAGCCCGGGTACCCGGCGTTCGAGCACGTCGTCCGGCTGCTCGCCGACGCGGGGCTGACGATCTTCACCGAGGGCGACGTACGGAAGGTCGGGCCGGCGCTGCGCGGGCTCGGCGCGCGGGTGGTGTTCCTCGACACGCACTTCTACTACCTCGGCGACTTCGTGCTGCTGGCGCGTTCGGAGCCCGGGTTCCACACGTCGACGCGGATGCTGACCGGGCCGGACTCGCTGGAGATCGTGGCCGCGGAGGTCGGTGCGGAGCGGCTCGTGTTCGGTGCCCGTACGCCGTTCCACGAGACGCGGTCCGTCGTCCGCCGGTTGCTCACCTCGAAGCTGAGCCCCGACGAGATCGCGCAGGCCGGCAGCCGCAGCCTCGAGACCCTCCTGGAGCCCGGATGCTGATCGACGTCCACGCCCACTGGGGCCCGTGGTTCTTCTCGATGGACGTCGCGAGCATCGACGTGAACATCGACGGCCTGAACCGGTTCGGCATCGACCTGCAACTGGTGTCCGCGATCGAGGCGATCGTGTACGACGCCCCGGCCGGCAACCGGTCGCTCGCGGAACAGCTCCCGGCCGACCCGCGGCTGCGCGGCATGATCGTCGTCGACCCGCGACGGCTCGACGAGGCCCGCAAGGACCTCGACGAACTGCTCGCCGGGGACGGGCGGGCGCGGTGGGCCGGCGCGAAGATCCACAGCGAGTACAGCCGGACCCCGATCAGCACGCCGCCGATGCAGGCCGCGATCGAGCTGACCACGGAGTACGGGCTGCCGACGCTCGTCCACACCTGGGGCGACACCGTGCTGGATCTCGCCGACGTGGCGGCGCGCGTCCCGGGTGCGCGGGTGCTCGCCGGTCACATGGGCGCGAGCGGCTGGCCGCGCGTCCCCGAGGCCGCCGAGCGGTCCGACCGGATCTGGTTCGAGCCGTGCTGGTCCGCACCGGAGGCGAACCGGATCCGCTGGATCCTCGACCGGATCGGCCCCGACCGGATGATGTTCGGCACCGACGCGACCCTCATCGACCCGTCCGTCGCACTAGGCGCCCTGGAAGCGGCCGAGCTGACCCCGGAGGAACACGCCGCCGTAACCCACGCCAACGCGCAGGCCCTGTTCGGTCTCTAGGACCAGCTAACCGTTCACGAAGACCAGGATGTCGTGTTCGGGGCCGCGGACCTCGGGCTCCTGCCAGCCGAGGTGCCGGTAGAAGGCGATCGCGTCGTGGTTCTGGTTCCAGGCGAGCAGCCAGGCGCGGGTGTTGGCCTGAGTGGCGGTCTCGAGCAGGCGGCGGGCCAGGCCGGTGCCGCGGGCGTGCGCGAGTACGCCGAGCTCGTCGACCTCGAACGCGCCGACCAGCAGCTCCTCGACCTGTTCCGCGCCGATCCGGTCGAGGACACTGCCGTACGACCGGTCGGTCCGGAACGGCGCCGGCGTCGTCCACCCGGTCAGGAACCCGGCGATCCGCCCGTCCGCGGAACGCTCGATCCAGGCCTGGAACCCGTCCCGCTCCGCGTCCCCCTCGAGGCGTTTCCGGAACGCGGCCCGGGTCTCGTCCGGGTCCCGGCGCTCGAACGGTGGTGCCGTGAACACATCGACGTACGCCGCTGTCAGTTCGTCCGCGATCCCCAGGATGTCCCGCCCATGCGTGTACACCGCTCCAACCTAGGCGATGGAGCGGTGCGTCGTACTGCGAGCTACTTGGCCACAGCCGCCTTCTCCAAGGTGGCCGGCGCACTGTCCGGAGCGGCCGCGGCGGCGCTGCCGGCCGGAGCCGGATCGGGCGTGGCCGCGATCGTCTCCAGTTCGGCGCGGAACTGCGGAAGCATCCAGCGCAGCGGCTGGTCCAGGACCCGTGCGATGGTCGCCCCGTCGACCTTCAGCAGGCCGCCGATCCGGGTGAGCGCATCCGGCTCGTCGGTGGCGGCGTACAGCAGATGGACGACCTCGTGCCGATGCGCGAACACCGCGAGCGCGGCGGCGGCCAGGCCTGCATCGATTTCTGGCGGACTCGTGATTTCCCCGTTGACTGTCACGTCTCCAACAACCCGTCCGGTGGCCGATCGGTTACGTGTCAGTCATTACAGCTGAGAAACTTCTCAGCCGGGCAGCCACGAGACCTTGCCGAGCAGGTACGTCGCGCCGATCAGCGCGGTGGTGTCGATCAGGGTGTGTGCGACGACGAGCGGCATGACGCGGCCCCAGCGGCGGTACAGGTAGGTGAAGATCACCCCCATGATCACGTTCCCGGCGAAGCCGCCGAGGCCCTGGTAGAGGTGGTACGAACCGCGGAGCAGGGCGCTGGTCGCGGTGGCGCGGCGGACGGACCAGCCGAGCTGGTCGAGGCGGTGGTTGAGGTAGCCGAGCACGATGACTTCCTCGAGTACGGCGTTCTGTGCGGAGACGGCGATCAGGATCGGGATCCGCCACCAGTAGTCCGGAAGCTGCGACGGGTCGACGGTCAGGTTCACGCCGATCGCGTGTGCACCGATGTAGAAGGCGAGTCCCGCTCCCCCGATGACCGCCGCGATCGCCGTACCCCGGCCGAGATCCCGCCATCGGTCCCGCAGGTCGAACCCGATCGTTCGCAGCGACTCCTTGCCCCGCACCAGCAGATGCCCGACCAGCACGACCGGCACCAGCGCCGTCACCACCGCAAACACCTGCCACGCCAAATCCAGCCAGGGCCGCCCCGGCGCCCGCGACCCCACAATCACCGCCGTCTGCCCACCAAGCGGCTTACCAGACGTCAAAACTCCCGCAAACGAAATAACAGCCGCCACCCCTGACGCCCCCAGCGAGAGCGCCAGCACCAACCAAATCTCCCGCGAGAGCACCCGCCGGCTAACGCCGTCGGGTGCGGTGGAGATGGTGGGCGCACCCGCACCGGAGCCGGTGGCAACCCCCAGCGCGGGTGTGGTGGTTCGGTCCGCTGGTGGGGTGGGGGGTTCGGCGGACTTCGTCATGGGTCAACTATCGCGCTTGGGGCCAGTCAGGAGGTCCAGGAGGTGGCTGAAGGTGTCCGCTGGGGCGGTGGGGAGGTTGTACTGGGATTGCACTTGGAGGCCGTCCGACAGGGCTATCAGGAGGGTGGCGATGGTGTCGGGGTCTGCGTCGCGGGTGAGGGTGCCTTCGGACTGGCGGGTGCGGATGGTTTCGGCGAGGCGGGTGCGGAGGGTCGCGTAGCGGTTGACGAAGAACGGGTGGGAGGTGTGGTCGGGATCGCCCGCCTCGGCGGAGAAGGTGGAGTAGAGCTGGACCAGGCCGGGGACCGTGCCGTTGTGGCGGATGACCGCCTGCAGCCCGTCGATCGGGTCCTCGTCGGCGAAGCGGGCTGAGTCGGCCTCGTCGCGGGCCCGCAGTACCTCCTCGAAGAGCTTCTCCTTCGAGCCGAAGTAGTGCAGCATCCCCGCCTCGCTCAGCCCGGCGGCCGCCGCCAGCTCACGCGTCGACGTCTTCCGGTAGCCGTGCCGCGCGATCACCTCGAGCGCCGCGCGCAGGATCTCGGCGCGCTTCGCGACCCCCTTCGCGTACGGACCCCTGGAACTACCCATACCCAAAACCTAGCATCACTCGGTTTTCAGTCGTAGCATCGTCGCCATGAACTTCGACGACCTGCTCGGCCGGCTCTCCCTGGAGGAGAAGGTCCGGATCCTCACCGGCCAGGACTTCTGGTCCACCCACGCGCTGCCGTCGATCGGCCTCCGCTCCATGGTGCTGTCCGACGGCCCGAGCGGCGTCCGCGGCCCGGTCTGGGACGAGCGCGACCCGTCGCTGAGCCTTCCGTCCGCGACCGCCCTCTCCTCCTCGTGGGACGTCGGCATCGCCCACCGGTACGGCGTGGTGTCCGCCCTAGAGGCCCGCCGCAAGAACGTCGACGTCGTCCTCGGCCCGACCATCAACCTGCACCGCTCACCCCTCGGCGGCCGGCACTTCGAGGCGTTCAGCGAGGACCCGGTGCTGACCGCCGACCTCGCCGCCGCGTACGTCGCCGGCGTCCAGGAGCTCGGCGTCGGCGCCACCCCGAAGCACTACGTCGCGAACGACTTCGAGACCGACCGCTTCACCGCGAACGTCGAGGTCGACGAGCGCACGCTCCGCGAGGTGTACCTGCTCGCGTTCGAGAAGGCCGTCACCGAGTCGAAGGCGTGGCTGGTGATGAGCGCCTACAACTCGGTCAACGGCGCGACCGCCTCCGAGAACGACCTGCTCGAGACCCCGCTGAACACCGACTGGGGTTTCGACGGCGTGGTGGTCAGCGACTGGACCGCCGTCCGCAGCATCGAGAGCGCCAAGCACTCCCAGGACCTGGCGATGCCCGGCCCGATCGGCGCCTGGGGCGACGCCCTGGTCGCGGCGGTCCGCTCCGGCGAGGTCAAGGAGGACGCGATCGACCGCAAGGTACTGCGCATCCTTGCCCTGGCCGCCCGAGTCGGGGCCCTGGAAGGCTACGAGAAGCCGGCCGACCCACCGCAGGTCGACGGACCAGCCTTCGCACGAACGGCAGCAGCCGAAGGCACCGTCCTCCTCGTCAACCGACGGGTGCTCCCCTGGCAGGACGTACAAAAGATCGCGGTCATCGGGCACAACGCTCGCGACGCCCGCACCCAGGGCGGCGGCAGCGCGACGGTGATCCCGGAGAAGGTCGTCTCGCCGCTCGACGGACTCCGCGCCGCGCTCCCGGACGCCGACATCACGTACTCGATCGGCGCGGTCGTGCAGGAGGGCGTCGCGGACCTCCCACTCGACACGATGACCAACCCGCAGACCGGTGAGCACGGCGCCCGGGTCCGGTTCCTGGCGGCGGACGGTTCGGAGCTGTTCGCCGAGGACCGGTTCTCCAGCGCGCTCGTGTACCTCGGCGGCAACGCACCGATCGGCGACTCCGCGGTCTTCGAGTTCCGTACCACCTGGACGCCGGCCGAGTCCGGCGCGGTCCGGCTCGGCTTCGCGTCGGTCGGCCACGGCCGGATCTTTGCCGACGGCAACCTCCTCCGCGAGGACACCGCCGTACCGGTCGGCAACGACCTGGGCGCCGCGCTGCTCTCCCCGCCGTCCATCTCGACTCCGCTCGACGTCACCGCCGGCACGCCGGTCGACGTCCGGGTCGAGCTCGATCTGCCCAAGGTGGAAGGCGGTCTGAGCAACGCGCTGAGCATCACGGTCGGGGTCGAGCCGGCCAACGACGACCCGCAGGCGCTGATCGACGAGGCCGTCGCCGCGGCCCGGGACGCCGACGTCGCACTCGTTGTCGTCGGCACCAATTCGAAGGTCGAGTCCGAAGGGTACGACCGGACCAGCCTCGCGCTGCCCGGCCGTCAGGACGACCTGGTCCGCGCCGTCGCGGCCGCCAATCCCCGTACGGTCGTGGTCGTCAACGCGGGCTCCCCCGTCCTCCTCCCCTGGCGGGACGACGTCGCCGCGGTGCTGGCGACGTACTTCGGAGGTCAGGAGTACGGCGACGCGCTCGCCGACGTGCTCCTCGGGCGGGCCGAGCCGGGCGGCCGCCTGCCCACCACCTGGCCGCGAGAGCAGGCCGACGTACCGGTCATCGACGTCACGCCGGTGAACGGCGTCGTGCGGTACGACGAAGGCATCCACATCGGGTACCGCGCCTGGCTGAAGGCGGGGACCGCGCCGGCGTTCGAGTTCGGCCACGGTCTCGGGTACACCACGTGGGAGCTGTCGGACCTGCGCGCCAACGACCCGTCGTCGGTCGCGCTCACGGTCCGCAACACCGGTGATCGAGCGGGCAAGCATGTCGTCCAGGTGTACGTCGAGCGCCCGGACAGCACGGTCGACCGGCCGGTGCGCTGGCTGGCCGGGTTCGCCGTCGTACGGCTGGACGCCGGGCAGGCCCGCGAGATCACGATCCACCTGCACCAGCACACCTTCGAGCACTGGGCTGTTTCCGACAACGAGGCAGGTTGGACGACCGAGCCCGGTGCCTTCACGATCCGAGCCGGCTCGTCGGTTTCGGACCTGCCGCTCTCCACGGAGATCGAGGTCCGTTAGCTGCCCGGCTGCACGAGCTTCATCGGGGCTCGGAAGGGTTCGATGCCGGCCGTCGTACGACGCGGCGGCCGGTGTCGGACTGCCAGTACAGCACGGAGCGCCCGGAGCGGCGGCGCTCCAGCAGACCAGCGTCGGTCAGCACCCGCAGGTGGTCGGAGACGGTCGCCAGCGACAGGCCGGTCGTTGCCGCGAGCAACGTCGTACTCACCGGCGCGGCCGCCTCGGCCAGGATCAGCGCGCGGTTGCGGCCGAGCAGCTGCACCAACGGCTCGTCCGGTGTTCCCGCCGGCGCGAAGATCCCGGTCACCGGGTAGGTCAACGCGAACCGGTCCGGTAGCCGCCAGCTGACGTTGACGCGCTGCGTGTGCGCCGCGATGAACATCAGGTCCCGCCCGCGGACATCGGTCGGCGGGTAGTCCCAGCGGTTCACCTGGATCCGCCCGTCGCCGAGCCAGCGCACGTCCGGGCCGAGCCCACGCAGTACGCCGGACCAGCCCTGCTCGCTGAGCCGTGCCGTCCGCGACACGACGTCGGCCCTGCAGCACCCGCAACCGTCGCGGCCACTCCGGCTCGACCGTCTCCGTCCACACCCACCGCAGCAACTCCGCCGCCGCCTCGGACAACCCGGACGTCTCCTCGATGACGGCCGGCAACGGCGTCCGTACGACGCTGAGATCCGCGCGGATGCGGTCGTCGTCCAGCGACGTCAGGTACGCGAGCTCCGCCTCCAAGGTGAGGTCCGGCTCGAGCGGCGGCACGGTCAGGAAGTCCGCGGCCCAGCTCACCCCGAAGGCGCTCTCCAGCAGCGCCGTCCACAACGGGTTCGCGTCGAGCGCAGCCCGGTACGCCGCCACGTGGGCGTCCTTCCACGGCCGGAACCACGGCTCGACCGGCATCCGCAGCAGCTTCAGCGCGGCCACCGTTTCGGTCAGCTGCGAGGTACCGAACCGCGCGTTCACCAACGTGTCGGCATCGACCAGGAATTCGGACAACGTTTCGCCCCCACCCGAAACTGTAGGCGGCGACGAGCGTGCCGTCGATCCTGCACGGCATGGGTACCTACCGGGCGATCTTCGCCAACGCCGAGTTCCGCAACCTGTGGATCGGGAGCGCGCTGAGCAACGCGTCCGCGACCATGACCAGCCTGACGCTCGCGCTGATGGTCGAGAGCGCGACCGGGTCGGCGCTGCTGTCCGCGATGATCATGTTCGGGCCGTCGCTGGCGCAGGTGCTCGGCCTCTCCACGCTGATGTCGGCGGCGGACACGGCGCGGCCGCGGCAGGTTCTCACGCTGCTGAGCGTGCTCGCGACCGTCGAGGTCGCGGCGCAGGCCGCCTTCGACCTGCCACCCGGTGGCCGGCTGGTGCTCGCGCTCGCGCTGGCCTACGGGTTGTCGATCGGATCCGGGGCGCGCTGGGGCCTGCTGAGCGAGGTGGTCGACGAGCGGCAGTTCGTGCTCGGACGGTCGGCGATCAACCTGTCGGTCGGCGCGATGCAGATCGCGGGCTTCGGGATCGCCGGCATCCTGCTGCAGACGCTCAGCCCGTCGACCGTGCTGTGGCTGGCGACCGGCTTCTCCGCGGTCGCCGTACCGGTCAACCGCTTCGGGCTCCGGGACCGCCCGCCGCGGCGGGTCGCGCGGACCGGACTCGCCGAGACCTGGCGCGGGAACCGCACGCTGCTCGCGGAACGCCGTACCCGGCCGCTTTTCCTCGCGCTCGCGATCCCGAACGGCCTGATCGTGGGGTGCGAAGCGCTGTTCGTCCCGTACGCCGGTTCGCGCGCGGGCTGGCTGCTTGCCGCCGGGGCGGCCGGGATGATGACGGGTGATCTCGTCGTCGGGCGGTTCCTGACCCGCAACGGCCGCCGGATCGCGGCGCGGTTCCTGCGGTTCGTGCTCGCGGTACCGTTCCTCGGGTTCGCGTTCGACCTGCCGATCGCAGTGCTCTGCGTACTGGTCACGATCGGCAGCAGCGGGTACTCCGCGTCGCTCGCACAGCAGGAGTTGCTCGTCGATCTCACGCCGCTCGACCTCCGCGGGCAGGTACTCGGGCTGGAGTCCGCGCTCCGGATGACGACGTTCGGCGTGGTCGCGATCCTCGCCGGCGCCCTCGCCGACCTGACCTCGCCCGCACCGGCCATGACTCTCTGCGCTGCCGCCTCGCTGTTGGTCTCTGTTGCCCTGACCCGCCCTCTAAGCTCACTGCATGGAAGTGGTGCGGCTGCGGGAGGTCTCCAAACGGTACGGGCGGCGGGAGATCCTGACGGACGTCGACCTGCACCTGAACGCGGGTGAACTGGTCGCGCTGATCGGCGCGAACGGCTCCGGGAAGTCGACCGTACTGCGGCTGCTGGTCGGCCTGTCGCACCCGTCGGCGGGCTCGGTGGAGCGTGCCGCCGGCGTCGTCGGCTACGTGCCGGACGTGTTCGCGTCGCACGATCGACTGTCGGCCGCGACGTACCTGACGCACATCGGACGGATCCGCGGGCTCGGCACGCAGACCGCCCACGACCGTTCACGCGAGTTGCTGGAGCGGCTCGCGTTGTCCGGCGGCACGGACACCCCGATGCGCAAGCTGTCGAAGGGCAACGCGCAGAAGGTCGCCCTGGCCCAAGCGTTGCTCGAGCCGCCGCAGCTGCTCGTGCTCGACGAGCCTTGGTCCGGTCTCGACGCCACCGCGCACATCACGTTGCGCGAGCTGCTCACCGAGACGGCCGAGCAGGGCGCAGCCGTCGCGTTCACCGAGCACTCTGCCGAAACGGTCCGCAGTACGGCGACCCGCGTCTGCGAGATCAAGCACGGCCGGCTCACCACCACATCGGAGCAACCCAGCATGACCGAGGTGTCACTCGTTCCCGGCACGGACATCGACTGGACACAGCACCCCGGCGTTCTCGACGTACGGCGGCAAGACGGTCACGTCACGCTGACCCTGCCGACGGGCCGCCACGACGCGGCACTGCTCACCGCGCTGAACCACGGCTGGTCGGTCACGACCGTACGGCGGCTGCGATGACGGCCCAGATGGCGGCCCAGAAGACGGCCCAGAAGACGGCCCTGTACCGGTACCTGATGCACAGCGTCCTGCTCTCCCAGCGTTACCTCCCGCCGATGCTGATCTTCTTCGGCGCCCTCGCCGTCGGTACGGCGTCCGACAACGGCCCGCTGCAGTCGTCGTACGCGTTCGGTGTGCTGGTGATGCTCGTCTGCTCGACCTGGCTGACGGTCGCAATCGTCAACCACGAGGACCCGACGCAACGGCAGATCACGCTGGTCACGGTCGGCAGCTCACTCCGGGTCCTCGCGGTGACGATCGCGGTGGTGGTCACGTGGTGCGTGCCGCTGGTGCTGTTCGGGCTGATCTGCCCGCTGGTCACCGGTGATCACCAGGCGACGGTCGGCGACGTGCTCGTCGGGGCGCTCGCCCTGCTCGCCCCCGCCATGATCGGGATCGCGATCGGCGTGCTGTGTTCGCGGCTGCTGATCCGCCGGATCGGACTCGCGATGCTGGCCGCGGCGACGCTGATCCTGCTGATGACGGTACGCCGGATCTCGCCGGTCAGCGCACTGATGAAGGTCCTGTCCGACGACAAGCCCGCAACCACGAACGCCGTACCGCTCACGCTGCTCGCCGTACTGTGCCTGGCTGTCCTGGTCGCCGCCGTCCTCGTCGTACGAACGGTCTCCGACCGGAGGGAGTAGTTAAGAGGCGGCGATCGACGACAGCCCGTACTGCGCCGCAGAGCCGCGGACGATCAGGGAGGTCGCGAGCTCGACGTGGTGTGACGCGACAGGCTCCCCCGCGGCCAGCTGCAGCGCCGTCCGGAGTGCGACCGCGCCCATCTCGCGCAGCGGCTGCCGGACCGTGGTGAGCGGCGGCGACGCGAGCCGGGCGACCTCGGTGTCGTCGAAGCCGACCAGGCTCAGCTCCTCGGGCACCCGCAGGCCGCGCGCCCGGGCCGCCTCCAGGACACCGAGCGCCACCTCGTCGCTGCCGGCGAAGATCGCGGTCGGCCGATCGCGCAGGTCGAGCATCGCGGACCCGCCGGCCACGCCGTCGTCGTACAGGAAGTCGCTCAGCCAGATGTACTCCGCCGGGATGCCGGCACCGACCGACTCCATCGCGTTCCGGTAGCCGCTCATCCGCGCCTGGTTGCAGCGCGACGTCGGCGGGCCGCCGATGTACGCGATCCGCCGGTGGCCGAGCGACAACAGGTGCTGGGTCGCGGCCATCCCGCCGGCGAAGTTCGTCGAGCCGACGCTGGTCACGTCCGGCTCCGGAGTGTTCGCGGGATCGATCACCACCATCGGCACCCGGGCCCGCGCCAGCGCCGCCAGGTCGGCCTCGGACAGCTCGCTGGTGAGGCCGATCGCGGCCCGGCGGTCGTTCGCGATCAGCTGCCGGATCCAGGTGGCGGCCCGGCCTGCGGCGGCGCCCGTCGACGGCGGATGCTTCGGCCGGGAGTTCAGTACGACGTCGACGCCGGCCGCCTGGCCCGCCTCGACGACGCCCTGGATCACCTCGACCGAGTACGCGTTGACGACGCCCTGGTAGAACAGCTCGACCGTGTCGCGCTGCACCGGCTCCGGACGGCGTCCGACGTACCCATGCCTCTCGAGCACCTCCTGGACACGTGCGCGGGTGGCCGGCGAGACGTCGCTGCGCCCGTTCAGCACCTTGGAGACCGTGGCGATCGAGACACCGGCCGACCCGGCCACGGTGGCCAGGGTGACACGCCCCTTCAACTGCGACATTCTCGTCACCCTCCTCCACCATCTTCGCCAGCCGATACGGCCTTGCTGATCGACACCGGCGTCGTCAGGACCCGGTCGTGCCCGACCACCCTCACATCCCCGGTGATCCGCAGCATCGCACGACACGGCAGGTCCAGCGCGGACGTGCCCACCATCACGCCGAACTCCCCCGGCTCGACGATCCGCCGCAGATCCGGACCCGTGTACGCCGTGCGATCGGCATGCACGCGGAACGTGACATCGGCCGCCTGCCCGGGCTCCAGCGACACCCGCGCGAACCCGGTCAGCGACTTCAACGGCCGCGCGACCTGGGCGACCAGGTCCCGCAGGTACAACTGCACGACCTCATCGCCGGCCCGGTCGCCGGTGTTCCGCACCCGCACGGTGGCGGTGAACTCGCCGTCGCTGCCGATCTCCGCGGCACTCAACCGCAGGTCGCCGACGGAGAAGCTCGTGTACGACGCGCCGTACCCGAACGGGTACAACGGCCGCGTCTCCAGTCCGCTGATGCCCGCGCTCTCCACGCTGCCGAGCGCCGGCTGCAGGTACGTACCTGGCTGGCCACCGGACTGCCGCGGGATCTGCACCGGCAGCTTTCCGCTCGGCACGATCCGCCCGCTCAACACACCGGCGATCGCGGCGGCGCCTTCCTGCCCGGGGATGAACGCCTGCACCAACCCGGCCACCCGATCCGCGTACGCACCCAGCGCATAGGGCCGCCCCGACACCACCACCAGCACCACGGGCTTCCCGGTCTCCAGCAACGCGCTTACGAGCTCCCCCTGTACCCCGGGCAACCGCAGGTCCTCCGCGTCGCACCCCTCCCCCGAGGTCCCATGCCCGAACAGACCGGACAGATCCCCGACGAACGCAACCGTCACGTCACAGTCCTGGGCCAACGCAACAGCCTGCTCGAACCCGGAGCGATCGTCGCCCGTCACCTCACATCCCACGGCGTACTCGACCCCTGCAATCTCGTTGCGCAGGGCATCCAACGGCGAGACGACCTCGATCCCCAGGCCGCGCTCCGGGTACCGCGGGAGGACGTGGTTCGGAAACGCGTAGCAGCCCATCAACGTCCGCGGGTCGTGCGCGCACGGGCCAACCACCGCAACCTTCGTGACATCGCCCAGCGGAAGAGCTGTGCCCGCGTCGAGGAGGACGACCGATTTCTCGGCCAGCTCGGTGGCGATGGCCCTGTTCTGTTCCGAGTTGAGGTTGAGACCCTGAGTGCTCACCGAGGCCTCGGGGGTCCAGTCGGCGTCGAGGAGGCCCAGGTTGGCCTTCTGGAGAAGGATTCTCCCGGCTGCTCGGTCCACGAGGTCTTCGGGGACTTCGCCGGAGCGCACCTTCGCCACCAGTCCGCCGTACCCGACAGTGTCCGGCAGCTCCACGTCCGTGCCGGCCTTCAGAGCGAGCACACCCGCATCCGCGTCGTCCGCCGCGACGTGATGCATCGACGCCAGGAACGGGACCGCCCAGTAGTCCGAGACGACCGTGCCCTCGAAGCCCCAGTCGTCCCGCAGTACGTCGGTGAACAGCCACAGGTCCGCGCTCGCAGGCAGGCCGTCGAGGTCGGCGTACGAACTCATCACAGACCCGGCGGCGGCCGTCGCGATCGCGGTCTCGAACGTCGGCAGGATGATGTCCAGCAACTCGCGTCGCCCCATCGACACCGGCCCGTGGTTCCGGCCGGCGCGGGAGGCGGAGTACCCGGCGAAGTGCTTCAGCGTCGCGAGCACGCCCGAGCTCTGCAGGCCGCGGACGTACGCCGAGCCCAGAATCCCCACTAGATAAGGGTCTTCGCCCATCGTCTCCTCGACCCGCCCCCAGCGGTAGTCACGCACCACGTCGAGCACCGGAGACAGCCCCTGGTGGACGCCGGCCGCGGCCATGTCCCGCCCGATCGCGGCCGCCATCCGTTCCACCAGCGCCGGGTCGAACGTCGCACCCCAGGCGATCGACGCCGGGTAGACGGTCGCGCCGTACGTCGTGAACCCGGTGAGGCACTCCTCGTGCACCAGCGCCGGTACGCCGAGCCGGGATCCCTTGAGGACGACCTCGTGCTGGCGGATCACCTCCGCGACGCCCTGCTCGACCGACTGCGGGTAGCTGCCCCAGACCCGGGTGAGGTGCCCGAGACCGTGCCGGCTCGCGTCCGCCAGCGAGAGCGAACCGCCGGTGGAGAACACGTCCTCCATCGGCGCGACGTTGATCGTTTCGTCCTCGGGCAGTTCCTGGTCGGCCATGTCGTTACCGGCCCAGCGGCTGCCGAGCTGCGCGACCTTCTCCTCCAGCGTCATCGCCGCCAGCAGCAGTCCGGCCCGCTCCGCGGCGGGCAGCGACGGGTCGGACCAGGGCCGCTCGGTCGAGATGGACAAGAAAATCTCCCTTGATGAACGCTCGTCTCGGTGAGCAATTATCGAAAACTTTTCGATGCTCTCCGGCCGCTCCGGACGACCGCCCGGCGATCTGTGAATCTCCTGCACGACCAGGCGATTGCGTGACCTCACTGTGACCCCGAAAACTCCTTAGTTCAAGTCTTGACAGGTCATTCCACGAAATCTATGTTTCGAAAACAAGTCATATCGGCAGGTGCTTCCGCAGCCTGCGGGGCAGCACGAAGTACGGAGATCACAGTGGATCCCAACGCGACATCCCGACGTACCTTCCTCGGCCTGGTCGGCAGTGGCGCGCTCGCTGCCGGCCTCGCCGCCTGCGGTAGCTCCGGCCCGACCAGCACGCCCGGCTCGACCACGGGCGGAGGCGCCCCGGCCGGCAGCGGTGCGTCGTACTGGTTCCTCACCGGACAGCCACAGCAGGGCATCCGCGAGGCACAGGTCAAACGGTTCAACGACGCGAACTCGAGCACCAAGCTCAAGACCACCGAGTTCCAGAACGACGCGTTCAAGCAGAAGATCAAGACCGCGATCGGCGCCGGCCAGGGCCCGACACTGATCTGGGGCTGGGGCGGCGGCGGCCTGAAGGCGTACGTCGAAGCCGGCCAGGTCGAGGACCTGACCGGCTGGCTCGGCCAGAACGCCACCCTGAAGAACTCGATCTTCCCGTCCGCGTTCACGGCGGCGACCGTCAACGGCAAGATCTACGCGGTGCCGGGCGAGACCGTGACCCCGATCGTGCTGTTCTACGACAAGCGCGCGTTCGAGAAGATCGGCGCCCAGCCGCCGAAGTCGTGGGGCGACATCCTCGACCTGGTGCCGAAGTTCAACGCCAAGGGCATCGCGCCGTTCTCGCTCGGCGGCCAGTCCCGGTGGACCAACATGATGTGGCTGGAGTTCCTGTTCGACCGGATCGGCGGCAGCGAGGTCTTCCAGAACATCTACGACGGCAAGAAGGACGGCTGGTCCGACCCGTCCGCGATCAAGGCGCTCGAAGAGATGCAAAAGCTGATCAAGGCGAACGGCTTCATCAAGGGCTTCTCCTCGATCACGGCCGACTCGAACGCCGACCAGGCGCTGCTGTTCACCGGCAAGGCCGCGATGATGCTGCACGGTGCCTGGACGTACGGCAACATGAAGTCCTCCGGTGGCGACTTCGTGACCGGCGGGCACCTCGGGTACATGAACTTCCCGCCGGTCGACGGCGGCAAGGGCGACCCGACCGACACCGTCGGCAACCCGGGTCAGTACATGTCGATCTCCTCCAAGGCGAGCCAGGCCGACAAGGACACCGCGAAGAAGTTCATCGCGAACAACACGCTCGACGACGCCACGGTGGAGGCCTGGGTGAAGTCCGGCAACATCCCGGTCGTGAAGAGCGCGAAGGACAAGCTCTCGTCGATCACGGACAAGAACGACTCCGAGTGGCTGAACTTCGTCTACGACACTGCGGCGAACGCGAAGAACTTCGCCCAGTCCTGGGACCAGGCCCTCAGCCCGACGCAGGCCGAGACCCTGCTGGACAACATCGCCAAGCTCTTCCAGCTGTCCATCTCCCCGCAGCAGTTCGCGACGAACATGAACGCGGTGATCGGCAAGTGAGTGTGACCGCTCCTCCCGCTCCGCCCGTTACGCAGGTCGGTGGCAGGACTGCATCGTCCGGGGTCGGGCGGAGCGGTCCGGTCGCCTGGATGGTGCTGCCCGCGCTGCTGTTGTTCGTCGTGTTCGGTGTGGTCCCGCTGGTCGGCGTACTCGTGCTGAGCTTCACCCAGTGGGACGGGCTCGGCGCGATCCACGCCGCCGGGCTGTCGAACTGGAAGTCCGTGCTGACCGACTCGCAGCTGCCGCACAGCATCCTGGTGACCTTCGAGATCATGATCCTCTCGTGGGCCGTGCAGACGCCGATGAGCCTGCTGCTCGGCACGTTCCTGGCCGGCCGGCAGCGGTACCGCGCGTTCCTCGCGGTGCTGTACTTCATCCCGCTGCTGCTCAGCTCGGCCGCGATCGCGATCACCTACAAGGCGCTGCTCGACCCGAACTTCGGGCTCGGCGCCGGCCTGAAGATCGGGTTCCTCACCCAGGACTGGCTCGGCCAGAGCAATCTCGCGATCGGCGTGGTGATCTTCATCGTGTCCTGGCAGTTCATCCCGTTCCACTCGCTGATCTACCAGGGCGGCGTCCGGCAGATCCCGACCACGCTGTACGAGGCGGCGTCGATCGACGGCGCCGGCCGGGTCCGGCAGTTCTTCAGCATCACGGTGCCGCAGCTGAAGTACACGATCATCACGTCGTCGACGCTGATGGTGGTCGGCTCGCTGACCTTCTTCGACCTGATCTTCGTACTGACCGCCGGTGGTCCCGGTGACGCCACCCGGGTGCTCGCGCTCGACATGTACAAGCGCGGCTTCATGTCCAACCAGATGGGTCCGGCCAGCGTGATCGCCGCGCTGATCGTGCTCCTCGGCCTCGCACTCGCCCTGCTGCTGCGCAGACTGGGCGGCAGTACGACGGCCAGCCAGCAGGAAGGTGCGTGACGATGCGGGTCCGTAAACTCCTCCAGCTGAACTGGTTCGGCGGCCTGGCCGGCTGGGCCTGGCTGGCGATCGTACTGATCCCGCTGTACTGGATCGTCGTCACCAGCTTCAAGGACCAGAGCGCGTACTTCACCCAGAACCCGTTCGCGCTGCCGTCCGCGCCGACCGCGAACAACTACCAGCTGGTCATCCAGTCGGACTTCCCGCGGTACTTCCTGAACAGCGTGATCGTCACCGCGGGCACGATCATCCCGGCGGTCGCGATCTCCTTCATGGCGGCGTACGCCATCATCCGCGGCGCGGGCAGCAGGTTCCTTGCCGGGGTCAACGGCCTGTTCCTGATGGGACTGGCGATCCCGCTGCAGGCGACGATCATCCCGGTGTACCTGCTGATCATCAAGATGCGCCTGTACGACAGCCTGCTCGCGCTGATCCTGCCGTCGATCGCGTTCTCGATCCCGCTGTCGGTCCTGGTCCTCGCGAACTTCATCCGCGACGTACCGAAGGAGCTGTTCGAGTCGATGCGGGTCGACGGCGCCACCGAGTGGGGAATGATGCGCAAGCTCGCGCTGCCGCTCACCCGGCCCGCGCTGGTGACCGTCAGCATCTACAACGGCCTCGGCGTCTGGAACGGGTTCCTCCTGCCGCTGATCCTCACCCAGAGCCCCGACAAGCGCACGCTCCCGCTGGCGCTGTGGACGTTCCAGGGCCAGTACAGCGTGAACGTACCGGCGGTGCTCGCCTCCGTCGTCCTCACGACACTCCCGATCGTCATCCTGTACGCCGTCAGCCGCCGCCAACTCCTCAGCGGCCTCACCGCGGGCTTCAGCCGTTAGAGCCGTCTGGTTCGGGGGTTCAACAGTTCATCAGGGAGGCAGAAGCGAAGTATCCCCATGCACCCGTGAGTCATTCGACCAACCTGACGCCGCAGATTTCGCGCCGAGTGCTTCTCGGTGCGAGCGCAGCAGCCGCGGCCGGCGTGGGCCTTGCCGGACCCGCATTCGCAGACCCGGGCCCGGCGGGTAGTGCGGGCAAACCCGGTGGTGAGGTTCCGTTCGGACCTGTCGTCGTGGCTGGTCAAGGTGGGCGCACGTCGTACGCTCGCGCTGTCCGGCTCAGTACCGCGGCGCCGGCGAAGTCGCAGACTCTGCTCGCGACCTACCAAGGCGGAGGCCCGGGGTTCCCTCTATATCGCAGTGATGACGACGGCCGTATGTGGGCGAAGCAGAGCACCGTGCCCGACGCCGGCACGGCGTCCGGGGTGTATCTGCAGCCCTTCCTCTACGAACTGCCCCGCGCGTTCGCCGGTCTTCCCAAGGGTGCGCTGCTGTTCGCGTGCAACTGGCTCGGAAAGAACTTCGGCAGCACAAACATCCAGCTGTATGCCAGCACCGACGGCGGCCTCACGTGGCAGTTCCTGAGCACGGTGGCCCAGGGCGGACCGGCCAACACGACGAACGGCGCGACGCCGGTGTGGGAGCCGTTCCTGCTGCTGCACAACGACAACCTGATCTGCTACTACTCCGACCAGCGGGACCCCAACTTCGGTCAGAAGCTCGCCCACCAGACCAGCACGGACCTGCACACGTGGGGTCCTGTTGTCGACGACGCGACCGGAACCGCCTACGCCGAGCGGCCCGGCATGACCACAGTTGCCCGGCTCAAGGGCGACCTGTGGATCATGACCTACGAATTCGGCGAGCCCGACGACCCGGCCCACCCCGATCAGAACAACTACACCTACCACGTGCACTACCGGATCGCGAAGGACCCAGAGTCGTTCCGGTTCTCCACGGACACCCCGCTCCTGGACCAGAACGGCGGCGCCCCGAACGGGGCCCCCGTCGTTTCGTGGTCGCAGTCCGGGGGCGTGAACGGAACGATCGTCGTCACGGGCAACGACGATCAGGACTTCTTCGTCAACCGCGACCTCGGTGACCCCGGGGCATGGACGCGGCTCTCCTCGCCCATGCCGGCCGGCTACAGCCGGTTCACCATCCCGTTGGACGGCCCCGGGGACCCCGAGAACCGTGGCCTGGTCTTCGTCATCACGGGAGCGCAGTACGGCAAGTCCGGGCCTGTCGAGGCGGGTATCATCGCGCTCGGCGGCTGAGGGCGCCGCCGTCGAACGCCTGGCTTTGACGGTGATACCTGTTCAGGCGAATGCTGCGATGTGCTCGGTGATGAAGGTGTGCAGGCTGCGCGGTGCGGTGCCGGTGAGGGCCGCCACGTCGTCGGTCAGCCACGCCGCGTCGCCCTCGGCGATCAGCCCGAACGCCTGGGCGTTCGAGGTCGCGACGGCCTCGGGCACACCGGCCCGGATCATCGCGGCCCGATGCTCGTCGGTGCGAATCTGGCGGTACTCGATCTGGTGTCCCAGCGCGGCGGACAATTCGTTCGCGATGTCGGTGTAGGTGATCAGGCCCGGGCCGGTGAGGCGGTAGGTGTGGCCCGCGTGTGCGGTCGGCGCGGTGGCGATCGCGCACGCGGCGGCGGCCACGTCCCGGGCGTCGATCATCCCCACCTGTCCCTCGCCAGCCGACATCAGGAAACCCCGCGTCTGCTTGACCATCGGAGCCAGGGCGAACAGGTTCTGCAGGTACGCGTTGGACCGGAGCAGGGTGTACGCGAGGCCGGTGGTCGCCAGATGCGCCTCGATGCGCGCCTGTCCCCGCCGTCGGTCGACCGGGGAATCGGCCGACGCCTTGCTGGTGATTTTCACCAGGTGCGTCACGCCCTGCCGGACGGCGCTGTCGATGACCGCGATCTCCTGGGCCGGCACGGCCGGGCTCACCAGAATGACGGTGTCGACGCCGCGCAGGGCCGAGTCCAGCGTGTCCGGCCGATCGAAATCGCCGGCGACGATCTCGATCTCGTCGGCGAGCTCGCTGCGGTGAGCAACGCGGGCCGGGTCACGAACGAACGCCCGCGTGGGCCGGTGTCGCGCGGACAGCAGCCGCACGGCCTCGGACCCGACCGTACCGGTCGCACCGGTAACCAGAATCATTCTGTCCTCTTCAGATAGCAATTGTGGACGGTCAGAGCGTGGCGACCCGGCCCGCGTCGACGGCGAGGACGGCTCCGGTGATCGGCCGGGCATCCTCCCCGGCCAGGTAGGCGATCACCTGGGCAACCTCGTCCGGTTCGTTCGCCCGGCCCAGCGGGCTGGCGGCCGCGAGGGTGTCCAGCAGGTCGCCCATGCTCTGGGTGACCTCGGTGCGGCTGGGGCCGAGCGCGACAGCGTTGACCCGGACGCCGGCCGGTCCGAACTCGGCCGCCCACGATCGGGTCAGCGCCTCCAGCGCCGCCTTGCTCGCCCCGTAGGCGGCCATGCCGGCCGCGCCTCGAGCGGCGACCATGGTGGAGACGTTCACGATCGCCCCGTGACCGCGCGCGGCCATCGGCGGAGCCAGGGCCGCGGTCAGGAAGAACGGGGCCCGGACGTTGACGGCGTTCATCGCCTCGAAGCCGGCTTCGGTGGTGTCGGCGGTCGGGCCCAACTCCCAGTAGCCGGCGTTGTTGACCAGCACATCCACCTCACCGGCCTCGGCGGCCAACCGCCGGACATCCTCGGGTACGGCGAGATCGGCCTGGATGAAGCGCCCGCCGGTCTCAGCGGCGACGGCCTGGCCACGGGTCTCGTCGCGGCCGGTGACGATCACCGTGGCCCCACGCCGGCTGAACAGGTGCGCGGTCGCCCGGCCGATGCCCGAGGTCCCGCCGGTGATCAAAGCAGTAGTCAACGAAGTCTCACTCTCAGATTGGATCGACCTATCCAATCTGAGCACAGTAGGATTGGATAGGCAAGTCCATTCTGGGAGGTTCGATGTCGGTACGCGCAGCGCCGCCGGAGGCGCCCAGCACGCGGAAGGGGCGCGCGACCCGCGAGCGGGTCATCACGGCCGCGGCCGATCTCATGTACCGCCATGGAGTGGCCGGCACCAGCACCCCCGCGGTCCGGGACGCCGCCGGCGTCAGCTCATCGCAGATCTACCACTACTTCACCGACAAGGACGACCTCACCCGCGCGGTCATCGCCTTCCAGACCGAGACGATCCTGTCGAACCAGGCACCACTACTGGCTACCCTCGACGGCGTCGAAGCGCTGCGATCCTGGCGCGACGTGGTCGTCGACGCGGCCCGCCAGCAGAACGGGGCGGGGGGTTGCCCGCTGGGCAGCCTGTCCAGCGAGCTGTCCGACGACCATCCGGGGGCGCGCGACGCCTTGGCCGCCAGCTTCATGGCGTGGTCCGAGGCGATTCGCGCCGGCCTGGAGGCCATGATTGACAACGGCACCCTCCGGCCGGAAACCGATGCGGCCACGCTGTCCCTTGCGCTGCTTGCGGCGGTGCAGGGTGGGCTTGTCCTCGCACAGGCCCAGCACACCACCGACGCCCTCGAAGCCGCCCTGGACGCCGTCATCGCACACATCCACGACCACGCCGTACTGCCGGCCTGAAGCGTGCAGTTCGGCTCTACCTGATTCGCCCAGGTCGGGATCATTGACAACACTAGTCAATAACACTGACTACATCACCGCCGCATCCAACCTTGCTTGTCGCCGCTAGCCCTGGTGGCTCGTGGCGAACGCGAATCGGGTGGCGGACGGCTCAGCGCGGCCGGGTTTACCGGGCGTAGGGGTCGGTGATCTCGCGGAGTTGCCCCAGGATCTGCTGCAGCAACGCGAAGTTGCGAGTGCCCAGGTACGACTTCCACTCCGAGAGGATCTCGTCGGCCGTCGCCCTGGCCACGTCGACCGCCCGCCGGCCACGTTTCTCGATCACGATCAACCGGGCGCGGCCGTCCGTCGGGTCGGGAACCCTGCGAACGTAGCCGAGGCGTTCCAGTTGGTCGACCAGCACACCGGTGCTCTGCTTGGTCATCTGCGCCTGGTCGGCGAGGTCCGTGAGGCGGGAACCGTTCGGGGCGACGCGTTGGAACACCCTGCACTGGGTGAGGGTCCAGTCGTCGAACCCCGCGTCCTGAATCGCTCGGAAGATCCGGTCCTCCATGTATCGGTACGGGATGAACAACAACACTCCCAGGTCAGCCGACTGCTCGTCGTCCATACCGTCCATGCCATCCTCAGCTCTGCCGCGCGCCTGATTCCGCCAAGTCCACACCCTATGCCAAGGCGGTCCGGCCAGATCGCCGTCCACGCCATCTTCGTTGCGGTTGGCATCGGGCCGGACCGTGAGTACAGTAGTAACGATACCTGACTAACTAGTCAATACTACTGACCGACTGACAACGGCGGAGAGAGCATAGGTAGCCCCATGACATCCACATCAAGCCTGGCGGGCAAGCGGGTCCTGGTCACCGGAGGCAACAGCGGGATCGGCGCCGCGATCGTGCGGCGGCTCGCGGCCCAAGGAGCCAAGGTCGCGGTCAACTACCGGTCCGACAAGGCTGCCGCCGACGCGCTCGTCGGAGAACTCAACAGCGCAGGGTGTACGGCGGCGGCGTTCCAGGCCGACCTCACGGCGGCGGGCCGGGCCCACGAGCTGGTCGACGCGGTGGTGGCCGAGCTCGGCGGCCTGGACCTGTTGGTCAGCAACGCCGGGGTCGAGCACTTCGGAGCGCTGGAAACCATCACCGAGGCCGACTTCGACCGCATCTTCCTGACCAATGTGGCCGGACAACTGTTCGTCACCCAGGCGGCGGTCGCCGCGATGACCGACGGCGGCCGGATCGTGCTCAGCGCCTCGGTCAGTGTGCGCCTGTCGGTCTATCACCACACCCTGTACGCGGCGAGCAAGGCCGCCATTCCGGCCATGGTGCGCAACCTGGCACCCGAGCTGGCCGATCGCAACATCGCCATCAACGCGATCTCCCCCGGGGCCACCGCCACTCGCATGGCGATGAGCTACGGCGCCAACTACACCCACCCCGCACTCGCCGACGTGCCGTTCGACGCACTCCTCCGCTCGATGAGCGCACTCGGCCGATTCGCCCAGCCGGACGACATCGCCGCCGTCGTCGCGTTCCTGCTCTCCCCGGAAGCCGCTCACATCACCGGCACCACCATCGAGGCCGACGGCGGCTGGAGCTGACCCTGCCGCCCGCCGATCTACACCGCAACTCACTCACAGCGCACTCACATCGCACCCACATCGAAAGGAATCACCATGTCCACTGTCATCACCGGAGCATCGGGTCACCTCGGCCGACTGGTCGTCGAGCAGCTCCTCACCATCGCAACGCCGCCCGAGCAGATCGTCGCCACCGGCCGCGACGTCGAAAAGCTCGCCGACCTCGCACAGCGCGGAGTCACGGTACGGCGCGCCGACTTCGCCGACCCGACCACCCTCGACGAGGCTTTCGCGGGCGCCGACACGATGCTGCTGGTCTCGACGACGACGATCGGGGAGCGGTTCGAGAACGCCCGCAACGCCATCGATGCTGCGCGGCGAGCGGGTGTGACCCGAATCGTCTACACCAGCATCGTCAACGCGTCGACCGCGCACATGACGCTCGCCGACGAACATCGCCGTACCGAGGACTATCTGCGTGACAGCGGTTCGGAGTCGGTCATCCTGCGCAACGGGTGGTACCTGGAGAACTACACCGACCAACTCCCGATGATCAGCCAGTACCACGCATTGCTGGGCAGCGCCCAGGACGGCCTCGTCAGCGCGGCCGCCCGGCGCGACCTCGCGACCGCCGCGGCCACAGTGCTGACGCAGGACGGGCACCTCGGGGCGACCTACGAGCTGGGCGGAGCACCGTTCACCCTGGCCGAGCTCGCCGCCACGTTCAGCGACGTCCTCGGGACCCACATCGCCTACCAGGACATGTCGGTCGCCGACTACACCAGCACCCTGACCGGCGCCGGGCTGCCCCCGGAGATGGCCGCCGCGGTCGCCGACGCCGATGCCGGCCTGGCCCTCGGAGAGCTGTACACCGACAGCGACGACCTGGAGAAGCTGATCGGCCGGCCGGCGATCACGGCCCACGAAGCCCTCCGCGACGCCGTGGCAGCCGGGGAATCACGATGACCGCGTCCGGAACCTTCGTCGACACCCACGAGATGGTGCTGATCCACCGCGTCATCCGGCGCGAGTTCGGTCAGCTCCCACGGCTGTTCCGCACCGCGGCCAACAATCGTGCGCGATCCAAGATCATCGGCGCGCACGCCAAGGAGATGTTGCACTTCCTCCACACCCACCACACTGGCGAGGACGAACTCCTCTTTCCCTTGCTGCGCAAGCGAACCGCGCTCGACCCGGAGCTGATGGACCGGATGGACGTACAGCACGCGGCAGTCGACGCCGCCGTCAAAGCCGTCACCGCGGACCTGCCAGGGTGGACGGCGAGCGCGAACGCCACGGCAGGCGAGCGAATGGCGTCCGTCGTCGACGCCACGATGCCGACCCTGATCAACCACCTCGCCGAGGAGGAGCAGCAACTACTCCCGATCATCGCGGTCACACTGACCCAACGCGAATGGGACGCGCTCGGCAAGCACGGCATGAGCGCGATTCCGCTCACGCGGCGGCTGGTCATGCTCGGCCACATCACCGAGGAAACCGACGACGCGGAACGGCAGAGGTTCCTCCAGGTCGTGCCGGCCCCAGCACGGTTGGCATACAAACTGATCGGCCGCCGCCAGTTCACCCGCGAAACCACCGCGATCCGCGGCTGACCCAACCCGCGACCCCTCAGGCCATCCCTTCTACGTTTGCCGACTGCCAGCAGGCAGCCGATGCCTGGTCCACCGCGAGGACGGCCTGGTATTCCTGCACCCCGTCAGCCGCGTTCAGCCGCCGGCAATTGCTCAGCGGCCTCGCCGCGGGCTTCGGCCGCCAGCAGCTTCCTGCTCGGGGGCCGGGTCGCCCACGACGCGAGCGCGAGTACGGCGAACGCGGCGGGGGCGACCATCCCGGAGTACTGCCGCGCGGCGAAGTTCGAGGCCGCGGCGCCGGTCATGTTGATCAGCACCCCGGCGTACGCCCACTCCTTCAGACGGGGCAGGGCTGGTACGGCGATCACCACCGCCGCGGCGAGCTTGGCGCCGCCGAGGATCGGCGACAGGTAGCTCGGGTACCCGAGGTCGATCAGCATCGGGTAGAACGGCGCCATCCGGAACAGGTCCATGGTGCCGCCGACGGCACACTCCCCCACGACGATCGCGGTCGTGGCCCAGTAGGTTCTTCGCATCCGACTCACCGGCTATCGAAACGACTCCGTACTCTTCATCTAACGGTACGATAGCGTTTCGATGGAGGTGGATCAATGGCCGCTGGGAAGACCGGACCCCGGCCCGTCTCGCGGGGGGACGGCGCGCGGCAGCGGATGCTCGAGGCCGCACTCGCGGTGCTCGACGAGTCCGGCCTCGCCGGGTTCACGATGGAGGCGGTCGCGCGGCGCGCCGGGGCGAGCAAGGCGACGCTCTACCGTCGCTGGCCTACCACCGGGGCGCTGCTGGTGGACGCGATGGACGCGACGTACCGCCCGTTCCTCACCCCCGACACCGGGTCGGTCACCAAGGACGTCAGCCAGATCCTGACCGCGTTCGTCACACTCCTCGAAAAGACGCCGTTCCCCCGCCTGCTCGCCGCCTTCATCGACGCCGCCGAACGCGATCCCGCGCTCTCGAAACTCCACCAGGACCTGACGAAACGGCGCCGCGAGCCGATGCTGATCGCGTTGGAACGCGGCCGCGAGCGCGGGGAGCTACCGCCCGACACCGACCCCGAACTGACCACCGACCTGCTGACCAGCCCGTTCTTCTACCGTCACTTCGTTGCCCACCGCCCCATTCCGCGGCGGATG
This sequence comes from Kribbella aluminosa, assembly GCF_017876295.1. Taxonomy (NCBI): domain Bacteria; kingdom Bacillati; phylum Actinomycetota; class Actinomycetes; order Propionibacteriales; family Kribbellaceae; genus Kribbella; species Kribbella aluminosa. Next base: position 3,495,794 of record NZ_JAGINT010000001.1, on the reverse strand, counting down.
GTCGCCGACGTCGTCGCCCGCGTGCTGTTCCCGAAGACCTGACGCGTCCCGTCCGCGAGGATCACCAGCCCGGCCCGACCCGGCCGCGACTGCAACCACGCGAGCCCGTCCTCCCCGAGCGCGAACGCCGCCGTCGCGTCGATGTCGGCCTGCGTGAGCGACCGGTGTACGACGGTGACCGAAGCCAGCACGATCGGTGTCACGCCGGTCCGGGCGTCGATGATGTGACGGCCGCGCCGATGTAGCCCGGACGTGGCGATCGCGCCGTTCCGGATCGGGACCACCGCGGCCAGCTTGTCCGGGGCGAGCGGGTCCTCGATCCCGACCCGCCACTCCTCCGAGTCCGGCCCGGAGACCCGGCATGTCAGGTCACCACCCGCGCCGAGGCAGTAGTCCGTCGCCGGCAACTGCCCGAGCTTCTGCGCCGCGCGTTCCACCGCCCAGCCCTTCACGACGCCGCTCGGGTCGAGCCGGGAATTCCGCCGTACGTCGAACGCGCCGCCGGACTCGATCCGCGCCCGCTCGCCTAGCGCGAGCACCTCCGCGACCTCGGGCGGGCAATCCGCGATCGCCAGCGCACCACGGTTCAGGCGGGACACGTACGAGTCGGCGCGGTAGGTGCTGAAGACCTGGTCCGCAGTCCGCAGTACGTCGAGCGCCTCGGACCACGCCCGTACCGCGTGGTCGTCGTCGGCGTGCCGGCCGCGCAGGACGAGGCTGATCGGCATACCCATCACGTGCTCGACGTACCTGGTGGTCATTTGCCCTTGTCCAGTGCGCTTTGGAGGGATCGGACATACCCGTCGCTGGTCACGGTCGCGCCGCTGACCATGTCGATCTGCGCGCTCTGGGCCTGGACGGTCTCGTTGATCAGGATCGGGAGCGCGTAGTCGTTGATCTCGGCGTCGCGGCGGTTGCCGTTCGGGTACTGGACGACGTTGACCGCCGTGATCTTCCCGGCCTGCTCGGTGAGCTGGACCTGGACGGGTCCCCACTGGGTCTGCGCGACGGCGCCGGTGATGGTCGACGTACCTGACTTGGACGAGGGCGTCCCCGGTGTCGTAGGTGTTGTTGCCGGGGCTTCGTTGATGCCACCACCGATGGTCGGCCCCACGGATGCCTCGGGGCCAGAGGTTGACGTGTGGTAGCCGAACATCAGGACGACCGCCGAGACGGTGCCGAGGAGCCAGAGCACGATACGTTTCACGGCGGTCACCAGTTGAAGTTCTCGAGATGGAGCCGTTCGGCCGGAAGGCCGGCAGCAGTGAGGGTGGCCCGGACCAGCTCCGTCCACGCCTCAGGCCCGCACAGGTAGACGTCCCGCTCGGCGATGTCCGGGATCCAGTGCAGCAGCGCGTGCAGGTCGTCGTACTCCGGAACCCCGGTGCCGAACCACGAGTCCGGCCGCCGCCGCGCGCCCGGCAACGTCAGCGAGGACAGCCCGCGGTCGTGCCACAGGGTCTGGAACTCGTCGTGGAACAACGGCTGGTCCGTGTACCGCTGGACCAGCACAGCGTCGCCCGGCCCGTAGTCGAGCCCTTCCGCGAGCGCCCGCAGCGGCGTGACGCCGACGCCTGCGCCGATCAGTGCGATCTTCCGCTGGGTACGAGCGCGCGGGCTCATCCGGCCGTACGGTCCCTCCACGAGGACCCGCGTACCGGGCCTGACTGACCTGAGTGCTGCACTGCCGTCGCCGGCGTCCTGCACCGTGATGCGGAGGCCGCGGCCGTCGGGGGCGGCCGACAACGAGTACGGGTTCGCGCGCGTCCAGCCGGGGCGATCGAGGAAGCGCCACGAGAAGAACTGGCCGGCCTCGGCGCGTAGCTGGTCGAGATGGTGCCCGCTGACGTACACCGAGACCACCGCGTCGGACTCCGGTACGACAGCCGTCACCCGGAGCCGGTGCCGCAGGTTCCGCCAGACCGGTACGCCGATCCGGTAGCCGAGCACCGTCGCCGCGGCGACGGCCCAGGCCGTCCACCAGAACACGGTGCGGCCGGTCGACGCGAGGAACTCCTGCCCGGTCCACAGCTGGTGCGGGATCGCGAGACCGACACCTAGGTACGCGTACAGGTGCAGGAGATGCCAGGACTCGTACCGGAGGCGTCGGCGGGCCGCACGGATGCTGGTGAGCACGCTCACGCACAGCGCCACGGTCCCCCCGACAGCCAGCAGCATCCCCGGGTAGTCGACGGACAGGTCCCACAGCATCGCGGGCGTCCTCCGTACCTCGCCCTCCGCGTAACCCCACGTGATCGTGACAAGGTGCGCCAGCATCAGGTTGAACGACGTGAACCCGGTGATGCGGTGAAGGTGCGTCAACCGGTCCTGCCCGAACGCGGCCTCCAGCAGCGGCACCCGGGCCATCAGCACGACCTGTGCCAGCAGCAGTACGGCGGCGCCGAGGCCGGTGATCCGGCCGATCGAGGTCAGCCCGGTTGCCCAGCCACCAAGCTCCTGGACACCGCCGCCGGCGATCCACCAGTACGTGACGAGCAGGAGGCTCAGCCACAAGACGGCGAGCGCGCCGAGCCGTACGGCGCTGTCGGTGCGAGCCCTCTGCCCGAGGGACTCCGCTGGGATTGCGAACACACCTCAGTGTCGGATCACCTACTGAGCACCAGCTTCGGCTTGGCTGGCAGTCCGCTGTGAAGTATCGTGGGGTATTTGTGCCGGGAAATGAAAAGAAGCCCTCTCGGGGCTTCCAAGTACAGAATATCAAAGCTTTTCGGGCAAAGCAAGAACACGGATCGGGGGCAATAGTGCTGGAGCAGGAGATCGCCGCAGAACAAGGCGAAGTGACCGCGATGTACGAACGGCTCGACGTACTGCGGGAAAAGGCCCGCGGCGAACTCGGGCGGGTCCAGGGCGAGGAAACCGTCGGCACCGATCAGGCCGCATCCGAACGGGAATCGTTCACGCGGCTGTATTCCGGGCGGTTCGCGCAATTGTCGTCGGTCGAACGCGGACTGTGCTTCGGCCGGATCGACGAGACGGCCGGCGAGCGGTTCCACATCGGCCGGATCGGACTGTTCGACGACGACTACAACCCGTTGCTGATCGACTGGCGGACGCCGGTCGCGCAGGTGTTCTACCGGGCCACCTCCGTGGAACCGCTGGGCGTCAAGCGGCGGCGGCACATCCGCCTGCACGGCCGCACCGTCGTCGGCGTCGACGACGACCTGCTGGACGTCGAGGCGCTCGGCGACAACGAACGCGGCACGCTGATCGGCGAGGCCGCGCTGCTCTCGTCGCTCGGCGCGAGCCGCACCGGGCGGATGAACGAGATCGTCGCGACGATCCAGTCCGAACAGGACGAGATCATCCGCTCCGGTCTGCCCGGCGTGCTCGTGGTGCAGGGCGGCCCCGGCACAGGCAAGACCGTGGTCGCGTTGCACCGCGCGGCGTACCTGCTCTACACGCATCGCGAGCAACTCGGGCAGACCGGCGTACTCGTCGTCGGGCCGAACACGACGTTCCTGCGGTACATCGACGAGGTGCTCCCCTCGCTCGGCGAGAACGACGTCGTACTCGCGACCGTGAGCGAGCTGTTCCCGGGCGTGACCGCGACCGCGCCGGAGTCCGCCGAGGCCGCGCGGATCAAGGGCGAGCCGGCGATGGCCGACGTGATCGCGCAGGCGATCGCGGGCTTCCGGATCGTGCCGACCCGGCCGGTCCGGCTGAAGCTGGGCTCCGAGGAGCTGGTACTGCGCCCGGACGCGATCCGGAAGGCGCAACGCGGCGCGCTCGCGGCACAACCGTTGCACAACCGGGCGCGGCCGGTGTTCGTCCGCCGGATCCTGAAGACGCTGACGAACCAGGTCGTCGAGCGGATCGGCAAGCAGTACGTCGGGGACGCGGACGTCGAGGACATCCAGCAGGAGCTGTTCGACGACGACCAGATCCTGGAGCTGCTCGACCGGTTGTGGCCCGAGCTCACGCCCCAGCTGCTCGTGTCGGTCCTGTTCTCGTCGGACGACCGGCTCGCGGCCGCCGCGGCGTACCTCACCGGGGCCGAGCGTTCCGCCGTACTGCGGCCGCTCTCGGCGGACTGGACTCCCTCGGACGCCGCCCTGCTCGACGAGGCCGCCGAGCTACTCGGCGAGACCTCGGAAGTCGTTGCCGAACGCAAACACCGGGAGGCGGAGACGTCCGCCGCCGAGGACGCGAACCGGGAGTACGCGAGCGGCGTGGTCGACATCGAGCTGACCGCCGAGCGGATCGAGATCATGCCGTGGGAGATCGAGCAGTTCCGGGACCTGATCGCCCAGCGCACCCAGCAACTCGCGAACCCGGCGCCCGCCGACGACCGCGTTTTCGACCGTACGTCGGTGTTCGGTCACGTGATCGTCGACGAGGCCCAGGAGCTGTCCGCGATGGACTGGCGGATGCTGATGCGCCGGGCACCCCGCCGCTCGATGACCCTCGTCGGCGACATCGCCCAGACCGGCTCCGCCGCCGGCGTCCGCTCCTGGGCCGAACTCCTCGACCACTACGCCCCACGCCGCTGGCGAACCGCCGAACTCACGGTCAACTACCGCACCCCGTCCGAGATCATGACCGTCGCCGCCCACGTCCTCGCCGCGATCGACCCGGCCCTGCAACCACCGACCTCCGTCCGCGAGACCGGCACCCACCCCTTCATCGACCCGGTCCCCGCCGACGCCCTCATGGACGCCGTCCGCGCCGCCGTCAAGTCCGAACGCGAATCCATCGGCGACGGCCGCCTCGCCGTCATCGTCCCCACCTCCCGCTACGCCGAATTCGCCGCCGCCCTCCCCGACGTAGCCCACACCCACGACCCCTCGGTCCTCGACGGCTCCGCAGCCCTCCTGGACGTCCCCCAATCCAAAGGCCTCGAATTCGACACCGTCCTGATCGCCGACCCCACCACCATCCTCACCGACTCCGACCGCGGCCTCTCCGACCTCTACGTAGCCCTCACCCGCCCCACCAAACACCTAACAATCCTCGGCCCCCTCCCCCAGGTACTGAGGCACGGGTGAAGATCCCCCACCCACCCACCCACCCACCGACGGGCCACGCCGTACCTATTCGTTGTCTTGGGCAATGGATTGGTGGGTGGCTGACCAGCTGGCGAGGAGTTTCAGGGCGTCGGCGGTGGGGCTGCCGGTGGGGGCTGTGTAGACGACCATGGTGAGGCCGGGGTCGGAGGGGAACTCCATCGCCTCGAAGTCGATGTCCAGGTCGCCGACGACCGGGTGGTGGAGTTTCTTGCGGCCGGAGCGGTGGAAGCGGACGTTGTGGTCGGCCCACCGCGTCCGGAACGTCTCGCTGCGGGTCGACAGCTCGCCGATCAGGTCGCTGAGTGCCTTGTCGTGCGGGTTCTTTCCGGCCTGGAGACGCAGTACGGCGGCGATGTCGTCGGCTGCCCGGTCCCAGTCCACGAAGAACTCCTGCGCGGCCGGGTCGAGGAACGTGAAGCGGGCCGTGTTCGGGTGCGGATCCGCGAACAGCGACGCGTACAGGGCACGTGACAGCTGGTTCGCCGCGAGGATGTCGAACTGGGCGTTCCGGATCCACGCGGGTGCGTCGGTGATTGCTTCGAGCACCTGCTGCAGCGCCGGGCGGACGCCCTTGGTTGCGGTACGTCGACGTACCGGCGTGGCGTCGGACTCACGGGCCAGCGCGAACAAGTGGTCCCGCTCCGCGTCGTCCAACTGCAACGCCCGGACGAGCGCCTCCAGCACGCCCTCGGACGCTCCCGCCAGGTTCCCGCGCTCCAGCCGGACGTAGTAGTCCACAGAGACGCCGGCCAGCAGGGCGACCTCCTCGCGGCGCAGTCCCTTCACGCGGCGGTTGCCGCCGTACACCGGTAGACCGGCCTGCTCGGGACTGAGCCGTGCACGCCGGGAGCTCAGGAACTCCTTGATCTCCGCCCGGTGGTCCATGTCCTCCAGCGTACGGACCACCTCCGCCGCAAGGGAGGCACTGGCATTACCTGGAACGACAGACACTGCCAGGGCCGTCCAGGACCGCCTTCACTGGAGCCATGCGAGCGACTTACATGTACGGCGCCGGAGATGTGCGCGTTGTCGACGTACCGGATCCGGTGATCCAGCAACCAACAGACGCCGTGGTGCGGGTGGTGCGGTCCTGCGTCTGCGGGAGCGACCTGCACCCGTACCACAACCTGCCCGACACGCCCGGCGGGAAGACCATGGGACACGAGTTCGTAGGCGTGGTGGAAGACGTCGGACGGGACGTCAGCGCGCTGCGGAAGGGCGACTTCGTGATCGCGCCGTTCGCGTGGTCCGACGGGACCTGTGACTTCTGCCGGGAGGACCTGCAGACGTCCTGCCGGCACGGCGGGTTCTGGAACGCCAACGGCGTGGACGGCGGCCAGGCGGAGGCGGTCCGCGTACCTCAGGCGGACGGGACGCTCGTCAAGGTCCCTGGCGGCGCGGACCCGGCGCTGCTGCCGTCCCTGCTCACGCTGTCCGACGTCTACGGCACCGGGTACCACGCGGCGCTCAAGGGCGGCGTGTCGGCGAAGACCACCGTCACCGTCATCGGCGACGGGGCCGTCGGGCTGCTCGCCGTACTCGCGGCACGGCAGTTCGGGGCCGAGCGCATCATCCTGATGGGCCGGCACAAGGACCGCACCGACCTCGGCGTCGAGTACGGCGCGACCGACGTCGTGGCAGAGCGCGGCGCGGAGGGCATCGAGAAGGTTCGCGGGCTGACCGGCGGCGACGGTACGCACGTCGTACTCGAGGCGGTCGGACACATGCCGGCGTACGAGCAGGCTTTCGGCGTCGTCCGCGCGGGCGGTGTGATCAGCCGGGTCGGTGTCCCGCAGTACGACGAGGCGCCGATCGGGTTCGGCACGCTGTTCGGGCCGAACGTCACGCTCACCGGCGGCCCGGCCCCGGCGCGGGCGTACACCGGGCGATGGACGACCGCACTGCGCTGAAGGTGCTGATCGAGCCGTAACATGATCATCCGAAGGTGAAGGTTTCGTCACTGACGGTCAGATCGTTGGGCTAATGTGTAAATTCCGTAACGAGGAGACTCCCGGAAAGCACTCTCCTCACGTAATCTGCCCAACCATGCACAGAGGCGAGCGGCGGGCCAAGCGGCCCAATGTCGTGTGGTCGGTGTTCACGTTCCTGGTGGCGAGTGCCGTGGCCGGAGCGCTGACCGCCGGACTTGCCCTCCCGTTCGCCGGCCTGGTCGGCGTCACCACGGCGAAGGCGCACGACTCGGTCCAGTACCTGCCCCAGGACCTGGAGACGGCACCGCTGGCGCAGAAGTCGATCATCCAGGACGCCGACGGCCGGGTCATCGCGACCCTGTACCAGCAGAACCGGACCCCGGTCACGCTGAAGCAGATCAGCCCGATCATGCTGAAGGCGATCGTCGCGATCGAGGACGACAGGTTCTACCAGCACGGCGCACTGGACTTCAAGGGCACGCTCCGCGCGCTGCTACGGAACAGGTCGTCCGGCGGCGTCCAGCAGGGCGGCTCGAGTATTACCCAGCAGTACGTGAAGCAGAGCCTGATCAACAAGGCCCGTACGCCGGAAGAGGTCAAGAACGCCACCGCCGAGACGTACGAGCGGAAGATCGCCGAACTGCGCTACGCCATCGCGGTCGAGAAGGAGATGTCCAAGGGACAGATCCTCAACGGCTATCTGAACCTGGCGTTCTTCGGCAGCCGCTCGTACGGCGTCGAGGCCGCGGCCATGCACTACTTCGGCGTCCACGCCGCCAAGCTCACCCTGCCGCAGGCCGCGATGCTGGCCGGGATCGTGAAGAACCCGACCGGTTACGACCCGATCGACAACCCGAAGCGCGCCAAGGCCCGCCGCGACGTCGTCCTGCGGCGGATGCAGCAGCTGAACGTCATCACCGCCAAGCAGGCCCAGGACGCGCTCAAGACCCCGGTCCTCGACCCGGCCAAGGTCAGGGCCATCCCGAACGGCTGCGCGAACTCGCAGTACCCGTTCTTCTGCGAGTACGTGATGTCGAAGCTGAAGGAGAACAACGCGTTCGGCAAGACCAAGGAGGAGCGCGAGAACTACATCGAGACCTCCGGCCTGGTGGTCAAGACCTCCCTCGACCAGAAGGCGCAGAAGGCCGCCGAGACGTCTATCGCGCAGCACTCCAAGCCCACCGACGACGTGGTCGGCGCGGTCACCATGGTCGAGCCGAACACCGGCCTGGTGAAGGCGATGGCGCAGAGCCGCCCGTACGGCGCGAAGAAGGGCCAGACGGCGTACAACTACAACGTCGAGAAGTCGTACCCCGGCGGCTTCGGCGGGTTCCAGAACGGGTCGACGATGAAGGCGTTCACGATCGCCGCCGCGATCGCCCGCGGCGTGCCGACGACGTACCGCATCCGGTCCCCGCAGACCATCGACCTGAGCGGCAAGAACTTCGAGACGTGCAACGGCCCGACGTCGGCCCCGAACTACGTCCCGAAGAATTCGACGAAGACCGTCCTCGAACCGTCGATGGTGGACGCGGCCCGCGCCTCGACCAACACCTACTTCCTGCAGCTCTCGCAGCAGATCGGTCTGTGCCCGATCGCCACCATCGCCAACCAGCTCGGCATGTACGACGGCCAGCAGCTGAAGCCGCTCAAGCAGGTGGTGTCGTACACCCTCGGCTCGGCCGGTGACGTCACGCCGCTGATGCTGTCCAACGCGTACGCGACCTTCGCGGCGCGTGGCATGTACTGCAGCCCGCAGGTCGTCACGTCGATCACCTCGCTGAAGACGGGCAAGACGATCCCGACGCCGGGGCCGAGCTGCCACCGGGTGCTGTCGCCGGGCGTCGCGGACGGTGTCAACTACGTGCTGCAGCAGGTGATGGCCAAGGGCGGTACCGGCGCCAAGGTCAAGTTCGGCAACAGCGACCTGGCCGGCAAGACCGGTACCACCAACCAGAACATGGCGGTCTGGTTCGCCGGCTACTCGTCGCGGCTCGCGGCGGCGTCCGTCGTCGCGGACGCCGACCCGCGGCTCGAGAACATCATCGGTCAGACGTTCAACGGCAAGAAGCTGCAGGACGCTTCCGGTTCCGGCACCGCGGGCCCGATCTGGGAGACCGCGATGCAGCTCGCGCTGCAGGGCCTGCCGTCGACGAAGTTCGTGAAGGCCGACGACAAGATCATCCGCGGCAACGTCAAGGACCTGCCGAACCTGAAGGGCATGACCCCGGCCGCCGCGGCCGCCAAGCTCCTGTCGATGGGCTTCAAGGCCCAGATGGACCACGGCCCGCGGGTCGACTCCGACGCCCCCGACGGTACGGTCGCCTGGACCAATCCCCGCCAGGAGGACGGCGCTCCCGCCGGCGCGACGGTACTGCTGTACATCTCCAACGGCAGCAAGGCCAAGCCGACACCCCCACCGGTCACCCCTCCCCCGGTGACCCCACCGGTGCCCCCGGCAACGATCAAGCCACCGCCCAACGTCCCGACCTGCCCCCCGTGGGACCCGAAGTACCCGAAGTGCAAACGCGGCTGAGGTCATTCACAGCCTCGCTCTCGGCACCCACGCAGGCGCTTCCGGACGGGATCCTCGCCGTGGGCGAGACGGCGAAGCTCGAGGATGTCGACGCTGTCGCCTGGTCTCCGCGGTTGTCGACCGCGGAAAACTGCTCGGCGGCGTACGACAGTCCGCCTACGGGTGGTGGTTACTACACCCTTGAGATGGAGTCGCCGAAGCAGTCATTAGGCTTGGGCCAACACCTAGTACTTGTGAAAGGACTCCCCGTGAGTGTCGATGAGCTGACTGCCCAGGTTGAGCGTGCGCGCCAGGATTACGAGGCGCTGGTGGCGAAGGGGCTCAAGCTGGATCTGACGCGCGGGAAGCCGTCGCCCAAGCAGCTGGATGCGGCGAACGGGGTGCTCAGGCTGAGTGGGGATCCGGTGTCGGCGGACGGGACCGACCTGCGGAACTACGGCGGCCTGAACGGGCTGCCCGAGGTGCGGGCGATCTTCGCCGAGGATCTGCAGGTGCCGGTGGACCAGCTGCTCGCCGCGGGGAACTCCAGCCTCGAGCTGATGCACGACGCGGTCGTGTTCGCGCTGCTCGGGAAGGTGCCGGGCGCGGAGACCCGGTGGGCCGACGTCGAAGGGCTGACGTTCCTCTGCCCGGTGCCGGGGTACGACCGGCACTTCGGGATCTGCGAGCGGTACGGGATCACGATGGTCCCGGTGCCGATGACGCCGGACGGCCCGGACATGGACGTGGTCGAGCGGCTGGTCGCCGAGGACGCCGCGATCAAGGGCATCTGGTGCGTGCCGAAGTACAGCAACCCGGACGGCACGGTGTACTCCGACGAGACGGTCCGCCGGCTGGCCGCGATGGAGACCGCGGCGCCGGACTTCCGGATCTTCTGGGACAACGCGTACGCCGTACACCACCTGACCGGCTCGCCCGCGCGGCTGGCCGACGTACTCGCGCTGTGCGCCGAGAACGGTCACCCGGACCGGGCGTTCGTGTTCGGGTCGAGCTCGAAGATCACCTTCGCCGGTGCGGGTGTCGCGTTCTTCGGGTCGTCCCCGGACAACCTCAAGTGGTGGCTGAGCCACACGGTCAAGCGGAGCATCGGCCCGGACAAGATCAACCAGCTCCGGCACGTGCAGTTCCTCCGCGACGCGGACGGTCTGCGTGAGCACATGCGGACGCTGGCCGCGCTGATCCGGCCGAAGTTCGACGCGGTCGACAAGATCCTCACCGCGGAGCTCGGCGGCACCGGGCTGGCGTCCTGGACGGCACCCGCCGGCGGGTACTTCGTCAGCCTGCAGGTGCCCGAGGGCTGCGCCCGCGAGGTCGTCGCGAAGGCGAAGGCGGCCGGCATCGCGATCACCCCGGCCGGCGCCACCCACCCGTACGGCGACGACCCCACCGACCAGGTCATCCGGATCGCCCCGACCTACCCGGAGCTCCCCGAGGTGGAAACCGCCATCACCGGCCTAGCCACCTGCGTCCGCCTCGTGGCAACCGAGAAGCTGCTGGCTGATCAGGCCTGAGGCAGTTCGAAGATCAGGCAGTTGGAGGTTGCGTGGGCCAGGAGTTTGCCGCGTTCGTCGTACAGGTGGGCCTCGGCGACCGCCGTACGGCGGCCGCGGCTGATGATGCCGCCCTCGCAGCGGAGTAGGCCGGACTGGATCGTCACCGGCTTGATGAAGCGCGTCATCAGGTCGAGGGACGTGTAGCCGACGCCGACCGGGAGCGTCGAGTGGACGGTGCAGCCGGCGGCGGTGTCGAGAAGGGTTGCGATGACGCCGCCGTGCACGGTGCCGAGCGGGTTGTAGTGGAACTCGGCGGCCGGCATCAGCACCGTGACCTTGCCCTCCTCCACCTCGAGCCCGGTCCCGCCGACCAGGTGCAGGATCGGCGGCGCCGGGAGGTCTCCGTCGCGCATCGCCTGCAGCATCTCCAGGCCGGACGACCGTCCGAGACATGCCGCCGTCGCCGCCGGATCCGTCCATTCGAAGGTCCGGCTCCGCACCCCCTGCTGAGTCTCCGTCATGGACCGAGCCTCACACCACCTCGCTAAGTCTGTCAACGAGACTTAGCTCTCCGACGAGACAAACGTATGAAACTGTTCGGCCCTCTCCGGGATCGCTAGGCTGCGCGGGGAGGATCGAAGTGAGGCAGTTCAACACACCGCCGGAGTGGCCCGCACCACCGCGACCGGACTGGCAACCGCCGCGCCGTTGGCAACCACCCCGGACCTGGCCGGCACCGCCCGCGCGCTGGGCGTTCTGGGTCGACGAGCGCGGCCGCCGCGTCCGCGGACCGATCGGACGGTACGGCGGAACCCGCCGGACGACGGCACTCGCGTTCGTCGTGGTGCCCGTCGCGTTGATCGTCATCGTGCTGCTCGACCCGTTCGGGACCAGCAAGCAGAGCGGTACGGCGCCCTTGTTCCGGGTGAGCGCACCGGTCATGACGACCCCGGCTACTCGGGCGCGCTCGATTGCGACGGCGACGGCGTGGCCTGCGGTGACCGCGGGAACTCCTGACGGAGACCCTCGCTCCACAGCTCCTGCGTCTGGATGATCCAGAACGCCGCGAACAGCACGATCAGCGCCGCCTCGATGCCGAGCACCGCGTGCGCCCATCCGAACAGCTTCGCCCAGGCGACCATCAACAGCGGTACGACGACCATCGCGACCGCGATCACGGAGTACCGGTTGGCCCGTGACTGCGGTACGCGGTGCTTGCGGCGGAGCTGTTCCGCGTTCACCACCACGACCGCGACGATGCACGCGAACATCACGATCGCGGCTGCGTAGTGGGCGTGCCCGATGAACCCGGACCGGTCGACGAGGAACCAGCCGAGCCCGCCACCGAAGACCAGCACCGCGACACCGAGCCCGAGGAGGTACGCCGGCGTCCACGCGCTGGGCTCCCGGAGCCGGTCGCGGACGACGAAGTACGCGGTCAGCAGCAGGCACGGTACGCCGACCACGAACAGCGCGAGCATGTTGTTCGAGACGTTGGCCGCCGCGTCGCCGAGCACCACCGGCACCGAATGGCAGTCCCCCTGCCCAGGTGTCGGGACCAGCGCGACACCGGGCGCCAGGATGCCGGCCACGTTGAGCAGGATGTCCTCGGTCTCGGTGTTGCCCTTCAGCACGACCATGCAGACGCCGATCGTGATCAGCCCACCGACGAAGATCGCCCGTACCGGCGTGTAGTAGTACGCGCTGATCGACGTCTGCAGACAGTGCGGATCGGTCTTCGACCACTCGATCAGCACCGCCGCGGCGAGCAACACGATCATCGCCACCATCGCCATCCGCAGGTAGCGGTAGGTCTTGATCGAGTAACCAGCAGGCTCGGTCATCCGCAGGCCCTTTCTGAGCAGGTGACCGTCAGTATGCGCCGTTCACTACCGCACGACGAGAGGCCGGAACGCCGCCTGGATGGTGGCCGCGGTCGGCCGCACGTCCTGATCGGGATCCGGGGCACCGACGCCGTTGTACGTCGTGTACGAGATCGTCGCCGGGCACACCGAGCCGCTGATCTGCGCCGTGGTCTTCTGGATCAGCCGGCCGGTGCGCAGCTCGTACACCTGCACCGGGACCGCGATCTTGTGGAACGTCACGTAGTGGGTGCCGGAGCCGCCGCCGACGAAGGGTCGGTACGGGCAGGTACGTACGGCGGCGCCCTGGGTGTCCTCGCCGGCGCAGACCACCATCGCGGCGTTGTCGGCCGTCGTACCCTTCCACTGCGATGGCAGCTTGCTCGTGTAGTCGGTCTTGCCCGCGAACACCGCCCGGTTGAGGCCGGAGCGCAGCTTCGGAGCGGGGCTGTACTTCGCGGGGGTCGAGCAGTACTCACCGGAGCTGACCAGCCCACGTACGCGGGCCAGCTCGGCCTGGATCTTCGCCTGCAGGATCTCGTAGTCGGCCTTCTTGATACCGGCGCGGGCGCGGGCCGACTGCTTGGCGTGCGGATAGCGCTGCACCAGCAGCACGTAGGTGCCGCGCGCGTTCGTCCAGTCGGACTTGGCCAGCTTGGCATCGCCGCAGCCGAGCAGCGCGTTCGGCTCGATCCGCGGGACGACCTGGTTCGCCTCGTCGAGAAGGTTGCCGGCCTTGGCCCGTCCGCGCAGCCACTCGGTGATCGTGGCCGTTTGGCACGCGTCCTTCAGCGGCAGCCCGCCCAGGAACTCGTTCAGCGCGGTCCGCGTGGTCGGCTCCTGGTTGGGCTGCGCGACGACCGCTGCGAGCATCTCGAATCCCACCTGCAGCCGGGCGGTGTCGGCCTCCGGCCGGGCGCTCCGCAGGACGGCCGCGGCCGCGTCGATCTTCTCGCACGCCGTCGTGTCGGTCTCGACGCGGACGGTCCGCGGTGCGTCGCCGATGCGGTGCCCGACGTTGTACTTCGCCTGCGCCGCCCGGACGCCGCCACAGTCGCCGTCCTGCCGTGCCGCGACGGCGTCCTTGTCGATCCGGTGTACGTCGTACCGCTCGAAGGCGACGCCCGCGAACGCGAGCAGCGTGACGCCGAGCGCGACCAGCCGCTTGGTGAGGTTCGCCGTACGGACCGGGTGGCGCTGGGCCAGGAACCAGCCGTGCACGACCTGGAGCAGACCCCAGCCGATCAGCGCGAACTCGTACCCGGTCTTCCGCTGCGTGCACAGCAGGACGACCAGGACCGCCGTACCGAGGAGGCCGAGGGCGCCGAAGAACCAGCGGCGGATCAGGAAGTACCCGAGACCCAGCAGCGAAGCGTTGCCCAGGGCAACGGCCAGCGGGTCGCGGGGACGGCGGTCGGGGAGCTTCGGGGCCGGTCCGGGGTACGGCAGGCCCTGCGGGGGCGGCGGGTACTGCTGGTAGCTCATCGGCATCGCTCTCGGTCACGAACAGGTAGACCAATTGTGACCGCTGCGAGGTGCATCCGCAGCCCGAATGACCGGTTCCTGTCACCGGGTCCGGTCGTCCTCCGGTAGGCCGGCCGTCTGCAGTAGACGATTTCGTGTCGCGTGCGGGAATCGGACCCAACGCTTACTCTCGAAGAACGGGCGATCACACAGGGTGATGGAGGCGGTGGCATGCAGCCCTTGGAAAACTTCCGGACGCTCGTGGCTCTGCGCGCCAAGCGAGGCGAGTTCACCGCGCTCGAAGCGCTCCGCGCCGACCAGGCGGTACAGCCGCTACTGATGCTCGACTCTGTGCCGGAGGACAAGGTCGAGCGCCTGCTCAACGGTGTGGAGAAGGCCGTCCGTGGGCTGTGGACACTCGGCCGGAGCGCGATGATCGATACCACGAGGCTGACCTCCACGCCAGGCGCCGGCGCCGTACTCGAACGCCTGAACCACCGGCTCCAGCCAACCGCGGCCTTGTTCATGGAGGACGAGGCCGTGCCGTTCGTCCCGGTCGTCCACACCGGTGCCGATCCGGCGCTGCTCACCCGGGTAGGCCAGCTGTCCGGTGAAATGGGCCAGGGCTGCGCGGTGCGTGTCGACGTACGCCGGACCGCCCCCGAGGCGCTCGGTCGTTTCGTGGAGCGGCTCGCGTTCGATCCGACGCGCGTGGACCTCGTGCTGGATGCGGGTTATGTCGCCGGACCCGGCCAGCGGTTGGTGGACGTAGTACTCGTGTTGCTCGACAGTGTGCCGGCGTCGCGCGAGTACCGATCGATCACGGTACTCAGTGGATCTGTCCCCCAGGAGCTGGAGCAGATTCATCACTGGGAACAGCCTCGGTTCGAGGAAGTCCTCTGGCATACGGTCAGGACAGCGACGTCGGACCGCATCCGGTTCGGTGACTACGGCGCCGTTCATCCGGCACCGGGCGAACCTTGGCGGAGCAACCACATCAACCTCAAGTACACCTGCACCGATCATTGGCTCTATCTGCGGGAACGCCTACGCGAAGCGGACGGCGACAACGCCCGAGCCAGCACGCTCCGGCTGGTGTCGGGTGAGTTGGTGAACTCCGGAAGCTTTTCCGGGGCGGATTACTCCTGGGGCGACGATCGACTCGCCGAGGCAGCCGACGGCGGGGGCCACGGACTCGGCGGTACCAGCGTCCCGGTCGCTTTCGCCACCTCCCACCATCTCGCGTATCTCGGCGAATTCGCAGCCGCCTGAGCCCGGCGGCTTCGACATGCGCGCCGGCTGATGTTGTCGCATAAGGGACGGTCGCACCCTCCAGTATTGGACGGAGGACTCAGGCGGCCGGGACGGCGCCGACCTGACCGCCACCTTCGAGAGCGGCCCGGCCAAGTCATCCGCCGCCGCCCGCACCACCGTTGAGCACTGACAGCAAGGCGCCGGGTGTCCATCCAAGCCGGACGCCCGGCGCCGCGTGCAGGTAGTCGACAACACGGTGGACGTTCCACCCGTGCGCCTCGGCGAGGCCGGTGGCGATCCAGTGGAGGTACGACGCGGTGGGAGCGACCGGCTCGAGCGTGGCCACTCCCCCGTGGGTGATCGTGTACATGGGTGTGCCGTCCAACTCCCCAAGCCGTACCACTGTCTCGTAGCGGCCGTCACCGAGGGAGTGCGGTTCGGTGACGGCCGGCAGGATCGAGGCGAGTTCGTGAGCGTACGCGCCGCCCGGCTCGCGCCGCATCTCCTGCGCTGCGACATCGCCCAACTGCTCGGGAGTGAGCAGGTACGCGCGACCGGCGAGCTGCGTGCGAGCAGACGGGTCGTAGAAGGCCGATCCACCACCCCAGACTTTCGAGGCCCCGGCGAAGACCAGCCCGCCGGCGACTGTGACGGCAGCGGTCCGTTGCGGTGCAGTTCGGTCGCGGCAGCCCGGGTAGTCGCGAGCGCCGCCGCGTGGGATGCCGCCGGACAGGTAGCAGTTGAAGCGTTCGAGGGCGAGGTTCGATCCGTAGGCGACGTACCAGATGCGTTGCAGTGGACTCTCCCTCCGTTTCGTCGGTCGCATCGCCGGGATATGTTGCCCGAAGCAACGATAAGTGCCGCGAGCTCATGCCAGGTTACACGAGCCATCCTCGCGGGCGTGCGCAGAATCCGGTGAGTCTGTGGATAACTTCGATTACTGAAATCCCTTGGAAATAAGGGCTTTCTGGGTTGGAACTGTCGGAGGCGGTGTCTACAGTTCAGGTATGGAGATTCTCGGGGAGCGACCGGTGTGGTCGATGAGCGGCGCCGAGATGGTGTCGACCCTCGACGCGGCGTACGCCGAAATCGCACGCCTGGAGACCCTCGTGCTGCACCTGACCGCCGGTATCGAGACCATCGGCTACGCCAAGGAGCTCGGTGCCGGTACGACCACCCGGTTCCTGACGTTCCGCTATCGAGTCGACGCCACGAAGGCTCGCCGCGACGTCCAGCTCGCCACGGCGCTGACGAAGTACCCCGCCGTCGAGGCCGCACTGCCCGACCTTGCGCCTGGGACCACCGCTGACGAAGCCGTCGAGGACGCTCCAGGAAATGGAGTGTGGCTGCATCCGGCACAGGCCGAGGCGATCGTCTCCGCACTGGAGAAGCTTCCCGACTCGGTGCCGGTCGAGGATCTGGCAGTCGCCGAGCGGGAAATGGTGGAGCTCGGGCGTACTCACGGTCCACTCGACCTCCGCAAGGCCGGTGTCCAGGTCCGCAACCGGCTCGACACCGACGGCCCCGAGCCGGCCGAGCGGGAGGCGTACGACCGCGAAGCGCTGAAGTTGAAGACGGCTGACAACGGCGTCGCGTTCACCGGGTTCCTGGCCAACGAGAACGCTGAACTGTTCCGCACTCTGATCCACACGCACGCCAAGCCCCGGAAGACTGTCGACGGCGCCCTCGACCCCCGCAGCCGCGACAAACGCCAGGCCGACGCCCTCACAACCGTCCTCAGCACCGCCCCCCACACCGCGACCGCCGGAGCCGCTCCCACGCAGGACGCGGCGCACAACACTGCGCAGGAGGCAGTGCGGGACTCTGGGCCGGACTCTGGGCCGGACTCTGCATCCGGGATGCCGGGTGCGGCGGCATCCGATGTCGGCCGGCGTCAGAGGAGACGGTCCGGGAGCGGGCATGGGCCGACGCCGCAGATCGTCGTCACCATCGACTTCGACGATCTCAAGGCAGCGACCGCGAACGCGACCGGTCAGCTGATCTACGGCGAAGCGCTGTCCGCGGCGACGATCCGGCGACTGGCCTGCGACGCTCAGATCCTGCCCGTCGTGCTCGGCTCGGACTCCCAGCCCCTCGACCTCGGCACCAGCGTCCGCCTCGCCACCGGCCCGATACGCAAAGCCCTGACCGCCCGCGACAAGGGCTGCGTGTGCTGTGGCGCCCCACCGCTGTACTGCGACGCCCATCACGTCCTGAGCTGGATCGACGGAGGCGAAACCAAGCTCGACAACCTCGTGCTCCTCTGCAAACGATGCCACCGCGACCTGCACGCCGGCCACTGGCAGATCAACATCACCCACGGCACGGTCCAGGTCGCCCGTCCCACCTGGGCAACCCCAGACCCCGTTCCCCGCAACAGATACCGACCGCCAACAATCACTCCCCATACCGCCGAGCCCACAGCAGGCGCACTAACACGTGCCTGGCCTCGTGACACCGACCCAGCCTGGATCACCGCAGCGGATGCCGTACGCCTCAACCCCTCGGGCGACACCACCGACGAGACCCGCACCCGCGAGCACCTCAGGAACCGCGGGCCGACGCCGGAACCCGAGCCAGTACTCCGACCTGTCGCTGGATTCGCTCCCTGGCGCGAAGACTCCGACGCGGTCCCACACGCCGTCATTCCCGAGGAGCCGTCGGGTGGCGCGGGATTCGATGTGTGGGGTGAGGCTCCCGGTGACGAGCCGATCCAAGTACGCCCCGACCCAGGCGCAACGCACCCGTGGCGTGAACCTCCAGAATCCCGCGGCGACAACGCCGCGTAAGTCCACCTGCCCGCCGCAGAAGCCCGCGGTCGCCTGTCCCCCCAGAAGCCCACGCAAGTCGAGTTCCGGAGGCCGTCGGTTCTCGTGAGGTGGACGCCTAGTTGTCGACGGTCTGTTTGTGGCTGCGCTCCGTCGGTCAAACTTCCGGTGTGGCCGAGCAGCAGTTGAACGGTGGGATTGCGAACGCGGGCCAGGTTGTCCGTGTCGGTCGGCATGTGCTTCGTCCGTCGGGTCCGCAGTCGGGTTCGGTTCACGCGCTCTTGCGGGCGGTGAGAGACGCCGGATTCGAGGGTGCCCCGGTACCGGTCGGCATCGACGAGGACGGACGCGAGCGCCTCGTGTTCATCGAGGGCGACGTCCCAGTGGCGCCTTATCCGGAGTGGAGCCAGTCCGACACAGCGTTGGCGTCCGTGGCCAGGCTGCTGCGCGGGCTGCACGACGCCGCGCGCGGGTTTCACTCTCAGGGGCTGAGCTGGAATGACAGCCTGGCGGACCCTGCGGGCGGGACGCTGGTGTGCCACAACGACGTGGAGCTCTCGAATGTCGTGTTCCGTGAGGGCGTCGCGGTCGCACTGCTCGACTTCGACTTCGCCGCCCCAGGCCGTCGCGTCTATGATCTCGCTCAGCTCGGCCGGCTGTGTGTACCGATTGAGGACGACTTCGACCAGGACCGGATCGGCTGGCTGCCCGCTGACCGGCCGGCGCGGTTACGTCTCGTCGCCGACGCGTACGGT